>NZ_JAJVKW010000007.1:0-300000 GCF_024198255.1 Myxococcus guangdongensis
GGCGGAGGTGTTCAGCGAGGTGCTGGGAGCGAAGCGAGTCGGGAGGAAGGACGACTTCTTCGAGCTGGGAGGGCACTCGCTGCTGGCGACGCAGGTGGTGGCGCGAGTGCGCGCACTCACCGGTATCGACCTCCCACTGCGCGCACTCTTCGAGGCCCCCACGGTCGAACAACTCGCGTCATGGCTCGAAGTCTCCCGCGGTGACAGTCCCGCCCGAGACTGCGTGACGTTGCAGTCCGAGGGTACGGGCACGCCGGTGTTCCTCGTTCACGCAGTCGGCGGAGCCGTGGGGCCCTACCGGTTGCTCTCGCGGTGGATGGGCACGGACCGACCGGTCTACGCCTTCCAGTCGCCGGGGCTCGACGGCATCGAGCCACCCCTCGAACACATGGACGCGCTCGTGCGGCGATACGTGGCCGCCATGAGAACCGTGCAGCCGGAGGGCCCCTATGTGCTCGGGGGCTGGTCCATGGGCGGCGTCGTGGCCTTCGAAATGGCGCGTGAACTCGAGCGTCAGGGACAGCGTGTCGAGAAGCTCGTGCTCCTCGACAGCTTCGCGTCCACGGATGAATTGCTCACGCAAGGACCCGACGATGCGCTGCTCCTCGCGGGGATGGCGATGGACCTCGCCCGGACGGCGGGAGTCGAGTCGACGCTCCGGCCCGAGTCACTCGCGGGGCTCTCCGAAGACGAGCAGCTCACGCGCGTCATCGCGCATGCACGGGAGTCCGGGTGGCTTCCCCGCGAGCTCCAGGACGCGGACCTCCGAGCCTGGCGCGACGTGACCCGAGCGAACCTCCGGGTCCTGTCCACGTTCCGTCCAGGGAACTACGGAGGCTCTGTGTTGTTGCTGCGCGCGAAGGACGCGAAGCGGGAGCGCTCGGTGGAGCCGACCCACGGATGGTCTCGCTTCGTGGCCCAGGAGAAGCTCGAGGTCGAGGACGTCCCGGGTACCCACTACAGCCTGCTGCACGCTCCGCACGTCCAGGCCCTGGCCGCGCGAATCGTGAAGCACGTCTCCGGGCCCTTCCCTCTGCGGGACGACGAACGGAACAAAGGCGCCTGAGCATCCTCAGTGCCTCGTCCCCTCGGCATGGGCACTCGCGCGCGGTACCTGGCGACGAGTGCCTATTGCCTCGTCGCGAGGTGCTGCTCGAGCCGCGCGAGCGTCTGCTGGCCACCTTCGATGGCGTACTTCGCCGCCTGCTCGCGTGCTTCGACGGTGGGCAGCGTGTGCTGCATCGTGACGCGCGTCTTCCCCGCCTCATCCTGGAAGGTGACGACGGCCTTGAACAGCACCTCGCCTTCCTTCGTGCCGTGATCCCACTCGAGCCGCTCGTTGGGGACGACCTTCGTGTAGACGATGTGGTTCGCGTAGTCGGTGCCATCGGGCCCGTGCATGGTGAACCTCCACGCGCCACCCGGACGCACCTCCTTGCTCACCGTGGTCGTGCGGAAGCCATTCGGCCCCCACCAATGGGAGATCATCTCCGCGTCGGTGAACGCCTGGAAGACCAGGGCGCGTGGGGCGTTGATGAGCCGCGAGAGCTCCAGCTGCCGCTTCGCGAGTTCGTTGAGGTCGAGCGCTGCGTTCATGGGTGTGCTCCTCGTTCCTACTTCTTCGGGGTTGGAACCTTGCGGGCGCGCGTCGGGCGCTGCTGCCCCTGGACATCGGCGAGGTAGTCCTCGAGTCGGTCGAGGCTGGCCTCCCAGAACTCGCGATAGTCCTCGAGCCAGTCATTCGCGACCTTCAGTGGCTTCGGTGCGAGTCGGCAGGGGCGCCACTGGGCCTCGCGGCTCCGCGTAATCAGCCCCGCGCGCTCGAGCACCTTGAGGTGCTTCGTCACGGCGGGGAGGCTCATGTCGAAGGGCTGTGCGAGCTCCGTGACGGAGGTCTCCCCCTTCGAGAGTCGCGCGAGGATCGCGCGGCGGGTCGGGTCCGCCAGTGCGGCGAAGGTGGCGCTGAGTGGGTCGGTCGTCATGGCTTGGTTAACCTGTCGTTAAAATAACCATCTGGTTAATAAAAGGGCAAGTGCGAATCGCATCGAGCGGCGCCTGCGCGCCTGCCCCATGAGCAGTTTCGCTGCCGTGCGGCTCAGGGTTGCTGCGTCGACACGTGCGTGGGCGGAGCGGGCGCGAAGGACTCCACGAGCCCCTGGGTCATCGCCGTGGCGAAGACCTCCAACGTGCGCTCCTCGCGCCAGCGCGCGGCCTCCTCGAAGTCGAGCGCGTGGTGCGTCTCCACGATGACCGAGGGCATCGTCGGCTTGCGCAGGACGAAGATCTGCCGGTGTGAGGGCTCACGGGACACGAAGACGCCGGGCTGCGCGGTGTCGGTGGCGTAGAGGCCCACGTAGTCCACGCCGTCGTAGTGGAGGAACCCTCCGCGCGACAGGTTCCGCGCCAGCGCTCGCGCGAGCTCCGCGCGGCGCCCCTGGAGTGGCGCGGGCGCATCCTCGGACCAGAGCACGCTGAAGCCAGGCGTCGTGTCCTGCCGGTTGCACGCCTGTCCTTCGGCGGGCGCCCACGGCTGCGACGTGCCTCGCGAGTCCGAGTGCAGGCTCACGAACACGTGCGCGCCCCAACGCTCCGCATCGGCGAGCCGGTTCGCGTACGGCACCCGCTGTCCTGGCTCACGGCTGATGCGCACCTCGAAGTGCCCCGTGGCCACGAGCCGCCGCGCCAGGTCCCGCGCCACGCGCAACGTGAAGACCTCCTCGTCCTCGCAGGTGACGGAGCGGTTGCCCGTGTTCCCCTCGGCGCCATGCCCCGCGTCCAGGTACACCCGACGTCGCGCGAAGCCCTTGGGCACGCTCGCGGGGACGAGCGTCAAGGTGGCGCCCGGCGCGGGCCACCTCGCGGAGGGAGGCGGCGTCCCAGCCTCGCCCCGGGTTTCGGGCGCCCGCGGACTCGAGGGTGGCTCGACCACCGTCTCCGGTGCGCGCATCGGCGCGTGGGGAAGGGAGCCCCTCGTGCCCTCCACGGACTCCCGGATGGCGCTCGGGTCGACGGGGAGCGCGCTCCGCTCCGGCGCTTCGGCTGGGGAGCGGGCCGCGTGCGTCGAGGCATCGGGGGCGACGTCGCTCGAGGCGCGCATGCAGGCGGTGCCCGTGAGCAGCAAGACTCCCAGTCCCCACACTCCAGCGGCGGATGTCGGCATGGCAGGTTCGACGCCTGGCGAACGAGCGTCGTTCCGCAGTGTGACCCGGAATGACGGGAAAGCGGAAGCCCGTGTGAGGAGCCCGCCTGCCCGGCCGCCATGTCGTCGCGCTTGCGTTTCCGTCGCGCATCGCGAAGAAGCGGGGAGCCATGTCCGTGGAGCGCCCGCAGCCCGATTCCTCCGCTGTCCCACACTTCGCCACGGAAGGCGCCCTGCGCTCCTGGTTGCGCGAGCACGGCGTCGAGCACCTGTCCCGCCTGAGTCTCACGGTGCTGTCGCCCTACGTGGACCCCGCGCTGCTGCCGCAGTCCCGCCCCGCGATGGCTCGCCGCCGGCTGGTGGAGATGCTCAACGAGGAGGGCCGTACTCGCTGGACGCAGGAGTCCCTGCCGTCGCCGAAGATGAAGGAGCTGCTGCCCCGGCTCGCGTGGCGCTTCGTCGAACAGGAGCGCAAGCAGGCGGAGGAGACCCACGCCTCGCTCGCCGCGCGACTGGCGCCTCCCGAGGACTCGCGCACGCACCGCGTCCATGGCCTGTTGTTGGACCTGCGCTCCCGCGCGCCCGCCACCGTGGCCTCGCGTCCCTTGCACGCGCTGCAACTGGAGTCGCTCCAACACGACGCCGAGCTCCCCGGCTTCCGCTTCCGTGAGACGCGCTGCTCGGAGCTGCCCTACGGCTCGCAGATGGGCTTCATCCTCCCCGAGGCCCGGCTGACCTTCACGCCCTCCGTTGCGCAGGGTGACTGCACCTGTGGCGCGCCGCCGTGTGTCCACCTCGTCGCCGCCATCGACACGGTGCTCTTGTGGCTGAACCAGCCCTGGACCGAGGGCTTCGGCGAGACACTCGAGGAGCTGGTGCGACCGGGTTGGGACCGCACGCTGAGGGCGCTGGAGCGCGCGCTCGACGAAGGGACGGGCAGCGGCGCGGCGGTGGAGGTCTCCTGGCGCGTCGACGTCATCGAGGGCTACGGCGTGGAGGTCCACCCGTACGTGCACCGGCGCAACAAGAAGGGCCAGCGCTCCACGGGGGCCAAGGTGAGCCGCCGCAAGCTCCTCCAGGAGCATGGCTCGCAGCTCTCCTCGCTCGACGCGCGTCTCGCGTCGCTGCTGCCGGATGGCGACGCGCCGGCCTCGCGCGCGCTGCTGCTGGAGCTGGTGGACCATCCCCGGCTGTACCAGGAGGGGACGCAGGACCTGCTGGTCCAGGTGGACCGCGCCAAGGTGGGCATCGTCGCGGCGGAGCGGGGCGGCACCGTCGTCGTCTCCGCGGGCGTGGATGGCGCGAGCCTGCCCGCGTCCATGGTGGACCGCGTGCGCCGCTCGAAGCCGGAGGAGGCCCTCTTCCTCTGGGACGAGGGCGCGCGCAGGCTCACCGTGCTGGACGCGGGGCCGGAGGTCCGGGCGCTCGTCTCCGTGCTCCAGCGCCACGGCAACGTCTTCCCACCCGAGAGCCACGGCGTGCTGCTGGAGAAGCTGGCGAAGCTCTCGGTGCGCCTGCCGGTGGCGATGCCTCGCGGCGTCATGGGCGAGAAGCTGCCTTCGCTCCAGCTCCCGGTGCTGCGCTTCGAACTCGAGCCTGGCAGCGCGGTGCGCGTGGAGCTGCGCGTGCGGGCGCTCCCGGACAGCATCAGCTTCATCCCCGGCGAGGGGCCGCGGGACGTGTACCTGCGCCGGGGCCTGGAGCCCGTCCACACGGTGCGCGACTTCGTGAAGGAGCTCGCGGTGGCACACGCGCTCCAGGTGAGTCTGCCTCTCGCCGCCGCGGAGGCGCAGGCGCTGCCGTTCAGTTTCTCGTTCCCGAACGTCCAGGGCGCGCTCGGGCTCTTGTCCGCGTGTCAGTCCCTGGAGTCGCCGCCGGAGCTGGAGTGGGGTGGCTCACCGCTGCGCCTCGTGGGCTCTCACGGCGCGAGCGCGCTGCGAATCACGGTGGAGCGCAAGCGCGACTGGTTCGGCGTGCTCGGAGGTCTGTCGGTGCAAGGCGAGCGCGTGGAGATGGCGCGCCTGCTGGACGCCGCGCGTCGCAAGGAGCGCTTCGTCCAGGTGAAGGACCAGACCTACGTGGAGGTCGAGGAGGCGCTGCGGCAGCACCTGGAGCGCCTGGCGGACCACGCCCACCTGTCGCGCCACGGACTGGAAGTGGGCCCGGCCGCGGCGGAGTCGCTGTCCGCCCTGGGCAGCGCGGGCGCGACGCTGGACGCGGACGCGACGTGGAGGGGACTCGTCGAGCGCATCTTCGCCGCCCGGGAGCTGAAGCCGAAGGTCCCCGCCACGCTGAAGACGGACCTGCGCGACTACCAGGTCGAGGGCTTCCGCTGGCTCACCCGGCTGGCGTCGTGGGGCGCGGGCGCCGTGCTCGCGGACGACATGGGTCTGGGCAAGACGGTGCAGGCGCTGGCCGTGCTGCTGGAGCGCTCGAAGCTGGGGCCCGCGCTGGTGCTAGCGCCCACCTCCGTGGCCTTCAACTGGATGGACGAGGCGAAGCGCTTCGCGCCGTCGCTGAAGATGCGCCTCTTCTCCGAGGCCGCGGACCGGGGCGGGCTGCTCGAGCGGCTGGGGCCTCGCGACGTGCTCGTGCTGAGCTATGGCCTCTTGACGCGCGACATCGGCCGGCTGTCCGAGCTGCGCTTCGCCACGCTCGTCTTCGACGAGGCCCAGGCCCTGAAGAACGCGGGCACGCACCGCTTCCGCGCCGCGCGAGCGCTGCAGGCGGACTTCAAGTTCGCCCTCTCCGGCACCCCGCTGGAGAACCACCTGGGCGAGCTGTGGAGTGTCTTCTCGCTCGTCTTCCCCGGGCTGCTCGGCAGCCACGACGCCTTCCGCACGCGCTTCGCGATTCCCATCGAGCGCAGGGTGGACCCCACCGCGGCGCCCGCGCTGGCGAGGGTGCTGCAACCCTTCCTCCTGCGCCGCACCAAGGCCCAGGTGGAGGCGCAGCTGCCGCCGCGCACGGACATCCGCGTGCCCGTCGTCCTCTCCACCCAGGAGTGGACCATGTACGAGGACGCGCGGTTGGCGGCGCTCTCCTCGCTGGAGTCCGCCCCGGAGGTGCTGCGCGAGCGGCAGTCGCGCGAGCTGGAGCGCCGCTTCGAGGTGCTCGCCGCGCTCACCCGACTGCGCCTGCTGGCCTCGCACCCGCGCCTCTACGACGCTGAGTCCCGCGTGGAGTCCTCCAAGCTGGAGCGCTTCATGGAGCTCGTCGAGGAGCTCCGCGCCGAGGGCCACCGCGCGCTCGTCTTCAGCCAGTTCACCTCACACCTGGCCCTGGTGCGCGAGGTGCTGGACGCGCGTGGCATCCGCTACGACTACCTGGACGGCTCGTCCACGCCCAAGGCCCGCGAGCAGGCCGTGCGCTCCTTCCAGGACGGCACCGCGCCCCTGTTCCTCATCTCGCTCAAGGCCGGCGGCTTCGGCCTCAACCTCACCGCCGCCAACACCGTCATCCACCTGGACCCGTGGTGGAACCCGGCCGTGGAGGATCAGGCGTCGGACCGCGCGCACCGCATCGGCCAGGAGCGCCCCGTCACCGTCTACCGCCTGGTGGCGCGAGGCACCATCGAGGAGCAGATGCTGTCGCTCCACGAGCACAAGCGCGCGCTCGTCGCGGACGTGCTCGAGGGCAAGGACGGCGCCGGGCGGCTCTCCACGAAGGAGCTGCTCGGCCTCTTGTCCCAGCGGCTCGCGGGCCCGGACGAGGAAGACGTCCCTCGGACCCGGCACTGAAAGCAGGGGAGGGCACCCCGCAAAGACAACGGGCAGGTCCCTCATGGAGGAACCTGCCCGCGTCAGGCTTCGAGTCGCTGAAGTCCGCCTCGCGTTACGCGCGGACCTCGGGCGCCCCGGGCTCGGTGGACGCAGGAGGCAGCGAGGCCTCCTTGCCCGGCTCGCCACCCGGAGTCCCCGCCGACGACTTGAACGGCGACGTCTCCAGCGCGGCCTTCAGGACCTCGTCCATCTGGCTGACGAAGATGAACTCCAGCTCGTTCTTCGCCTGGTCCGGCACGTCGATCAGGTCCTTGCGGCAACGCTCGGGCAGGATGACCCGCTTGATGCCCGCGCGGTGGGCCGCCAGCACCTTCTCCTTGATGCCGCCGACCGGCAGCACCAGGCCACGCAGCGTGGCCTCGCCCGTCATCGCCGTGTCGTGCCGCACCCGGATGCCCGTGAGCAGGCTGGTGAGCGCCGTCAGGATGGTGACGCCCGCGGAAGGACCATCCTTGGGGATGGAGCCCGCCGGGAAGTGCAGGTGGATGTCCGTCTTCTCCAGGAAGTTGGAGCTGATGCCCAACGACTCGGACTTGCTGCGCAGGTAGCTCAGCGCCGCCGTCGCGCTCTCCTTCATCACGTCGCCGAGCTGGCCGGTGAGCGTCATGCCGCCCTTGCCCGCCATCTTCGTCGCCTCGATGAAGAGCAGATCGCCGCCGGCCGCCGTCCAGGCCAGACCCGTGGCCACGCCCGGAACCTCCGTGCGCTCCGCGACCTCCGAGTAGAACATCTCGGGCCCGAGGATCTCCTTCACGCGCTCGGCGTTGATGGTCTGCTTGTCCAGCTTCCCACCCGCGACCTCCACCGCCACCGCGCGGCAGATGTCCGCGATGCGCCGCTCGAGGTTACGCACGCCCGCCTCGCGGGTGTACGAGGTGGTCAGCGTCAGCAGCGCCTCATCGGTGATCTCGATGTGGTCCGGGTTGAGCCCGTGCTCCTTGAGCTGCTTGGGCACCAGGTGGATGCGCGCGATGCTCTGCTTCTCCTCGAAGGTGTAACCCGACAGCTCGATGATCTCCATGCGGTCGCGGAGCGGACCGGGGATGGGATCCAGCTGGTTCGCCGTGGCGACGAACATCACCTTCGACAGGTCGAACGGCACGTCGAGGTAGTGGTCGCTGAACGTGTTGTTCTGCTCCGGATCCAGCACCTCGAGGAGCGCCGCGCTCGGGTCGCCACGGAAGTCGGCGCCGAGCTTGTCGATTTCGTCGAGCATCATGACCGGGTTCTTCGTGCCGGCCTTCTTCATGCTCTGGATGAAGCGGCCGGGCAGCGCGCCGACGTACGTGCGCCGGTGGCCGCGGATCTCCGCCTCGTCACGCACGCCGCCCAGGGACAGGCGCACGAACTTGCGGCCCGTGGCCTTGGCCACGCTCTGACCCAGCGACGTCTTGCCGACGCCCGGGGGACCGACGAGGCACAGGATGGGCCCGCGCATGTCGTTCTTCAGCTTGCGGACGGCCAGGTACTCCAGGATGCGCTTCTTCACCTTCTTGATGCCGAAGTGATCCTTGTCGAGCTGCTGGCGCGCGTTCTCGATGTCGAGGTTGTCCTCGGACAGCTTCGACCACGGCAGATCCGCGATCCAATCCAGGTAGGTGCGCGCGACGGTGTACTCGCTCGACGCCGCCGGAATCGTCTTCAGGCGGTTGAGCTCCTTGTTCGCGACCTTCTCCACGTCGGGAGGCAGGGCGGCCTTCTTCAGGCGCTCCTGGAGCTCGTCGAGCTCCTCCTCCTCCTCGCCCATCTCGCCGAGCTCTTCCTTGATCGCCTTGAGCTGCTGGCGCAGGTAGTACTCGCGCTGCGTCTTCGACATCTCGCCCTTCACGGCGGAGTCGATCTTGTTGGAGAGCTTGAGGATCTCGCGCTTGCGGTTGAGCAGCTCGAGCACGAGCTTCATCCGCGCCTTGAGGTCCACCGTCTCCAGGACGGCCTGCTTCTCCTCGATCGGCACGTCCACGTTGGCGGCGATGAGGTCAGCCAGGTGACCGGGGTGGGTGATGCTCTCCACCAGCTCCGTGGCGGCGGCCGGCAGCTCGGGCATCAGCTCGATGACCTCGCGCGCCAGCTTCTTGAGGTTGATGCCCAGGGCCTCGACCTCGACGTTCTCGGCGGAGGTCTTGTCCTCCACCGCGTCGACGCGGGCCTTGAGGTACGGGGCCTCCTGCACCAGCTCCACGACGCGGAAGCGGGCGAGTCCCTGCACGACGAGCGAGTAGTTGTCCTCGCCCATCTTCAGAAGCTTCACGATACGGGCGACCGTCCCCATGGTGTAGAGGTCGGCGGCGCCCGGATCCTCTTCCTCGGCGCGGCGCTGCGTGACGACACCGATGACCTGGTCGTCGCGCACCGCGTCCTTGATCAGGGCAATGGTCTTCTGACGGCCGACGGCCAGCGGGAGCACGCCGCCGGGAAAGAAGACGCTGTTCCGCAGGGGCAGGATCGGCAGCACCTGCGGGATGTCTTCCTTGTTGATGAGCCCGGGAGGGGCCATCGCGGTGGGCATTGCGCTCGCGGCGGTGCCCTTCTTCTTCTCATCGGACATGAAGTTCGGCCTCTTCCTTCTTCAAGCCCGGCCCTACGAGCGGCCAGGCCGGTGAACATCTGTCGGTTTTCTGCGGCAGATGAACCAACGTAACAACCAAAACGGCTGTGGCAAACGCCGTGTACGATTTTCCACGCTCAAGTCGGATGCCAGACGCTGCGTCCTTGTCTCGCGTCCGGGCCGGGGGTGGGGCATGCTTGCCCCCCCAGCCTCGATGCGACGCACCGCCCGGGTGCGCCGCTTTCCCCCTCAGGAGGACGCCATGAAGTCCAGAACCCGTGCCCCCCTGCTCCTGTTGCCGGCCCTCTGGGTGGCGTCCTGTACGTCGCCTGTCGACGAAGCCGGATCCACCTTGCCGGGCAAGTGTCAGAGCGAATCCCCGGTGGTGGCCCCGCAGAAGACGGACATCCTCTTCGTCATCGACAACTCCGGCTCCATGGCCGAGGAGCAGGCCGGAATCGCCACCGAATTGCCCGCCTTCATCCAGGGCCTGCGCGAGGGCGGCGGCGTCACGCAGGACTTCCGCGTGGGAGTGATCACCACCTCCGTGTACCGCCGCGTCTTCACCCAGGGTCGGGAGTTCTACTCGGAGTATCCGAGGGAGTCGGGGCTCTTGCAGAAGGTGCCCGCGGCGGACGGGAGCGCGTCGGAGGACCGCTTCGTCGAGAGCTCGGATCCGAACCTGCTGGAGCGCTTCCGGTTGCTGGTGAAGCAGGGGACGGGGGGCAGCGGGCAGGAGACCCCCTTCGAGGCCGCCCGACTGGCGGTCTCCGAGCCCCTGACCACCACCTCCATCGCCGAGGGTGGGAACGGAGGCTTCCTGCGGGACGGCGCGCGGCTGCTCGTCGTGGTGGTGACGGACGAGGAGGACTGCAGCTCCACCGCGCGGCCGCCGCCGGTCATCGTCACGGACGACACGTCGGTGGACAAGTGCCACGAGGGCGCGGCGCTGCTGACGTCGGTGGAGGAGTATGCGGAGGCCTTCAAGAACCTGCGCGACTCCAAGGGCGGACGTCGGGAGGTGCTGTGGGCCACGGTGGGCCCGGTGGCGCTGAGCGACAAGCGGGCGGAGCTGATCCAGGACGTGACGCCGCAGGGCACGTACGTGCGCAACGCGGATTGTCCCACGTCCTATGGGCCGGGCTACCGGCATCGGGCGATGTCGGAGAAGTTCGACTCGACCTTCGACAACCTGGACTCCATCTGCCGGGACAACTACCGGGACACGCTCTTGCACATCGCGGAGCTGGCGGCGGTGGCGCAGAGCCTGGACGTGGTGAACCTGCCGGATCCGCGGCTGGCCCGGGTGGAGATCACCCGCGCCGGGGGCTCGGTGGAGAGCTGCTCGGTGGCCGCCGGGGACCTGAGCTACGAGCCGTCCGGAGCGGACCGCCCCGCGCGGATCTACTTCGGCGGCAGCTGCCTGCGCCGCGCGGATGACCAGAAGGTCGAGGTGAAGGTCATCTGCGCCGGCTAGGTCCGCCGGAGGGGTGACGCCCAGGGGCGCGAAAACCCTGGCGTCGCCCCGGTGGATCCAAGCCACCACGTCGTGTCGCCGTGCCCATCGCCGTGCGTCCTGTGCGGGCGCACGTCAGACCCGTGAGCATACTGAACCGTCGTGCAGGCGTGCGTTCGGTGTGTCGGGTCCTGGCGAGGAGGCGAGATGAGCGCGGTGGCGGAGCAGCGCAGTGGCGGCGCGGTGGTCGAGCAGCTTCGCGAGCGCATCCGCCAGTTGCAGGCGGCGCCGCGCAGCTACCTGGCGGTGTTGCGCACGGGGATGGAGGCGGTGGACGCGCTGCTGCCCTCGGGTGGCTTCCCGCTGGGGCAGGCGGTGGAGCTGTGCGGTGAGGCGGCCTCCGGGCGGACCAGCCTGGCGCTGAGCGCGGTGGCGTCCGCGCACAAGGAGGCGCGGCTGTGCGCGTGGGTGGATGGACCGCGCGAGCTGTATGCCCCGGCGGCGGCGGCGCAGGGCGTGGACTTGGAGCGGCTGCTCCTCGTCCGGCCCAAGGCGCCCGAGCAGCGGGTGTGGGCGGCGGTGCAGCTGGCCCGGAGCGGAGCCTTCGCGTGCGTGGTGCTCGACCTGACGCGAGGGGTGGGCGCCACGGGGAGGCCGCTCCGGGTGGGGCTGGCCGAGGCGCGCAAGCTGGCGGACGCGGCGGAGCGTGGCGGCGGGCTGCTGCTGTTGCTCACCTCGCCGGAGGCGCCGGCGGATGGGGTGACGCGGCTGCGGACGGAGTCCCAGGGGGCGGAGGGCTGGGCGGTGGAGGTGGTGCGCAGCAGGCGCGGCGGCACGGGGACGCGGGCGGTGTTGCCGTGGAGCGCGCTGTACCCGGAGCTGGGGCTCGAGGACGGGGGGCGGGTGCTGGACGTGGGGCCGGTGGACGCGGACGCGACGCCGGACTTCCTGCGGGAGACGCCGTGGGTGGCGCGCAATGGGCTGGGGCACCAGGGCCAGCGGTCCGGGCGGGATGGGGACGCGACGCCGAACTCCGCGCGGCAGGCTCGCCAGGGGCTGGGCCATCAGGGCGCGCGGGGCGGACGGGATGGGGTGATGCCCTCGCTGCGGGTGGCGTCGGGCTTGGTCTCGGCGGCGCACTGAGGGCGCCATGCGCAGGGCCTATCTGCATTTCACGCGCTTCCCGGTGCAGCGCAAGGTCATCGAGTGTCCGGAGCTGGCGGGCCGGCCCTTCGTGCTGGTGGAGGAGTCGCGCGGCCAGCGGCGGGTGGTGGCGGCGTCCACGTCCGCGTTGAAGGCCGGCGTTCGCCCCGGGGTGACGCTCACCGCGGCGACGGCGCTGGAGCCGGGGCTGCGGCACTTTCCCTATCGGCTGGAGGAAGAGAAGCGGGCGCTGGTGTCGCTGGGGGAGGCGCTCATGAGCCTGGGGCCGGGCTTCCAGCTCTCCCTGCCGGATGGGCTGTGGTTGGACGCGGGGGCGGCGCACCTGTCGGGAGGTGAGGCGGGGCTGTGCTCGCGGGCGTTGGCGTTGTGCGAGGGGCTGGGGTACCGGGCGCACGTGGTGGTGGCGTCGGAGGCGTTCACCTCGCGGGCGTTGGCGCGCTTCGGCTCGCGGCGGGTGGAGGTGGTGGCGCCGGGGGCGTCGGACCAGGCGCTGGCGCCGTTGCCGTTGGCGGCGTTGGAGGGGCGGGAGTCCGCGCCGTTCTCCGCGTTGGGGTTGAGCACGTTGGGGGAGGTGGCGGAGCTGCCGCCGGGGGCGGTGGCGGCGCGGGGTGGGGTGATGGGGGCCCGGGCGCATGCGTGGTGTGGCGGGAGGGATGAGACGCCCTTCGTGGCGGAGGTGTTGGACGAGGTGTTGGAGGAGCGGCGGGTGTTGGAGTGGCCGGCGGAGTCGTTCGAGCCGTTGGGCTTCGCGCTGAAGACGTTGCTGGACAGGTTGGGTGCGCGGCTGGTGGGGCGGGGGCGGGCGGCGGTGCGCGTCACCTTCACGTTGAAGCTGGACCCCACGGGGCAGCAGCGGGTGACGCTGTCGCTGGCGAGGCCCACGGCGGCGGCGAAGCTGTTGTTGGACCTGGCGCGGCATCGGCTGGAGGAGCTGCGGTTGGAGAACCCGGTGGCGGAGGTGTCCGCGCGGGTGGACGAGCACTCGGAGGACCGGGGGCAGCAGCTCTCGTTGGGGGACGCGCCGGAGGGGGACGCGGCGCTGGAGGTGGTGTTGTCGCGGTTGGCGACGACGCTGGGGGAGGAGTCGCTGTGTTCGGCGGGATTGGAGCCGGTGCATCGGCCGGAGGGAGCGCAGGGGACGCGGGCGTTCCGACCGCCGGAGGCCCGCAGGGGATGGGGGGAGGCGCTGACACCGGTGGAGCGGAGGGAGGGTGGGCCGCGGGAGCGGCCGTCACGACTGCTGGCGGAGCCGGCGTGGCTGGATGCTGAGCTGGGGGACACGGGACGGCTGCTCGCCGCGCGAGTGGGCGGACGGCGTCACCGGGTGACGGCGGTGACGGGCCCCGAGCGACTGGGCGGCGAGTGGTGGGCGGAGACGCCCTTCCAGCGCGACTACTACCGGGTGCACTTCGAGGGACTGGGGCCCGCCTGGGTTTTCCAGGACACGCGCGACGGCCGCTTCTACCTGCAGGGGCTGTTCGACTGAGCTATGGAGGGTGACCATGCGCGCCTTCACACTCCTCCTGCTGTCGCTGCTCGCCACCGCGTGTTCCGCGCCGCAGGTCCGGCCTCCGGGCGCCATCCGCAAGGTGGTCGTCGTGGTCGGCACGCGCGTGGATTCGCTGCCCGTGGCGACCTACCGCGAGGACATGCTGGGGGAAGGCAACCCGCGCTCCGTCCTCATCGGACAGACGCAAGCGGTGCTGCGTGAGCGCGGCTTCGAGGTGGTCGGCTCGCGCATCTCCGACGCTCCGTCCCCCTCCACCGGCGAGGTCGTCGCCCTCATCCGCGAGAACAAGGCCGAGGCCGCCGTCATCGTCGTGCTCAACTGGGTGGACGTGTCCTCCATCCGCGCCATGGGCCGCGCCGAGGTCTTCCTGGAGGCCGGCCTCGTCTCGCCGAACGGCGACCTGCTGTGGCGCAAGGACTCCCGCACCGTCTCGTCCATCAGCATGTACCAGACGCAGACGGACTACAGCTCCTACCTGCGCAAGGCCGTCATCGACGCCGTCAAGGAAGTGCCCTGAGGCACCTCAGGGCTTCGGCTGGGGGCTCGCCAGTCGCAGGTGCTCGTGCACCGTCTCCGCGCGCAGGTAGAGGAACTGCGCGTCGCCGAACGCCAGCGTGTCCCCGTCGTTGAGCGTCACCTGCGCGCGGAAGCCCAGCGGCGCGCCGTTGATCCACGTGCCGTTCATCGACTGCGCGTCCCGCACCTGGAATCCACCCGTGGTCGCGCTCCACCGCAGCGTCGCGTGGTGCTGCGACACGGACGGGTCCGGCACCACCAGGTCGCAGTCCGAGCGCCCCACGGTGAGCTCCTCCCCATCCACCTTGGGGTTCAGGAAGTGGACCTCCAGGTTGTCGAAGTCGCGGAGCATCGCGAGCAGCCGCTCCGTCATGCGCGAGCGGTGCGCCATGCCCACCGTGCGAGCGCCCGTCAGCTGCTGGGCGACGTTCCGGAAGACCGGGTCCACGGGCTGCTGGATGAGCGCCACCGGACCGGACGCGGCCCGGAAGGCCTCCAGCGAGGCCGAGGCGAAGGGACGGAGCTGGTTCACGGACACCATGCCTCCCACCCTACGTCCA
Source organism: Myxococcus guangdongensis (assembly GCF_024198255.1). Taxonomy (NCBI): domain Bacteria; kingdom Pseudomonadati; phylum Myxococcota; class Myxococcia; order Myxococcales; family Myxococcaceae; genus Myxococcus; species Myxococcus guangdongensis. Next base: position 14,673 of record NZ_JAJVKW010000007.1, read on the forward strand.
AGCCGGGACGACGGGAAGTCGCGTGAAGGTGCCCGCCAGTCCCCCTCATCGCCACCTCACCAGCGTGGCTTCCGACCCGAGGGCATGAAACCCTGACGCTTCATGCGGGTCCTCGTCACGGGCGCAGCGGGCTTCATCGGTCACCACGTCAGCGCGAAGCTGCTCGCCCGAGGTGACACCGTCATCGGCGTGGACAACCTGGACCCGTCCGGAGACGTCGCCCTCAAGCGCGCCCGACTGGCCCGGCTCCACTCCCTCCCCGGCGCGGAGCGCTTCACCTGTCACGAGGTGGACATCATGCAGGCTCCCGCGCTCGCGAGAATCTTCCAGCAAGAGCACCCCGAGCGAGTCATCCATCTCGCCGCGCGAGTCGGCGTGCGAGAGGCCGGGGCCTCCGCTTCGTCCTACGTGGACGCGAACGTCGTGGGCTGGCTCCACCTCCTGGAGCAGGGCCGCGCCGCGGGTGTCTCGCACCTCGTCTACGCCTCCTCGAGTTCCGTGTACGGCGCGGACACGCCGCCTCCCTTCCCTGAGAGCGCCCGGGCCGACCATCCCCTCAATGTCTACTCCGCGACCAAGCGCGCCGGAGAGCTGCTGGCCCACACGTACAGCCACCTCCACGGACTGCCCACCAGTGGCCTGCGCTTCTTCACCGTGTACGGCCCCTGGGGACGCCCGGACATGGCGCCGCTGCGCTTCCTGCGCGCGCTGAGAGAAGGCCGCGTCATCGACCTGTACGGCGAGGGACGCATGCTGCGCGACTTCACCTTCGTGGGGGACGTGGCGGAGGCGGTGCTGCGTGTCCTCGACCGACCTCCCGCGGGGAGCCCCCCGTATCGACTGCTCAACGTGGGACGCGGCGAGCCCATCTCCGTCAGGGACTTCGTCGCCGTGCTGGAGCGGCTCCTGGGGACGCGGGCCGTGCTGAAGCTGTTGCCCGCCCAGGCCGGGGAGATGGACTCGACCTGGGCGGACCCCACCGCCCTCGAGCGTGAGACGGGCTTTCGCCCCCGTGTGTCCGTGGACGAGGGGCTCGCGGCGCTCGTCGCCTGGGCGCGCGAGCACCCCCTCTCCTGAGCTAGAGTCCGGGCCCTCGTCACCCGGGCCGGCGAGTGACCCGCTTCCATCTCGATGCTCCTGGTCCTCCAGGAGGAGTGTCGTCATGCCCCGGACTCATCGCGTGAGCTCCCGTCTCACGTTCTTCGCGCTCCTGTCGCTGCTCGGCGCCTGCTCGGATTCCGAGGAGTCGTGTCGTCGCGGTGGCGTGGGCACCTACAGCCAGCCGAGCTTCGCCGCCCCGAACATCGAAGCGCGACGCGTGGACTGTGGCTTCCAGAGCAGCGTGAGCGACGTGGCCCTGGGCGAGGACGGCCTCGCGTGGATCCGCCGCGGCGAGTACGTGGACCGGGGCGAGGACACCTTCTTCTTTCCTCCGAGCAAGTTCCTCTCGAAGCTGGACCCGATGGGGAATTGGCTCGGGGAGTTTCCGCTGCCGGACTTCGTCACCCACCATGTCGTGCACCCCAGCGGTGAGGTCACCGTCTTCGGCTGGGAGAAGGATGCGGACCCGCGCGTCATCCAGGTGCGCCGCCTCCGCCGGGACGGTTCGCTCGTCGCGCAGCGGCGCTTCACCCAGGACATCCCTCCTGCCGAGCGCCTGGACTTCATCGCCCAGCCGGACGGCGCGGTGACGCGGGTGCGAACGCTGGAGTCGGAGCGCTCCGCCGCCATCCTGCTGGCGCGAGCGGATGGAGAGGAGGTGGTCTTCCTCGGGGCGATCGACGGGATGCGAGTGGGGCGTCTCGACGCGAGCCTGGAGACCTCGTGGCTCAGCCCCGTGGCGCCCACGGTGGCCCTGAAGGACTTCTCCACCGGGGAGCAGATGGCGGCGGTGGGCGCTCCCTGGGTGGGCTGGGGCCTGGATGTGGACGAGCGGCACCAGGTCCACGTCGCCACGCCGCTGATGGACCTGCAGCGGCGCGCCTACGTGGAGTCCTTCGAGCGCGAGCCCACGGGCGCGACGGGGCGCGCCTTCCTCCTGTCCTCCTTCTCACCCACGGGCGCGTTCGTCTCCGCGCGCGCCGTGTCCGCGCCCAAGCCCCAGGAGATCGTGGGCCTGGTGGTTCGCGCAGGGGCCTTCGCGCTCGGCGCCAGCGAGCGCGCCCGGGTGGGCGGCCGGGCCCTCTCCCCGGACCTGTACTTCGCCTCCGGGCGCCTGGAGGGGCCCGTGGAGGACGACCTCGTGCGCACGCTCGACGTCGATCGCGACGACGTGCCCGTGTCCTTCGTTCCGTGCGGTCGGGAGCGCTACTGCTTCGCGGGCGACACGGGCTTCGAGCAGGGCTCCACGGACCTCGAGCAGAGGAAGAGCAAGGGCTTCCTGCTCGAGGTCGATCCGCTGGGACAGCAGGTGGGCCTGTTCCAGATTCAGTACGGCGAGGGTGTCCACGTCCTCGTCGCCAGGGAGGGCCGCTGGGACAAGCCGGTGTTCGCGTTCAGCCTCGACGGCTCCCAGACCCCGGGTGGGGCCGGGAGCCGCGCGAAATCCAACCAGACATGGGTGGGCATCCTCTCGCCACTGTGAGCCTCACCCGCTCGTGACCTCCACCTGGCCGTGCTCCACGCGCCAGCACTCGGTGGTGCAGGCGCGCGCGAAGGCGGAGTCGTGACTCACCAGCAGCAGCGCGCCGGGGTACTCGCGCAGGGCCGCCTCCAGTCGCTCGATGGAGGGCAGGTCCAGATGGTTGGTGGGCTCGTCGAGCACCAGCGCCCAGGCGTGCTGTCCCAAGCCCCGCGCGATGAGCAGCTTGCGCACCTCACCGGGGGACGGCTGCTCCGAGCCGAGCAGTCGCTCCGGGTCCACGCCGAGCGCGGCCACGAGCGACAACACGCGGCCCTTCTCCTCGGGAGGCAGCGCGCGCACCGCGTCCAGGGTGGCCCGGGCCTCCTCGGCGCCCACGTCCTGCGGCAGGTACAGGATGCGCTCGCGCGGAACGCGGGTGTTCTCGAGCAGCGCGCGCACCAGGGTGCTCTTGCCCGCCCCGTTGGGGCCCTCGATGCGCACGCGCGCCTCGCGGCCCACCGACAACTTCACCGGGCCCAGCAGCGGCACGTCCCCGACGCGCAGCTCCGGTACGTCCACCGTGATGAGCCACGGGTTGGGCGAGCGAACGTAGTCGACGAAGATGGAGCGCCCCATCGTCTTGTCCGCGTGGAACTCGCCCACCGCCTCGCTGACGCGCTCGAGCTCCCGACGGAGGATGCCCACGCGGCGGCCCGCATGGTTCTCCGCCCAGCCGGCGACGACGGACGCGCCCATGGAGCGCGCGTCGTTGTCGTTCTTGTCCTTGAGCCGCTTGCGGGTGCTGCGCCCCGCGTCCGCGGAGGCCTGCTCTCGCCGGGCCTGGTCCAGCATCCGGGCCGCGCGTTTCTGCTCCGCGCGGGCCTGTTGATAGGCGCCCAGCTCCGCCTCACGCTCGGCCTCCCAGTGCTGCTTCGCCGCGGAGTAGGCCCCGGGCCACAGCCGCGCGTCGCCACCCTGCACACGCAAGGTGCCCGTGGTGAGCGACTCGAGCAGCGGCCGGTCATGCGACACCACCACGCCCACGCCCTTGAAGCGCTTGAGCGCGGAGACGAGCCAGGCCCGGGCCTCGGCGTCCAGGTGGTTGGTGGGCTCGTCGAGCAGCAGCACGTGCGGCTCGGCCGCGAGCGCCGCGCCCACCTGCCAGCGCTTGCGCTCCCCTGGTGACAGCGTGGACCAACGCTCCAACGCGGAGACATCCAATCCCAGCTGCCCATGCAGCCGCCGCGCGAGCGAGTCCCAGGACTCGGCGAACTCGGTGATGTCGGGCGTGAGCGCCTCGACCTCCTGCCGGCACAGCCGCAGGGTGGGGGAGGGCGGCTCGAACTGGAGGTGCCCCTCGGTGGGTGTCAGCTCTCCGGCCAGCAGGCGGAGGAGCGTGGACTTGCCAGCACCATTGGCGCCCACGAGCCCTGTCCAGCCAGCGGGCAGGTGGAAGTCGACTTCGGAGAGGACGGAGACAGCGTCGGAATAGGCGTACGACACGCGGTGCGCGCGGAGGGATGACATCTGAGGCGAACTCCTGAATCCAGGGCGCGAGCCCGCACGAGGCGGCTCAGCGCGATGACGACCGGAACGACCTGGGACTCAGCGGTTCTGCCTCAAGGGTGAATCGACCTCGCGTAGGGAGGGGTTGTCAGGCCCTCCGGTGGATGCGTGCCTTCAATCTATGACGCGCGTGGGGGTGGATTGCAACTCCGACGTGCCCGCCGTCCAGGTGTGACGGCGGGCGTGGAGCCTTCCAGACGACGGCGGGACTACTCGTCCTGCTCGGAGGGCGGGCGAGGGCGCCGCGGCGGCACGGCGGGGACGCCGGCGAGCGTGGCGGACTCGGAGAGCACGTTGCCCCGGGCAATCGCCTGCGCGCTGAGGGCCGCGGCGGTGGGCGCCTGACGCTGGGCGGGAACCTTCGCCTTGGTGGCCTCCTCGTCCTTGAAGAAGACCTCCTTGAGCGCGGAGACGGCGCCGAGCGTGGCGGTGGCCTCGTAGGGGATGAACATCTTGTTGTCCCCCTTGCTCATCTCCTGGAGGGTCTCCATGTAGCGCAGCGCGAGGATCTCAGGGGTGGCGCGGCCATTGTGGATGGCCTCGAAGGTGAGGCGCGTGGCCTCCGCCTTGCCCTCGGCCTCCAGCATGGTGGCGCGCTTGTGGCCCTCGGCGCGGGCGATCTCCGCGTCGCGCTCGGCCTCGGCGCGCAGGATGCGGGAGATCTTCTCGCCCTCGGCCTGGAGGATGGCGGCGGCCTTGTCACCCTCGGCCTTGGTCACCTCGGCGCGGCGCTCGCGCTCGGCGGTCATCTGCTTGGCCATGGCGGACTTGATGGCCTGGGGCGGCTCGATTTCACGCAGCTCCACGCGCGTCACCTTCACGCCCCACTTCTCCGTGGCCTCGTCCAGCACCATGCGCAGACGCGTGTTCACCGTCTCGCGGCTGGTCAACGTCTGGTCCAGCGTCAGGCCGCCCATGACGTTGCGCAGGTTCGTCATGGTGAGCTGCTCGATGGCCAGCGCCAGGTTCTCCACCTGGTACAGCGCCTTCGCGGGGTCGACGATCTGGTAGTAGATGACCGAGCCGACCTCCATGTTGACGTTGTCGTGGGTGATGACCTGCACCGTCTCGAAGCCCATGACCTGCTCACGCAGGTCCACCATGGTGCTGCGCATGTAGCGGTTGCCCGTGCGCATCTCGATGGGGCGGGGGCTGTCGATGAACGGGATGAGGATGTTGAGGCCGCTGGTGGCCACGTCGTGGAACTTGCCCAGACGCTCCACCACCATGACCTTGGCCTGGGGAACGATGCGCACGCAGGTGTAGAGCAGGAAGCCCAGCGCGCCCACCACGGCGAGTAGAAGTACAACCGTCCCTGCGTCCATCAGCGCTTCTCCTGGTTCTGTCCCCCGGGGGGAACCGATGACATCGTCGCCGAGGGGCGGCGCACCCAAAGCTTGAGTCCTTCGACCTGCTCCACCGTGACGAGCTCGCCGGCGAGGATGGCGCCCGTCAGCGAGCGGGCCATCCACAGCTCGCCGTTGATGCGCACCGTGCCGCCGTGAGGCGCGTCGATGGCCTCCGTCACCACGGCCTCTTGCCCCACCATGGCCTCGATGCCCGTCTTCAAATGCGAGGCATCCCGCATGAAAAGGTTCTTGAACAGGGTGCGCGAGGCGGCGATCAACCCGATGGCCACGACGCTGAAGAGCGCGAGCTGGAGCAGGAAGGTCAGCCCCAGGGCCGCGGCGAGCGAGGCGACGAGCGCCCCGGCCGAGAACCACACGAGCCCGAAGCCGGTGAGCTTGAGCTCCAGCACCCCGAAGACGAGGGCGGCGGCAATCCAGAGTTGCCAGGCGGAGGGGAACAGGTCCATGAAGGTCTCTTTGTCAGTCGATTCCCCTCCCTGTCAAACGGGGGTCGGCCGGGACGAAAGCGTCCTTCAGGAAATGAGCGGGCGAAAGGCGCCGCGTCCCCTCAACGCGGGGCTTCTCGGGTCTATTTCACCCGGAACAGCTCCCGGGTCTCGACGATGGGCTGATAGCCGCCCACGGTCCGGGTGAAGAGCAGCCGCTGGGGGACGCCGGTGCTGTCGCAGTCCAGGGCGTCCAGGGCGAGTGTCTCCTTGAAGACGAGCGTGTGCTGCTGGGGGGCCCTGGCGCGCGAGGCGGTCTTCTCGATTCCGGCGGTGCGGGGTGGCTCCTGGGGACGGACGGGGTAGGACTTCGCGGGGCGGCGGGTGACGATGAACTCCACCTTGGCGGGGGTGCGCTCCAGGTCGAGCACGTAGTCGCTGGTGTCGTTGTGGCTGGGGCCCACGGTGTCCGGGTTCAGGCTGTCGAACTGCACGTGGGTGTCCGCCCAGTAGGCGCCCCGCTCATCGCGGTGGAAGCGCACGGTGAGCGTGTAGTTGTTCTTGAGCAGGGCGTCATTGGCCATGCGGATCAGCGGGTCCTTGAGCTGCGTGTCGGTGAGCGGTGTCTGCCATTCCTTGAACACGCGGCCCTTGTAGGTGCCCAGGTACAGCTCGCGGTTGACGCCACAGGGGGCGGGCTTGCGTGAGGTGTAGCGCGTTTCCGCGCCCTGGCCCGGCGATGGGAACAGCAGGGCGGACGCGAGGATGAACAGGAAGGGAAGGGCGAAGCGGTTGAGGCCGTGCGACGACATGGGTCCTCCTCGTCGGGAGATGACGGGGCGACATGGGCCGATGCCGCCCTCCGGAGCGACTCGCGCCAGATGGGGCGAGAGCCGAGCGGACGACGACGGTAGGCACCGCGCACGGGCGTGACAGCGATTCTCAGGCGTTGAGCGTTGCTGCGCGGACAGCCTCGCGGGGTGTGGCGCGCGCGTGTCCGAGGTCGAACGCGGACCTCGGACGAAGGGCTGTCTGGAAACGTCGTGGTGAGGCGATGATGGAGGCGCGCGCGGACTGTTATGCCTTCAGGGTCATGAACAGCTCGACGACGCCGTCCTCGTGCTGCGCGTTCTGCTGGGGCTCCACGCGGAAGCCACACTTCTCGAGGACGCGGATGGACCCGACGTTGTGGGAGGCGACGCACGCGTGCAGCGGACGCGTGGGCTCCAGCGCGAGGAACTCCGACAGCGCGCGGGTCGCGATGCCCTGGCCCCAGTGCTCACGGCCGACCCAATAGGCGATGAGGCGCTCGCCGTTCTGCTCCCAACTGCTGATGTATCCGGCGACCTGCTCGTCGACGACGATGGTTCGGGTGACGTTCTGGGGGATCAGGACCTTCGTGCGCCAGTGCGCCATGAAGGCCTCGCGCTCCCGTGTCGGGAACGCGGCCATGTGCAGCGCGACCTCGTCGCGTTGGTGCTCGAAGAAGTGGGGGAGGTCTTCGTCCGTGACGTTGCGCAGGTGCATCAAGAGGGCCTGCCTCCGTGAGTCGGGTGGCGCGCCGGTTCTAGCCCTCGTCCTCTGTCGGGGTCCATGTCCCTGTTCCTCGGCCCGGGGGCGCGCTTCCGGGGACCGGCCCTCCGTGAATCGGCGCTGACGCGCAAATGACGCGTCAGTGGCGTGGCCCTGGCGCCACGACCCGCCCGCTCCCTCCCGGTGGGGCGTCCTCCTTGTCCGGCGTAGCGGTTGCACTGCCGCCAGCGCAACAGCTCGGACGAGCTCGAGAGGATGTGCACCTTGCCGCGATGGATTGACTTTCCCTCAGGCTGGCGGATCCCAGGCCTGCTGCTCGTGATGGTGTCAGCGCTGCTCTGGAGTGCGTGTGATGCCCCGCCGCGCAATGACCCGCCGGACGGGCCTCCACTCCAGGACTCCCGGCGCGGCGCGAGGCTGGCGGGCACGACGGGGCAGTGGAGCGCCATTCGCCCCCTGCTGACGGCGCGAGGCGGCCACACGGCGACCCTGCTGAAGGATGGCCGGCTGCTGGTCGTGGGCGGAGGCTCGTCTCCCTTTGGCATCGAGCCCATCACCGGGGTGGAGCTCTTCGAGCCCGACTCAGGCCGCTGGAGGGCCCTGCCGCCGCTGCCGCACGCCCGGGGTGGCCACACCGCGACCCTGTTGGGCAACGGCAAGGTCCTGGTCATCGGCGGGACGAGCAACGAGGGCGCGCTGGCTCGCGTGGAGCGCTATGACCCCCACCTGGAGCGATGGGAAGTCCTCCAGCCGCTGAAGCAACAGCGCTTCCTCCACACCGCGACGTTGCTCCCCAACGGCAAGGTGCTCGTCACCGGAGGGCTGGTGAGCCGGACGCAGCCCTCGCTGGACAGCGTGGAACTCTATGACCCCGAGACGCAGATCTCGACGGTGCTCCTGTCCATGGCGTTCAGGCGCTTCACGCACACGGCGACCCCGCTGCCCGATGGCAAGGTGCTGATCGCCGCGGGGGATCCGGGAATCCAGACGGGGCTGAACAGCGCCGAGGTGTTCGACCCCGCCACGAATGAATGGCGCCTGACGAGACCGCTGCTCACGGCCCGCTTCTGGCACACCGCCACGGCGCTGCCTTCGGGGCAGGTGCTGGTCACCGGTGGCGCGAGCGCTGATGGACGGATTCACGACGAGTCGGAGCTCTATGATCCGGTCACCCAGCAATGGAGCGCCGCCGGGCCCCTGAACACGGCCCGCAGCCTCCACGTGGCCGTGAGCCTGCCTTCCGGCATGGTGCTGGTCGTCGGGGGCGCGCAGACCGAACTGGCGCCCCTCTCCAGCATCGAACTCTACGAGCCGGACACGAAGCGCTGGCGCATCCTGGGCTCGATGAGCACGGCTCGTTTCGCCCACGGCGTGACGGTGTTCCCCTCGGGCCGGGTGCTGGTCACCGGCGGCGCGATCCGACTGGACGGCACGCTCGCCACCGTGGAGTCCTTCGAGCCCGGCGCCGGGAACTGGAGCACGACCTTCCCCTTGAAGACGGGGCGCTATGGGCACACGACCACGCTGCTGCCTTCCGGGGAGCTGCTGATCACGGGCGGGATGGATGTCGAAGGAAACCCGCTCGCCAGCGCGGAGCTTCATGACCCGGCCACCGGGCTCTGGCGAGAGACGGCGCGCATGGCCAGCGCACGCTACCGACACTCCGCCACGCTCCTCCCCTCGGGCGCGGTCCTGATCGCGGGTGGCGCGACCCTCGATGAGGCCTCGAACCACTCCGTCGCCCTCCGCGACGTGGAGATCTATCTCCCGGCTCTCGGCTCGTGGCGGAAGGTCACGGGGCTGCACATCGGCCGCGCCACGCATACCGCGACCCTCTTGCGCGACGGCAAGGTGCTGGTGACCGGCGGCGCGGCGAGCTCCACGGGCTTCGCCCGGACCGCGGAGCTCTACGACCCGGTCGAGGACCGTTGGTCGGAGACCTCGAGCGTGAACGCGTTTCGCGGCGCTCACACGGCGACGCTGCTGTCCGACGGACGGGTGCTCGTCACGGGCGGGCTCAGCGGAGAAGGCGCCTTCCTGGGTGTCTCGGAAATCTATGACCCGGGCCTGAACCGGTGGGAGGCGGTGGCACCCATTCGCCCCCGTGCGGGACATACGGCGACGCTGCTGCCGGATGGGCAGGTCCTGCTCACCGGCGGACTGACCGAGACCGGTCCCCTCGACGAAGTCCTCGTCTATGACGTGTCCAGGAACACCTGGACCGCGAGCCCCGCGCTCCTCCAGAGGCGCTCAGGACACTCCGCCACCCTGTTGTCGTCAGGCCAGGTGCTCATCACCGGTGGCTCGGGAACACGCGAGCCCCTGGTCAGCGCGGAGCTCTATGAGCCTGCCTCGGGGAGGTGGCGCGAGGCTCCGCCTCTTTCCGGAGCCCGTGAGGCGCATACGGCGACGCTGCTGCCCAGCGGCAGGGTGCTCGTGGCTGGCGGACGGGATGGGATTCCCACCATCGGTCTCTCCAAGAGCGTGGAGGTGTTCGATCCAGGCCTGGACCAGTTCCTCGCCACCGGTCCGCTGACCCAGGACCGCTGGCACCATACGGCGACGCTGCTGCCCGACGGTGACGTCCTCGTGGTGGGAGGCCAGGACGCGGGTCGGGCACCGCTCGCCACCGTGGAGCGCTATGCCTCAAAGGTCGGCCGTTTCGCCGCGGCGCCTTCGCTGCGAGAAGCGCGCAGCCGTCACACCGCGACCCTGTTGGTGAACGGAACGGTGCTCGTCGCGGGAGGCGAGTCCGCCCAGGCCCCGCTCGCCAGCGTGGAGGCCTACGATCCGTGCACCGGCGCGTGGACGGCGCTCCCCGCGATGAACCAGCCCCGGCATTCCCATACCGCCACGCTGCTTCCGGGGGGGCGGGTATTGGTCGCGGGGGGGCAAGGCCCAGCGGCCCTGTCGAGCGCGGAGCTCTACGACCCCCAGACGAACCGATGGACGCCCCTTCCACGGTCGATGAACCACCCCCGGTACTCCCACACGGCCACGCTGCTTCCCGGGGGGCGCGTGCTCATGCTGGGCGGGCGTGATGACACGGGCCCTCTCACCCCCTCCGCGGAGGTCTATGAGCCGGTCACGCACGCGTGGCTCCCGTTCACGCCGCTGAGCAAGGCGCGGTACGCACACACCACCACGTTGCTCTCCGGCGGGAGGCTGCTGGTCGCTGGCGGGTGGGGTCCGGACCTGGCGCCCCTGGCCCACGTGGAGCTGTACGAGCCCGCGACCGACAAGTGGGAAGAGAAGGGGGCCCTGTCCTGGCCGCGGCAATCCCATACAGCGACGCTGCTGCCAGGAGGGAGGGTCCTCCTGATGGGAGGAAACGATTCGAGTGGTGCCTTCTCCAGCGCGGAGGTGTACTCCCCGGACTCCCGCCGTTGGACGCCCACCGCGCCATTGACCGAGGAGCGACATGGTCGCTTCACGGCGACGCTCTTGATGGACGGGCGGGTGCTCGTCGTCGGGGGGGGGCTCGGCCCGCGCCGAAGTCCATGACAGCACGGGGGCGCTCCCGCGATGGCGTCCGAGCGTGACGCCCTCCCGTGTGACCGCCATGCGGGGCGAAGCGCTCGTCATCGGAGGCGAAGGGCTGTACGGCATCTCGGAGGCGAGTGGGGGAGGCCCGCAGTCCTCCAACGCCAATCATCCGATGGTCGGCTTGATTCCCGTGGAGGGCGGGACGCTCACCCTGCTCGCGCCCGTCCAGACGGCGGCGGAGGCACACCTGGCCGTCAAGCTCCCGCTGACGCTGCGCCCGGGGCACTACCGCCTGTGCGTCACGGCCAATGCCATCCACGGTGGCGCCATGTTGTGGGTGCAAGGGCTGGAACCCACCGCGCCCCAGCTCTCCGCTCCCGGGGATTTCGCCACCGTCAGTCGCCCCCTGTTCGAAGGAACGGCCGAGGCCAGGAGTCAGGTGACCGTCTGGCTGGAGGACAAGACGCAGGACCTGGGAACCACCACCGCGGATGACCACGGCTGGTGGTCCCTGTCCTCCGAAAAGGAGCTGGCCGAGGGGACGCACCGGGTGTTCTCCGTGGCACTCGGAGAGGCTGGCGACCTCAGCGCCGACAGCCCGGTGCATGCCTTCACGGTCGATACCCTGGCACCGGAGGCGCCGCGGATCCTCGAGCCACGCGGCCATGTGAGCACCCTTCGACCGACCCTGGGAGGCACCGCCGAGCCGGGAAGCCTGGTGAAGGTATGGCTGGATGACGCGGAGGCCTCGGCGGGGTCCGTCCAGACGGATTCAGAAGGGAACTGGCGGTTGACCCTGTCCGTGGAGATGGGAACCGGACCCCACCGCATCAAGGTGCGGGCGGAGGACCTCGCCGGAAACGACAGTGACGTCTCCGAGAACCACGCCTTCGTCATCCAGTTGAGCCATTACGGCTTGAGCTGCGCCACGGCTCCAGCCTTTCCCTGCCTCGGCGTCCTCGGACTGTTGGCGCTCCTGCTTCGAGGACCGCGGCACGGAGGCTCGCGACGGGCTCGTCCCACCTCTGACCGCGCTCCGAGACAGCCCCTCACGAGGGTCCTCCTCCTCACGTCCGGGCTCATCGCGGCCCTCGTGCCCCGGAGCAGTCTGGGACAGGTGGTCGCCGACGGCTTCGACAACCCGAGCCGCATCAACCGGAGCGCCTCTGCTGGGCATGCGCTGGTGAGCGGGACGCTGCGCTCCTTCGGTGGTGTCGACCTGGGCACCGGGGCCGACGGCGCTTGCAAACGGGATGAGGGGGAGCTCAGTCTCTCGGACGACTCGTGCGTCGGGCGCCAGCATCCCGACGCGGTCATCCACCCGGTGAAGGGCTTCGTCGGCGCGAACCAGGGCCGGATCTCCTTGTCGGGCACGCCGAACGGGCTCTCCGTGGGTGACGAGGTCCTCATCATCAATCTCCACGGCGCGGTCGACACGAGCTCGAGCGTGGGGCTCTACGAGACGCGTCGCATCGCCGCCATCACCGGCACCACCCTCCACCTCGACGCGAACCTGCTCCATGCCTACGACGGCACGCGAGACATCGTCGTGGTTCAGCGGGTGCCCAACTACTCGTCGGTCACCTTGGACGGCAACGCCAGACTCTCGGCGGGGGCCCATGATGGGAACCGCAGCGGGGTGCTCTTCCTCCGGGTGCATGAGACCCTGAAGGTCTCTTCCGCCGGGGCCATCGACATGAGCGAACGAGGCTACCGTGGCGGCGCGGGGGCTCCGGCAGGGGGCGGAGGTGGCTTGCGTGGCGACGGCCCCGACTCCCGACATGCCGACAAGGGCAGGGCGACCCAGTCCATGGGCGCTGGCGGCGGTGGCGATGCCAATCGCTGTCTCGCGGGTCAAGGAGGCGGGGGTGGCGGTTATGGAGGCCGGGGCGAGCAGGGCGGGGCGGAGTGGCGTGAGTGCGAGCAGCGCAACACCTGGTACTACGGCAAGGTCCGAGCCGAGGGAGGGGAGCTGTTTGGTCGCGAAGACCTCTCGAAGCTCTTTCTCGGCCCCGGCGGAGGAAGCGGGGGCATCGACGGCGACAACCCGGACCCGGGGGGAGCGGGCGGCGCAGGCGGCGGTATCATCGCCATCGCCGCGCAGGTCGTGGAGGTGGATGGGAGCATTCACGTGGCAGGCGCCGACGGCTCCACGGGGATCCGCGAAACAGGAGGAGGCGGCGGCGGCGCTGGTGGCTCCATCTTGATTCAAGCCCATGCGATGGATTTGGGGAATCAACGCGTCACCTCCTTGGGTGGGCAGGGGGGCTCCTCGCAGTACTTCCCGGAAAACCGAGGAGGAGCGGGCGGCCTCGGGCGTATCGCGCTGCGCGCTCATTCAACGACAGGCACCACCGTCCCCGGAGCTCACACCCAATCGCTCGCCTACGTCCCGGCCCTGGTGACGTCCACCAACCTGTTGGAAGGAACCCAATCCCAAGGCAGCATCAACTTCTTCGACTTCAGCGTGAGCTCGCTCCCCTCGGGCACGGACGTCTCCGTCCAGTTCAGCCAGGACGGGGTGCAGTGGTACGACGTGCACCATCAACCCCATCAATGGACGTCGCTCCCTCGTGGGCTGGAGCAGCGCCTTTCACTCGAGTCGCTCGGATGGTCAGGGGCGTCGTTCTACTACCGCCTGAGGTTGACGCCGACGGAGAACCGGACGCCCGTGGTGGACCAGGTGGCGGTGGTCTATTGCCGCGACGGCGTCGGCAATGTCTGCACGCTGGATACGGACGAGGATGGGGTCCTCGACGATGTCGACAACTGCCGGTGGGTCGCCAATCCGGGACAAAGAGACACGGACGGCGATGCCCTGGGAGATGTCTGTGATGATGACGACGACAATGATTCGGTGAAGGACACCCAGGACAATTGTCCGCTGAAGCCCAACCCGGAGCAGCGGGACCAGGACAGGGACGGGCTCGGCGACACCTGCGATGATGACCTCGACGGGGACGGCCTGACGAACGACACGGAGGGCCGGGTGGGAACGGATCCACGCCGCACGGATACGGACGGCGACGGCATCTCCGACACCCTCGAGTTGGGTGACCCCCTGGCGCCCTACGACACGGACGGCGATGGTCGCCTCGACGCGCTGGATGACGACTCCGATGGAGATGGGGTGTCGGACGCGGAGGAGAGGGGGCCGGCTCCGGCATCTCCCAGGGACACCGATGGTGACCTCGTCCCGGACTACCGGGACACCGACAGCGACGACGATGGCGTGGGGGACGGCACCGACAACTGCCGCCTCATCGAGAACGCGGCGCAGTCCGACCTGGACGAGGACGGGCCGGGTGATGCTTGTGACTCCGACATGGACGGGGACGGCCTCGAGAACGCGACGGAGCTGGAGGTGGGGACGGATCCTCTCGCGGCGGACTCGGATGGAGACACCCTCCGGGATGACCTCGAGCTGGCCCCTGGCGCTCGCGGCCGCGATACGGACGGGGACGGGGTCCAGGATGCGCGCGACCCCGACTCCGACGATGATGGCGTGCCCGACCAGGTGGAGAACACAGGCGCGCTCCCAGGCCAGTTGTTGGACTCCGACAGGGATGGGTTGCCTGACTTCAGGGACACGGACAGCGACAACGACGGCGCGGAGGATCGCATCGACAACTGCCGGCTCACGAGGAATCCCAGCCAGGCGGACCTGGACCGGGATGGTGTCGGTGATGGATGTGATTCGGATGCCGACGGCGATGGGCTGAGCAATGACCTCGAGACACGGTGGTCCCTCGACTGGATGCACGGGGACTCGGATGGCGATGGCATCTCGGATGCGGAGGAGTTCGGGGCGGGCGCCGTGACGCCTCGTGACACCGACGCAGACGGGGAGATCGACGCCCTGGATGAGGACTCCGACGGGGATGGCGTCCTGGACGACGAGGAGCGAGGTCTCTCCAGCTCTTCGGTGGACACGGACCAGGATGGCCACCCAGACGTCATCGATAGGGACTCGGACGGAGATGGGCACGATGATGGCCAGGACAACTGTCGGCTGACGTTTGCCATCGACCTGCGGGACCTGGATGAGGATGGTCAGGGCGATGCCTGCGACCCCGATGTCGACGACGACGCCGTGCTGAACGAGCGCGACAACTGCGCCCGGGTCTCGAACCCCGACCAGCTCGACCTGGACGACGACACGTTGGGAGACGCGTGCGACGCGGATGTCGATGGGGATGGCGTCGCCGATGTGGTGGACAACTGCCCGCGGCTCTCCAACGCGGGGCAGGACGATGTCGACCAGAATGGGCTCGGTGATGCGTGCCACCCCGTCGACGATCTCCAGATAGGCGGAGGCGGGTTTGCCTGCTCGATGGGCGCGGGCGGCGCGGCCTTCCTCGGTCCCCTGGGACTCCTGCTGCTGCTGCGCCCGGGGAGGGCGGGGCGCCACGGAGGCGCCGCCGCGGTTGATGGTAAGTGTCCCCCATGTCGAAAATCCTCATGGCGGCCCACCCCACGGCGGGCCACACCAACGCCCTGCGCGCCATGGGCGTGCGGCTGCGTGAGCTGGGGCACGAGGTCTCGATGGCCCTCGCCGCGCCGCCGCTCCCGGTCTCCAACCTCTGGCCCGAGCCCCTGCGCGTGGCGACGACGCTGCCCCAGGCCATCCAACGCGACGGCCTCCGGCTCATCCGTCTCCGGCCCGCGCCCTCCATGCTCTGGTATGGCGCCCGCATCCCCCACGCCCGCGGCGTCGACGAGCTGGCCCTGGCGCTCCGTCTGTTCACCGCGGGGATGAAGTCCCAGGCCCGCCACCTCGCCCGTGAAATCGAGGCGTCCAGCATCGACGTGGTGGTCGGCGACTACCTCATGCCCGCCGCGCTGCTCGCGGCCCGTCTGACGAAGCGGCCCTACGCGGCGCTCTACCACTCGGCGCTGCCGTTCCCCGTGGAGGGGGCGTCTCCCTTCGGCAGCGGCCTTCCCGACGACGCGCCTCGCGACGAGACATGGGCGCGCGCGGAGCAGGCCACCCAGGCGCTGGGCCAGTGGTTCGATGCGCGCGTCGCCAGGGACTCGCGCGCCCTGGGCGTGCACCTGCGTCCGGGCGGGCTGCTCTCCGCGCCCATCTCCGACGACCTCAACCTGCTGGCCACGATTCCGGAGCTGGAGCCCGGCCTGAAGCCCCTCACGGGCCCGGTGGAGATGACCGGCCCCTGTCTTCCCCGCGTGCGCGACGCGGACCAGGACGACCCCGTGCTGCGCGCCCTCCAGCCGGAGCGCCGCTACGTGTACGTGTCGCTGGGGACGGTGTTCAACGGCCAGCCCCGCGTGTTCGACGCCATCCTCGACGGCCTGGCGCGACATGACGTCCACACCGTCGTCAGCGCGGGCGCCAGCTTCGGACGGTTGGAGCGACGCGCGGGCCCTCGCACGCTCGTGTTCCGTCAGGTGCCCCAGGTGCCCCTGCTGCGGCGCGTGGACTTCGTGGTGACGCATGGCGGGAACAACACCGTGCAGGAGTCACTCGCCGCGGGTCGCCCCATGGTGGTGATTCCTTTCGGTGGAGATCAGCTCGCGAACGCGTGTCGCGTGGAGCGGCTCGGTGTGGGGCGCGCGGTGCTGCCTTCCTCGCTGGAGGCCACCTCGGTCGCCAGCGCGCTCTCCCGGCTCCTGGAGCCCTCCGTCAGGACCCGGGCCCGCGCGCTCGCCGCCTCGCTGGAGGGCGTGGACGGAACAGAGCGCGCGGTCCAGGCGGTGCTGCGCCTGGTGAAGTGAGCGCGGCGGCGCCGCTCAGTCCTGGACCCAGCGGAACGTCACGCGATCCCCGCCGGTGAGCCGCGCCGAGAGGTTCGAGAGCTCATACACGTCGGTATGGGTTCCGAAGAGGCCCTTCGACTTGCTGAAGAGGAACCGGGTCGACGGGTCCAGCACGATGCTCGACCACTCCGAGTTGGTGTCGCAGTTGGCGGTCGACGGCGACGGCCAGTTGCACCAACTGCTGCCGGACTCGTTCCACACCTTCCACGGCTGGCTGCTGCTGAGGACGGTCACCTGCTTCCAGCGGCCGATGCCCGACGCGGACTGGAGCCGGAACTCGACCACGTTCGAGGCCGCGATGCCGTGGTCGATGGTCACGTCGATGAGGTCCCCGTCCGGCAGCTCGACCCGCTCCGTCACCGGGAAGAGCGCCTTGTCACACGTGAAGCACCGGTTCGTGATGTCTCCCGGCGAGGTGCAGCCACTGGTGAAGTACTCCGCGGAGTACAAGCCGTCGGCGGCGCAGAACGCACATGAGTGCGCGTAGACGCTGGTGGCGCAGGAGAAGACATACTTCACCTGCGTCGCGGAGAAGTCCGCCCAGGAGATGCCTGTCGCGGCCATGGCGGAGACCCTGCCATCCACCTCTTCCCGTGGGGGCTCCGGCTGGGTGGGGTCCGCGGGGACTCCAGGCGTCTGTCCATCCTCTTGGGGCCCGCATCCAGCGCCCCCAACGAGGCCAAGGCCCAGCACGGTCGAGACGAGCCAGTTTCGCATCTGCATGGTGTGTCTGCTCACGGGTGACGCCCAGGGCGGGCGCGACGCATCGGGCTGCTCGAGCGACGAAGGTTCAGGATGAAAGACACGACAGCCGCCAGGCGCTCGCGGACCGTGTGTCGGTGGCCGCGAGCGCCTCGGTCCAGAAGGAATACGCACAGCCCTTCAAAAACGGGCTGTGGGCGGTGGTGCTTTCTTCCCGACGCGCGCTACGGCTTTCGCGGGCCCTGCGCGATGAAGTAGGGCTTCGCCGCGTCATCCGCGGCCTTGCGATACTCGGGGATGCGGCTCCGGTCCGAGGCGGCGAGGGCGGCCTTCAGCTTCGGCGCGTCGAGATCCTGGGTGTAGCAGGGCGTGCCTGGCTGCTGACGCCAGGAGCCCTCGAGGTCTCCCGCGTCGACCGGGTCGAAGCCGAGCGCGTCGATGAGACGCAGGACCTTGGCCTTGGCCTCGGCCGCGCCCGCGACGGGGAGCGCGATGCGGCCCGGCGTGCCTGGGGGCTGGCTCTTCTCCGCGAGGGAATGGGAGTAGATGTTGTTGAAGGCCTTGACCACCGGCCTGCCGAGCCGCTCGCTGACCCAGACGCTCTCCGTCTGGCCTGCCTCGAGCGCGGGGATGGAGCCGTCTCGGGTCGGGTAGTAGTTGCCGGTGTCGATGACGACCACGTCGGCGGGCACGCCCTCGAAGAGGCTCTTCTGTACGTCCAGCACCGCGCGCTGGGGGATGGTGAAGACCACGACCTCGCCACTTCTCGCCGCCTGCTCCGCCGTGACGGCCTTGGCGCCGATCTCCTTCGCGAGCTCCCGGAGCGACTCCGGTCCACGCGAGTTCGCCAGGGAGACCTCGTGCCCCAGCTTCACCCACTTGCGCGCCAGCGTTGCGCCGATGTTGCCCGCACCAATGATGCCAATCTTCATGTGTGCCTCCTGGGGGAGGGGAGCCGGCGATGCGTGCTCCCGACCGATGGGCTCGCCTGATAACCCCCGCACCGGCCGGCTGCTCGAAGGAAATCCAACTTTCGTGAAGAAGGGTCCGCCGTGGGTCAACCCTGCCCAATCGACGCCCTGTCCGATGGCGCCCGCATGGAGTCTGGGTGGAGGCAAGTCCTTGCCCCGCCATGCGCCAGGCGGTCGATGACTGTGTTTCACGAAGCATCAGCGACGCGTCCAATTGAACTGGAGGCTACTCGACAGCGCGCGCCGTGGATTCGACTCCTGAGCGACGCCCTCCTGCCCTTTGCGATGCTGCGTGGTCGTCTGGCCTTAACTTGATGTCCTCGAATCAAACAGGAGACGGATGGTGTCAGGGAGCCAGAATGCCGTTTTGCATCGCGCTGATTGCTCACGATACGAAGAAGGACGACATGGTTGCCCTGGCCACTGAGTACAGGGCCTTCCTCTCGACATGCACGGTCATCGCCACCGGCACCACCGGCGGTCGCCTGTCCGATGAGCTGGGACTGAAGGTGGACCGGAAGCACTCCGGTCCTTTCGGTGGCGACCTGCAGATCGGCGCGCTGCTGGTGGAAGGCAGGGTCGACTGCGTCATCTTCCTGCGCGACCGGATGACGCCGCAGCCGCACGAACCGGATATCAACGCCCTGGTCCGCGCCTGCGACGTCTACGATACGCCGTGCGCGACCAACGTGGCGTCCGCGCGTCTGTTGTTGTCACAGCTCCAGCAACGCGCGACCGACAAGCAACGCGCTCATCACTGACGCGCGTCCCGACTTCCTGGGCAACGGTATGGCGGGCTTACGGCGCGACCTGGGACCACAGGCTCACTTCGGCCGTGTGCTCGCCCTCGATGGCGTAGAGGGTGCCAGGGATGTACACGGCGTCCACCGTGTCGCCTTGCTTCAGGGCGGCCCAGGTCTCCTGGGACAGGTTGCAGTTGGTCCCCTTGGCCTCTTCGCCCTTCTGGGTCTTGAAGGCGAGCCGCACGCAGTAGGAGATCTTGTCGCCCGTGCGGCTGCTCCAGCCCGTCTTGTTGGAGGAGGTCTCGAGCACGGTGGCGGAGACGCGCACGCCGTCGGTGCGGACCTGCGCGGCCTCCTGCTCATTGAGGACGATGGCTGTGACCATGATGCCACCGAGCACGACGACACAGCCAATCGCGACGTAGAGGGCGGTCTTGTTCATGGCGCTTGCTCAGATCTTCTTGATGATTCCCAGGAGGGTGAGGGCCACCCCGAGGACGCCGAGCACGCCCGCGATGACGGCGACAGGGATTCCGGCGACGCTCCAGGTCTGGGGTTCCGAGCCGTCCAGGCCGCTCTTGGACACCCACTCCACTCCACCGAGGATCGCGGCGACGATGAGGAAGCCGATTCCCGCCTGCTTGACCGTCAAATCCCCACTCTTTGCCGCGGTTTGATTCGTCGCCGGATCCATGGTGCTCCTTCTGGGTTGTGCGGGCGACGCTGATAGCACGGGTGTAGTTTTGCAGAGAATACCCCGGTCGAAAATGACAGCACGGCGGTAGGGCGGTGCTCCGTCGGACGAGCCCCGATGGTGCCAATAGGCGCAAGTTTGTTGCTGTAACCTCTAGGTATCATTGGTTTCGGTGTGGTTGGAGCTCCGCCGGACCTGCTCGGGTCGTTTCGACCTCGAAGGGCTGTCCGGGGAAATGTCCCACGGAATGAGGGTCATGCGTCTCGCCAGGCGGGACGTGTCCCCGTGGGCGCCCGCACCGGGCGAGACTGACGACGGGGGCGGCAATCGACCCAGGGCGAGGTTCGTGCGTGGGCGATCCGGTGAACGAGGTCGAGCAGACCGAGGGCTACTACCGTCGCTATGGCGAAGCCGTGCATCGGCGGTGTCTGCGACTGCTTGGCGATGAGGCGCTGGCCTGGGACTCGACGCAGGAGGTCTTCCTTCGCGTCCATTCCAACCTGAAGCAGCTTCGCGCCGCGGGCTCCGCGTTGTCGTGGCTGCTCACCGTGGCGGACCGACAGTGTTTCTCGGTGCTGCGTCGCCGGCGCACCGAAGCCACCCACGCGCTGGCCCGCCTGTCGCCGCTCCCGGACGCCGAAGCGTCCCCCGAGGCCACGCTGGAGCGACTGCTGGTGGACGCGGACCTGGTCAGGCGCGTGCTCGCGCACTGTCCGGAGGACGTCCAGCGCATCGTCGCCCACCGCTTCATCGACGAGCTGGAGCAGGAGCAGATCGCCACGCTGCTCGACGTCTCTCGCAAGACGGTGCAGCGCAAGTTGCAGACCTTCTTCGACACCGCGCGGCGACTCCTGGAGATCGCTCCCCGCACCGAGCCTCGAAAGGGAACGGCCCCCGCATGAACCCCACCTCCATTCCTCGCTTCCCCGGCGTGCCGGACCTCCTGCTGGAGCGCTACCTGTGTGACGAGCTCACCGCGGAAGAGGCCCGGCACGTGGAAGAGGCGGCCCGCGCCTCTCCCGCGCTGGCCGCGCACCTGCGAGAGCGTCAGGCCGAGAAGGCCGCCTTCGCCCTCGTGCGCCCCTTCGGCCCCATGCGGGCCCGACTGGAGGCTCCGCGTCCGAGCCGCTGGAGCGGACCCTGGCGTTGGAGCCCGTCCTTGCTGGTGCTCGGCATCGCGCTCGCGGTGATGCTGCCTCGGCTCGTCACGCGCGAAGAGGTGGAGAAGGTTCGCGTGCGCGGCGGTCTCACCGCGCGGGTGCTCGTCAAGCGCGGCGACGCCGTCTTCGAGCAAGGGCCCGGCGTGGTGCTCCGCCCCGGAGACCGGGTGCGCGTGGAGGTGGAGGATGTGGACGGCGGCGCGCTCTACGTGCTGGCGCTGAGCGAGCACGGTCGCGTCACGCCGCTCCAGGGCTTCGAGACCACCGGCGGCGCGCTGTCCATGGGCCCGGGCCGTTGGGTGTTGCCCGGGAGCCTGGAGCTGGATGCCGCCCCCGAACAGGAGGTGCTGGTGGTGGTGCTCGCCTCCGACGTCCGCGACGCCCCGTCGCCCGAGGCCGTCCAGCGCTGGCTGGAGGACTCGGCGCGAGAGGTGGACTTCCCTCCATCGCCCACGCCGCTCCCCGGCACCCGCCACGCGGTGCGCGTGCTCACCAAGGAGCTGCCATGAACGTCCGGGCCCCGTGGATGCCGGGCATCCTGCTCGTCCTGTTCGTTACCTCCGTCGCGAGCGCGGAGAGCCGCTTCTCCATCAGCGTGGGCCACAACCTGGGCCGGGACACGGACGAGCCCCTGCGCTGGGCTCAACAGGATGCCGAGCGCATGGACGCCGTCTTCGGTCAGCTCGGCGGTGTCCCCGAGGACCGTCGCCTCCTGCTGCGCGGAGAATCCATCTCCAACCTCAAGCTCGGGCTCGCGCGGATGCGAGGGCGCATCGAGGAGGCACGGCGCGCCGGGGAGCGCACGCTGCTGTTCTTCTTCTACTCAGGCCACGGAGACGAGGTGGCGCTGCGCCTGGGCGGTGAGGCGCTCCCGCTCGCGGAGCTGCAACGCCTGCTGTCCGAAGTCCCCGCCACCGTCACCGTCGCGGTGCTGGATGCCTGTCACAGCGGCGCGCTCGTACGAGGCCGCTCCAAGGGCCTCAAGTCCGCGCCCGCGTTCGATGTCTCCTTCCTCCGGCAGGTGGGGCCGCAGGGGCGCGTGTTCATCGCCTCCGCCGGAGCGCATGAGGTGGCGCAGGAGTCGGACAGCCTCCGGGGTTCATTCTTCACGCACCACCTGATTTCAGGCCTGCGGGGCGCGGCGGACGTGGACGCAGATGGCCGCGTCTCGCTCACGGAGGCCTACGGCCACGTGTACCACCGCACGCTTGCGGGCTCGCATGCCTCCACGGCGGCGGTGCAGCACCCGGAGCTGTCCAGTCAGCTCGCGGGAGAAGGAGACCTGTTCCTGACCACGCTCTCGCGGGCCCACGCGCAGCTCGAGCTTCCTCCCCGGGTGGGCGACAGCGTCGTGCTCGTGGACGAGCGCACGCTGCAGGTCATGGCGGAAGTGGAGCCGCGAGGTGAAGCGCCGGTGCGCGTCGCGCTGCCAGCGGGGCGCTATCGGGTCCAGGTGCGGCGCGGTCCCCAGGTGCTCTACGGCAAGGTGTACCTGCCCTGGGGCGACCAGCAGCGCCTCGACCCCGAGACGCTGGAGGTGCGCACGCTGGCCCTGCACCAACGCAAGGGCGCGCTGTTGGAGGCCAGCAACTGGCGGCTGCAAGCCGCGTTGGGCGCGGCCCGCTCATCGACGCAACTGGGAGGATGGGGCCCCCAGGTGGGCGTGCTGCTCGCGCGCGAGAGCTCCGGAGGGCTGGGGCTGTCCTTCCTCGGAGGGCTCAGCCTGGGCGCCACCCGGGGCGCCACGGACGCGCAGCGGTTCGAGCAGGTGGAGCTGGGGCTGTGGAGTGGCCTGGGCCTGGCGGGCTCGGTGGGACGTGTCTGGATGGGCGCCCACGCGGGCCTCGGCGTGCTGGGCCTGGCACAACGCGCGACGAGCCCGGATGCGGAGCGCCGCCGTGAGCTGGGCCTCCCCATGCGGCGGACACGCACGGGCGCGGGAGCGGCCACCTTCGCCGCGCTCTCCGCCGAGGTGCCGGTGAGCGCCCGCGCGGGCCTGTTCGCCCGGCTGGGCGGACATGTCGCGCTGATGCGCGAGGACGAGAAGCTCAGGACGCAACTCGCGCCACAACTGATGCTCGGTTGCACCTGGGGGCTGTAGCGCATGAAGCCATGTCCCACGCCTCGCGGGTCGCGCGTCTCCTGGCTCGCATCGACTGGATGGCGCGAGCGCGAGGTGTGCGTGGCCGCCGGCTGATGCCTGTCACGTGACATGGGATTGCACCCATGGACCGGGAGGAAGGCCATATGACGACGCTGGGACGTGGTTTCTGGAAGTGGGGAATGGTTGCACTGGCATTGACGGGTTGTGGTGGGGTCATGGGTGAAGAGGCGGAGGACGAGCCGCTGCTCACGCTCGATGGCACGCTGCAGACCACCGCCTCATCCGACCTGGGCCACTCCGACCGGCTGCGCGCCGTGCTCCACTGGGTCACCTGGCCCAAGCCCGTGGTGGATTGCCTCGTCCAGGGAACGGCTCGGGGAGGCCTGGCCAATTGCCAGCGACTGAGCCCCAACTCGTCGTTCTATCACCCCGGGGTGGAGGTCCAGGTGGATGGCCGCTTCCCCAACACCTTCAGCATGCCCCTGCGCCGCCTTCCGGAGCCCGTGGCCCTGATGGGGGAGGCGGGCTCCAGGCTGGGGGTCGCCGATGTGTTGGCGTACGTGGACGGCAACGGCAACAGGAAGTTCGACCGGGTCCCGACCGAGGCCTACTCCAGTCCTGACATCGTCATCGGACTCCAGGATGGCTACCAGCCAGACGCGCAGGAGCACTCCTCCATCGTCTACCGCGAGGGGGCGCTCCACCCCCTCTTCTACAAGATGTTCCCGAGCTGCCCGGAGATCCCCCAGGGGTATTCCGTGCTGACGGTGCGCACCTTGGATGACTCCGAGGAGTGCTCCCTGAAGACGCGCAAGGTGGACCTGGACATCCGTCTGGAGTCGTTCCAGGCGCTCCAGGAGCTCGCTTGCGTGCAGCCCAACTTCCCGGCCCTCATGGACATGGTGCGCGCCTCGACCCAGGGGCAGCCTCCTCCGGGCAGCTCGCGGCACTGCGGCACGTTCCTGTATTCCGTGTCGCGCCAGGAGCAGGTGCTGTACGTGAATCACCACCCGGGTCGCTTCTGCACCGCCGCGAACACGGTGGTGTACACGCTGCGCGACTACTTGGATGGCACCTGGGATGACCGGGCCTCGCCGCCCTCGTGGTGGCCGTGCCCTGTGACCGCGCCCTGACGTGACGACCGAGGGGAGCAGGAAGGCGCGCTGCTCCTTCTCGGCGACTCGCGTGAGGCCCGCCGGTGCTCGAAGTCCGTATGTCGGGTGGCGCTCCCGGGCCCCTCATGGCGTGGGGTAGGAGCCCTTCGCTGCTTCCCGGCGGGCCCGCTCCGCGGCGTCGGACTCCTGGCGATGGCGGTCCGCTGACGCGCGCTCCGCGATGGCGCGCGTCAGCGCTTCTGGCGCCTTCTCGCGGAGGAGGGGCGCGAGCTGCTCGAGGGTGCGCTGGAGATCCGGGAAGGAGACCTGGCTCTTGTCGACCCGGATCTTCCACGGTTCGGAGACCGCGCCTCGCTCCAGGTTGAACGTGACCTGCCGCACCTGCTGCGCGGTGGGGACATCGATGCGGGCCCCGGCGAAGCGGTCCTGCTCACAGGCGCTGACCCGAACGTACTCATGCGAGCCCGACTTCATCCGCCTTCCTCGAACGCCGTACTGGATGCCGCAGGCATTCAGGGAGCGCAGCTGGGCCTGGATGCCGGCCATCTCCTGGAGCGCGCCGACGTCGATCTCCTCGCTGTCCCCGGCCCGTGACCCGCCCAGCATCACCCCGGCGCCCATGGCGCCTGCCATGACCGCCACGGCGGCGCCGGCGAAGAGAATGGCCTTGTTGGACTTGGGCGCGGGGGCTGGGCGGGCTGGGCTCATGGGCGAAACACCCTAAGTGGGGCCTCTCAGGGGGACAAATCGAAAGAGGAGAGGGGATTGCCAGGGCGGCCCGCCCCAAAAATCAGCCCGCCGGCGAGAGCCCCTGGTTGCATGCAATCCATGTATGCCAGAGTTTTCTGAATGCCCGGTTCCACATCTCGTGTTGTCGTCCACCGCCTCGCCGCCTGTCTCGTCACGTTGCTTTCGCTCGCGGGATGTCGGGAGGGCGATTCGACGGTGGCGCCACCGTCGGAGGTCGGGCGCTCATCCCTGCCGCTGACGGGCTCGGCCGCGGAGGGCCTGCCGTCCATCGCGCTGCGAAACGCGCTCGTGACGCAGCCCTTCGCGCCGGACCTGCTCACGCCGGATGGCCGGTTGGGGCTCGTGTTCGAAGGGACGCGGGTCCGCTTCATCGCCTTGGGCGACCCTTCCGTCGACGTGCTCTCCGGGGTGCCGCGCTTCACGGCGGGCATGGCGCAGGGGGAGAGCCTGCTCACGCTGCTGCCCGGGACCACGGCGCGGTCGGGAGATGTGTCGCGCTCGGATGGGACGACGTGGTTGCTCGCCTCCGCGTCCGTGACGCCCCGGTTCCAGTCCGGACAGGGCGCGCTGGTGATGGACCCGCGCTACTCGCCTTCGGGCAAGCCTTTCCCCACGGGCCATCCCGCCAACTGTCTCGACGCGACGGTCGCCACGCGCGACGCGAGCGTCTCCCTGGGTGGCCGGTATGACTGCTATCGGCTCCTGCACTTCCAGCCCTTCACCGCGTCGGTGAACGGCGATGGCTCGGTGGCGGTGCCTGTCTATCAGGCGGAGCTCGTCGTCGTGGTGGACGCGCGCCGCCCGGACACCGCGACCGGCGGTGTGGCGAGACTGCCAACGCCTGGCATCATGTGGGGCACGTACCTGTCTTCGTTCCAGCTCAGTCGCAGCGCTTCGCCCTCCAGCTTCTACACGTGGGGACAGGAGCTGAGCGCCACCGCGGATGGACGGTTGCTGGTCTCCGAGGGCGGCCGGTGGGCCTACAACGAGACGCCCTGGAACCCGGCGACCTGGACGCGGCAGCGGGAGCTCGGCGCGTTGTACGAGAGCGTCCTGCAAGACGTCGACGGGCTGAAGAACGTCTGTCGTCACCTGGTGTCGGGCGCTCCCTCGTGTACCGCGGCCCAGGAGGAGCCGTTCGCGCGCGTCTACCCGCTGGCCGCGCATCCCTTCTACCTGGCGGATGGCACCCGGCGTCTGGACGGCGGGCTGCCCACGCACCTGCGATGCGGTTACACCTGGGTGACGCCTGACGGGACGGATGTCTTCTGTCGTCCCAACCCGGCGAACAACGCGTCGGTGCAGCCGGCCGTCGCGTTGGAGCTGCCGAACGGGTTCGAGCGCTCCACGGGCATGCACACCTTCGCCATCGGGCAGCACACGGCCTGGATGTTCCAGCGCTTGGACAGCACCATCAACAGCCGGCGCTTCAACCCGGAGTGGGCCGTCTCGCCCCCCAATCCCAGTGAGCCCGTCCATCGCGCGTTGTCGCCGCTGCTGCTGAACACGGCGACCGGCTTCTGGGCGGAGAATCGCACCGGGGCCGCGCACGCGCTGCCGTTGGACCGACGGTGGCCGGTGTTCCAGTTCATGAGCCAGGACGACGGACTGCGCACGGCGTCGGGCCCGGCCTACGCGGCCCTGGGGTTGGTCCCGGAGTCCAACAACGGCGGCATGTGGACGAACAAGCACTACTGGGAGGCGTCGTTCGCGTGCGCCGTGAATCCCAGCTGTCTGCTCCACCTGCCGATGAACGAGCTGTTCTATGACCCGAGCTCCTCGCTGCTCGTCCCGCGAGCCCTCCGGCGCACGCCCGATGTCTCCGGCAACGCGCACTTCGCCGACAGCCAGGGCGGCGCGATGCCCTACGTCTACCCGTACGTGGGCGAGTTCGTCGGCGCGGTCCGCTTCATCGGCGAGGTCTACGGCGTCAGCGCCGACGAGCGCTACCTGTCCGGCTTTCGCGGGACGGGCGTGAGCCTGGGCGCCACGGGCGCGGTCTCCGTGCGGGCGGATGGCTTCGATGCGCCTTTCTGCGCGCGCAACAAGGGCTGCCTGACGGGGCAGGACTTCTCCGCGTCCGGCTTCACCGCGGAGCTGGCCTTCCTGCCGCTCTTTGATGTCTCCTCGTCGGACCTCGTCGTCGCCCGACACAACGGCTTGTGGCGACTGTGGCTCCAGGCGGGAAGCCTCTATGCGACGATCGAGTACTCCGTGGCCGGCGCGGCGCGGACGCACACCCTGGGGCCGATAGCGGTCTCCCAGTCCTCCTCGCTCACGGAGTCGCCCGCGACGCAGGCGTCGAAGTGGGTCCACGTGGCGTTGCGTGTGGACCCGAAGACGCGGCGCTACAGCCTGTGGGAGAGGGGCGCGTTGCTCTCGCAGGGACAGTTCGAGGCGGGGGCGACCTTTCAGGGGACGGTGGTGGAGGGCGAGGCCCTGCGTGTGGGGCCCGGTGCCGGTGGCTGTGTGGGGTGCCCCGCCGAGGACGCGTTCTTCATCGACGAGCTGGTCTTCCACGCGGCGCCGCGACCCGACGACGAGCTGGCCGCGGCGGCCGCGAGGTACGCCGGGCGCACGGACCTGCTGACCGCGGCACAGGCGCGCACGTTGCTCGCGCGTTACTTCTCCATCACCAACCCGCGCGGACTGCAGCTCCAGGCGGACGGGTTCCCGCGCCATCTGCGCGCCGAGGACCTGCGCATCCCCAGTGTCTTCAGCGCCTTCCTCACGCAGGGGCGTGAGGTGGCCTTCGCCCAGCTGGTCGACCTGGGGCAGCAGCTCTTCCAGTCGCCCGGGTTGGCCCACCATGCGCCGGGGGAGGTCCGCAAGCGGTGGGGAAGCGAGGTCCCTCTCGCCTGCGCGACGTGCCATCGATTGGATCGCTTCTTCACCGATGGGCTCGTCACGGGGATGGGCGCGGGGCCGGAGCCGCTGCTCAACGTGCCCACGTTGGTGAACCGCGCGCTGGCCACCCACCACGGCGCCACGCGACGCTCGGCGAGTCTGTTGGACGCGGTGGTGGAGGCCATCGAGGACCCCGGGCAGTCGCGCGCGAGCGTCGAGCAGGCGCTGGCGTACATCAATGGCTCACCTGAGCTGCGCTCCCGGTTCGAGGGCCTCTTCGCCGAGGCGCCGGTGAGTCGTGAGCGTCTCCAGCAGGCGCTCGCGGCCTTCCTGCTCGTGCAGCTCCAGGTGGAGTCCCTGGCGGACGCGGTGGCCGTCGCCGGCAAGCCCGTGGTCGACCTCCAGGGCAACCTGTTGCGAGCCGAGCAGGTGAGGTTGGGGAAGGAGCTGTTCCAAGGCAAGGCGCGGTGCATCGCCTGCCACGGTGGCCCCAACTTCTCCGACGAGCTCGCGCACGACACGGGCACGGATGACACGGGGGGATCGCGGCCCGTGGCCTACAAGACGCCCACGCTCTGGAACGTGGCGGAGACCGGGCCGTACTTCCACACCGGGAGGGCGGCGACCCTGCGCGACGTGCTCGACTTCTACAACCGGGGAGGGCACGCGCACCTGGGCGCGCTGGGTGGCCTGCGCCCGGTGGACCCGCAGCTGCGTCCGTTGGCGCTCGACGAGCGGGAGCTGGTGGCGTTGGAGGTGTATCTGCGCTCGTTGCGAGACGCGAGGCCGGTGCTGGCGGCGAACTTCGAGGGGCTCGCCTTCAGTGACCATGGACCCATCCCGGGCATGGTGTGCACGGCCATCACCGAGGGCTCGGACAGCCAGGGCTGGGATGACAACTATCTGTGTGCGCCTCAGGACCAGGGCTTCGTGTGGAGCAACGTGGGCGCTGTCTCGGGGATGCGCTGCACGCAGGTGCACGAGTCCGACGAGCCGTCGTCGAACGGCTGGGGGAACAACTACCTCTGTGTGCCCGAGGCCTCGCCGTTGCGGCTCTCGTGGTCATCCGCGGGCCCCGTGTTCAACAAGGCCTGTGTGCGCTTCCAGGAGCCCATCGAGAGCTACTCCTGGTGGGACAACTACCTGTGCCACGACGCGCCGTTGAAGGTGCGCTTCAGCGCGGCGGGCCCCATCGCGGGGATGACGTGTACGCAGATGCTGGAGACGGCCGATGTCGCGGGCGGCTGGTCGGACAACTACGTCTGCACGAACAAGGAGATCGGCCTGCGTTGGTACTCCTCCACGCCGCCGGCGTCGGCCGGGCGTTGCACGCCGATTCGCGAGCCGGCGGAGCCGTCTTCGACGACGTGGAACGACAACTACCTGTGCGTGCCCCCGGAGTCGCCGGCCGTGTTGTCGTGGTTCTACGATGGCGCGCGTTCGGAGGCGGGGCTCACGTGTACGGCGTTCCTGGAGCCCGAGGATCCTCACACGTGGACGGACAACTACCTGTGCTACCGCGAGGAGCCGCTGACGCTCGAGGTCCGGTTCGCGGGAGCGCCGTCGACGATGACCTGTACGGCACTCGACGAGCCCTCGGACCCTTCGGGCACCTGGTACGACAACCACCTGTGCTCGGACCGCGACCTCCAGTTGACCTGGAGCTCCACGGGCCCGGGTGGCAGCGGAAAGCGTTGCACGCGCGTCTTCGAGCCGAGCGAACTCTCCGGGTCGGGATGGGACAACAACTACCTCTGTGTTCCCAGCACGTCGCTGCTCGACTTCCAGTGGTCCCATTCGGGAGAGATACCGGGGCGGACCTGCATCTCCTGGGCGGAGCCCGCCGAGTCGTCCGCGTGGGCGGACAACTATCTCTGTTATTGACCCGCAGCGGGCAGCGGGGCGGGGAGAGAGCCGTGGAAAGTGGAGACGGCTGACGCGGGCATGCCGTCGTCGAGACATTGTGCAGGCCGTGCGGGTCAGAAAAGACCAACAGACCGCGATGACCGACGCGTGGGACACCGTCGCGGTCGCGAAGCGCCTGGCGTCGTAATGAGAGGCGTCACCTCACGTCAGTCTCACGGAATCGAAGGCGTCCGGTTCGAGCGCATCGTGTGCCTTTGCATGCGACGCTCAAGGAGAGACAACCGTGAGACCTTTCAACATCATCCGAAATACCCTCATGACGAGCACCCTGCTCGTCTTATCCCTCCCCGGCTGTCAGGGGCCAGACGCCCCCGATGTCGTCAGCCCTCCGGAAGAGACAGGCACGACGTCCCAGCCACTTGTCTGCGGCACCATCGTCCCGGTGATGACGGGGCCCACCACCCCCGGTGGGAGCGTCGTCCGCTCTGGCGTCTATTCCGCCGCCTACGAGGCGTGGATGGCCTTCGACAACTCCAGCAGCTACTGGGTCTCCGAGGTGATGCAGACTCCCGCCTGGATTGGCTACCAGCCCGTCACCACCACCACACTGCACCGCTACGCGCTCGTGTTCCACAACGGGGCTGCCCACACCGCGCGCGCACCGAAGGACTGGACGTTCCAGGGCTTCAACGGCTCCTCCTGGGTGGTGCTCGACACGCGCAACAACCAGACGAACTGGGCGGGCTACGAGCGCCGTGAGTTCACGCTGTCCTCGCCCGCGACCTACGTGCGCTACCGCCTGCACGTGACGGACGACAATGATGCGGCGCCGGGCGTCCACGTCGTCTCCCTCCGGACGCTGGAACTCATCACCTGCGTCAACGATGGGGTGACCAACCCCGTCTCCACCCTGTGGACGCAGACGTTCGGAGCCACGGAGGCCAACACCCAGGTGATGGACCTGGCGGGAGACTCGACGGGGAACACCTACGTCACGGGCTACACGGGGGGCGCCCTCAACGGCACGCCGATGGTGGGCCTGCTGGACTCGTTCCTCCAGGCCCGCAATGCGGGCGGAACCCTCCTCTGGTCCAAGCCGATTGGCGCTCCGGAGAACTTCGCCCTGGGCTACGGCATCGCGACGGGCCAGGTCTCCGACGACGTCTACGTGGCGGGCTATACCGCCGGCTCGGTGGACGGCACGCCTGTCATCGGATCGCCGGATGCGTTCGTGACGAAGTACAGCAAGACGGGCGTGCGCCAGTGGACGCGACAGGTGGGGGGCGCGGGGTTCGCCACGGAGGGGTATGACGTCGCGGTCGACGCTTCCGACAACGTGTTCCTCGTGGGGGTCGCCGAGGGAGGCCTGGACGGAAACACGCGCGTGGGCAACCGGGACATGGTCGTGACGAAGTTCGACACGGCGGGCAACAAGCTGTGGACCCGGCAGACCGGCGCCGCGGGCAAGAACACCCAGGGGCGGCGCGCGGCGACCGACGCGGCCGGCAATGTCTTCGTCTCCGGATGGACCGAGGGTGGAATGGACGGCAATGCCCTCATGGGCGTGCAGGACTTCTTCGTCGTGAAGTACGACTCCGCCGGCAACAAGCTGTGGACCCGGCAGCTCGGCTCGAGCGGCAACACGGTGTGGCTGTATGGCTCGGCGACGGATGCGGCGGGGAATGTCTATCTGACCGGCCAGAGCGGCGGCGGCCTGGATGGGAACCCCAACACCACGGCGGCTGGAGACGTCTTCCTCAGCAAGTATGACACCTCGGGGACGCGGCAGTGGACCCGGGAGTTCAGCGCGACGAATGGCATCTTTGCCTCCGGGATCTTCATCGACGCGTCGGGAATCTACGTGAGCGGTGGAGGCCGTGGTGACGTGGGCAACCCCTCCAACACCACGTACAGCGTGGCGCACAACTACATCGCGAAGTTCGACACGGCGGGCACCCGGCAGTGGGTCCTCCAGCAGAACCCGGCGATGGCGGCGGGAGCACCGGCCCCCGTCTATAGCAACGGCGTCAGTCGCGCCTCCAGTGGGGCCTTCTACCTGGGCGGGTACACCAGCGGAAACTTCAATGGCAACGTGCTCTTCGGAAACACCGACGGGTTCGTGACGAAGCTGCCGGCGCAGTGAACGAGTAAGGGCGCGGGGTCCCAAGGTCCCCGCGCCCTTTTCACACGAAGCCAGGGCGGCCCGACACGCGGCCGCCCTCACTTCAGCAGGGGCCTGGGGGGCGTTGACCCGTCTCCAGGCTGTTCTGGTAGTCCACCGGCTCGTCAGCCACCCGGGTGATTACTGCCCGAAACACTCCCACCTGAGCCTGGACGTCTGCTCGCAGATGCACACCCCGGGCGCGGTGCTGCTGAAGCAGCACTGCACCTGGACCCCAAACGAGCCGCAGGCCCTGCCGCTATAGGCAGAGCACCGAGGCAGGGAGTCAGGACAGGACGGGGGCGGCGGACACGCATACGTCGTCCCATCACACGTCACACCCACGTTGTTCGTCGCGGAGCAGGTGGTCGTCCCTGCCGGACAACTCACGGTGCCCGTGGGACACGTGGCCGAACACGCCGTGAGCTCCTCGGACGACACCGCGAGCTCCTCGACCGCGCCGCCCTCTACCGTGCCACCGCAGCCGAGTGACGACAGACCCAGGAACACAGCCACCAACAAGACATGACGCATCATCGACCTCTGGATACGGGGTTGAGTGCTCCTCCTTCAGCTCGGGTTGTGGGTCGTGGAGAGTCGCCTAGTGAGGCGCGGCGCCATCATTCATCGGAAGCGTGCGGGGCCGCCAGCGCTCCGCCAGCGTCGAACTCGGGTCTCCTGTGACGAAAGGACGTGAGAGGGCGGTGAGACACCGACCCTCTCCGCTACCAGGAGGGGTACCCATGACGTGCAGACACTGGAACTGGCGCTGGCGTGTCGCCGCCACCCAGAAGGAACTCGATGACGTGGCTCGCATCCGCTGGGCGGTCTTCGGTGGAGAGCTGGGCTTGTTGTCCGAGCAGTCCGCGGTGTCCCGGCGGGAGGTGACGTGTGTCGACACGCTCGACACCACCGTGCACGTGCTCGTCTATGCCGGCGACGAGCCGGTGGCGACGATGCGGGTGGCGCTGCCCAACGCGGAGGTGGCGGCGAACCTGGGTGGGAAGGTGGGGCTCGAGATGGAGCAGCGGGTGGACCTGTCGGGGCTGCTCCGGCCGGGCCGGGTGGTCGCGGAGCCCTCTCGCTTCTGTGTGTTGCCGAAGTGGCGGCGCTCGGAGGCCGTCACGTGGCTGCAGGCGGGCATGTACGCGGAGAGCCGTCGACGCGGGGTGACGCACTGGATTGCGTCCGCGAACCTGGAGACGGACTCGCCCGAGGACGCGCGCCTCGCGTGGTGGGTGGCGGCGCGGCGAGGATGGCTGAGCCCTCACTGGCGCGTCTCCGTGTCCGAGCCTTCCCGGGCCCCGGGGCAGGCTCGCAGCCCCTTCTACACGCCCGAGGAGCGGGCCCTCGCGGCGCGAGGACAGTGGGAGGGGCTGCGATTGCCCCGGGCGCCCGCGCTCTTCGCCAGGACGATGGGCGCGCGCTTCATCGCCGAGCCCCTCTACGACGCGTATTTCCAGTGGTTCACGCTGCCGCTCGTCATGGCGCTCGATGAGATTCCGACGGACTCCCTGGCGCGCTTCCACGCGCTGGAGCACGGCGTGAGCCTGGCCGCCTAGTCGGTAGCGGTTGCTTCCCTTCACCTTCAACACGCAGCGACCGGGAGCCCCCTGGGCACCGGATACAGGAGACGTACGTGCACACCCAGACGACGGAGAACCCCGTGGGAACGAATTGGTTGGCGGCGCTGGACGCGGAGGCGCGAGGACTGGTGGCGGCGGTGGACGCGCAGCCCGACGCCCGACGCCTCCTCGAGGGCACCCTCGACAAGGCGGGCTACATCCACTTCCTCGTCCAGACGTACCACTACGCCCGCTGGAGCACGCCCATCCTCGCCGAGGCGGGCGTGCGCCTGCGGCAGCAGGGCCGGCTCCCGGTGCTGGCGGCGTTGCTCATCCAGAAGGGCGAGGAGGAGCGGGGCCACGACCGGTGGTTGCTGTCGGACCTGAAGAACCTGGGGTGCTCGGAGGCGTCCGTGGAGTCGGCGGTGCGCAGCCCCGCGGTGAAGGCCTATACCGGGTGGAACTTCTTCACCTCCCGCGCGGGCGTGCCCACGGCGGCGCTGGGGACCGCGTACGTGCTGGAGTACCTGTCACAGACGCGGGCGGGCGTGTGGGCCGAGCGACTGAAGACGGTGTCCACCATCCCCAACATCCACAAGTCGGTGACGTTCCTGCGCAGCCACGGGGCGCTGGACGGAGACCATGTGGCGGAGATGGAGCGGCTCTTCGCGGGACTGACGGAGCCGGAGGACCAGGAGGCGATCCTCTTCTCGGCCCGTGTCGCGCGGTGCGTCTACCCGCGCATCTTCCGTCAGGGCGGTGACCTGTCGAGGTAGCGCCCCTCGCTCGTGAGTCGCAGGCGCCTCCCGTTCGCGGTGGGGCGCCTCACACCGGCTTGCTGAGGAGGGCGAGCTGGTAGAGGAAGTCCGCGCGGTCGTCGACGCCCAGCTTGCCGAAGAGGTTGCGCACGTGGGTCTTCACCGTCTGGTCGGAGATGCGGAGGTCATCGGCGATCTGCCCGTTGGACCAGTTGCGGAGCACGCCCTTCGCGATGTCGAGTTCGCGGGCGGTGAGCTCGCGCTGCATGTGCAGGGGCAGGGGGATGGAGTGGGGGAGCTCCGTCAGCAGGAGGGCCCACTGGCGGGGGCCGTCATTGGCGGGCAGCTCGATGAACCGGCACGTGCGGTAGCCATCGCGATGATTGACGACCCAGAGGTTCTTTCCGAGCCGCTCGTCCGCGTCCATCCGGCGCAGGGCGTCCAACTTCTCCTTGAAGTCCACTGGGAGCCCGGAGGCGTGGAGCTCCGACGACTTGAACCAGCGCTCCAGCAGGTAGGTGGCGTGCTGGGAGCGGAACACCTCGCGCCTGGGCGGCTCCAGGATGATGAAGGCCGAGTCGTTGCGCTGATAGAGCTCTTGCAGGAGCTGCGCGCCGGCGGTCATGTCCTGGAAGTCCTGGCAGTTGCCGAGGGTGTTCGCGAAGTGTCGGGTGAGGCTGGAGAGGGCGGTGATGCTCTGGGTGGGGAAGGGGGAGCGCTGGTGCCGGTAGAACGCGAGGGCGCCGACGAGGCCCGGGCGGATGGGCACGAGGACGGCCATGATGTGTTCCAGGGGCTGCTCCAGCTCCCGGCTGCGTTGATAGACGAGGGTGCGCTCGTAGTCCCTGCGTGAGAGCAGTTGCGTATCGCAGATGGGGACCCCGGGCTGGGCGAGGATGGGTTCCCGCAGGAAGTCGTGGTCGACGATGCCGGCATACTCCTCGAGGATGGGGATGCGGTGGCCGGGGACGTGCCAGCGGAAGTCGAGCGAGGGCGCGATGCGCATGAGGCACAGGGCCATGGCGTCGGCCTGGACGAACTCGAGCATCGACTTCCGACTGGCTTCGAGGACCTTCGGGACGGAGCGCTCGCTTCCGAGGGCGATGATGGCGTTGTCCCTGACCGCGAGCTCACGAGTGTTGAAGTCCGTCGGATTGAACATCCACCCCTCCTGATCAGGCCACCCCCGTGGGGTGTGCCGGCATGTCCTTCATCCATACATAAGTCCGGGCTGTAAATCTGTCCCTCACCCCACAGTGGTATGGACAGACGCCTCGGAGCGGCCACCGACACCGAGTCGGCGAAGACTCAGTCCCGGGTGTGTGGGAAGAGCGTGGCGACGAAGTCGAGGAACACTCGGGTGCGAGAGGGTAGGTTTCGGTCGGGTGGATGGAGGACGTGGATGGCGCGCGTCTGGGTTGCGTGGGTCGCCAGCACCTCGACGAGCGCGCCGGAGGCCAGGTCGCGAGCCACCATGAAGTCGAAGAGCCAGGCGATGCCGAGCCCCAACAGCGCCGCATCCCGCAGCGCGCCTCCGTGGTTGATGTGGAGGCCCGCGCGAGGCGCCATCGACACGTCGGTGCTGCCTTTCCGCAGGCGCCAGGGAAGGGGCCGGCCGTCGCGCATGAAGCCGAGGCAGTCGTGGCGTGCGAGGTCCTCGGGCGTCGTCGGCGTGCCACGGCGCTCCAGGTAGCGAGGTGAGGCGCAGGCCAGCAGTCGAGCCTGGGTCAGCTTCCTCGCCACCAGGGTCGAGTCCTCCAGCGCCCCCAATCGCAGATGGACGTCCGCGCCTCCGGTGACCGGGTCCGTGACTTCATCACGGAGCGTCAGGTGCAACGTGAGGTCCGGGTAGCGAGCGAGGAAGCGGGGCAGGGCGGGGACGAGCACCAGCTGTCCGATGACCTGTGGCGCCTCCACACGCAACACGCCGCTGGGGCGGACGCGGGCGCGGGACAGGGACTCCTTCGCTTCACCCAGCTCCGCGAGGATGCGTTGGCAGCGTGCATGGAAGTCGCGGCCATCCTCGGTGAGGCGCAGGGCGCGCGTCGTGCGCTGGAAGAGCTTCACGCCGAGCTCCTCTTCCAGCCGGGAGATGCGACGGCTCACCGCGGACGCCGTGAGGTGGAGCTTGCGCGCGGCGCGGGTGAAGTCGCCCTCCTCGACGACTCGGACGAAGGCGTCGATGTTGGCGAGCGAGTGCATGGGGCTTTCCGAGGCGGCATTCGTGCCCGGGACGCATGAATGTCGTTCCCGGACTTCACTCGCACTCTAGCGGAGCTGGCGGCACAAACCGGGGAGGGCGTGGGTCCGTTTGGCGCGGATGGCCCCGGAGGTGTTCATGTCGAAGCAGGTGCTCATCGTGGGGGGCTACGGACAGGTGGGACAGGCGGTGGCCAAGGCGCTGGCGCCGGAGTACCCGGGCCGGGTCGTCATCGCTGGACGGAGCCGGGAGCGCGCGGAGGCCTTCGCCGCGAGCCTGGGGCACGGCTCTCGGGGGCTGGCGCTGGATGTCCAGGTGGAGGGCGCGGCCGCGCGGCTCGAAGGCGTGGGGCTGGTCGTCATGTGCGTGGACCAGGAGCAGGACACGTTCGTCCGTGCCTGCCTGGAGGCGGGCGTGGACTACGTGGACGTGACGGCGCGCCATGCCTCGCTCGTGGCCTTCGAGCGGCTGGACGCGGTGGCGCGACGTTCAGGTGCCACCGCGGTCCTCAGCGTGGGGGTGGCGCCGGGGGTGAGCAACGTGCTCGCCGCGCGGGTGGTGGCGGGGATGGAGCGGGTGGAGCGCCTGGACCTCTTCGTCCTGTTGGGCGCGGGGGATGCGCATGGTGACGCGGCCATCGCCTGGACGCTGGACCAGCTCGACACGCCCTTCGAGGTGCTCGAGGAGGGGCGTCCGCGTCGCGTGCATGGCTTCAGCGAGCGGAGCTGGGTGCAACTGCCGGGTGAGGCGACGCCGCGCGCGGGCTGGCGTTTCGACTTTCCGGACCAACACACGGTGGCGCGGACCCTGGACCTC
This sequence comes from Myxococcus guangdongensis, assembly GCF_024198255.1. Taxonomy (NCBI): domain Bacteria; kingdom Pseudomonadati; phylum Myxococcota; class Myxococcia; order Myxococcales; family Myxococcaceae; genus Myxococcus; species Myxococcus guangdongensis. The sequence continues at coordinate 51,846 of NZ_JAJVKW010000007.1, forward strand.
CCCACGGTGTCCACGTGGTTGAGCGTGGATCCTCGGTGGCTCACGGGCCTGTTGGCGCTCGCGGTCCGGCTCGGAATCGGACGGGTCCTTCGCCGCCCCTGGCTTCGGCGCGCGGTGATGTGGCTGCTTCACCGGGTGCGGATGGGCTCGGATGTGTGCGCCGTCGTGGCTCGCGCTCGAGGGTGGAGCGCGGGGCACGCGGTCACCCGGGAAGGTGTGCTCCAGGGACGTCGTGAGGCGGCGCTGACGGCGTGTGTGGCGACGGAGGTCGCTCGGGAGTTGCTGCGCGGCCCTGGCCCCGGAGGTGTGCTGCAGCTCGATCAACTCCCGGGTCGGGAGGCGCTCCTTCAGCGCGTGGTGGCCGCGAGCCCTGGAGCGCGGTTGTCCCTCCCTGAATCCGCGCGCTCTGGCGTTGGCGCGGCGGTGTTTGCGGTGCGGCCAACGCCTTCTTAGAGAGGCCCTCAGCCGCGCAGTGCTCGGACGTTTCCGGGCGTCCCCCGGCGAGTGGTCGCGCGGCGCGAACGCCACTTCGCCCTCACGAAAGCAACTCATGAACCGTTACATCGCAATTGCCGCAGTGGGCCTTGCCGCGTCCGTGCTCACCGCTTGTGGAGATGACGCCGAGAAGAAGCCGGGATCGTCCACGGAGGCGACAGAGGGCTACGCCTTGAGCGGCCAGGTGACGTCGTTGGTGCCCGCCATGGTGCCGGGGCGAAGCAAGGTGGCCATCGCCTGGGACAACTGGATGGGGTCCGGGGATGTCATCACCGTCCAGGGCAACCGCCTGCTCACCGGGAGCCTCCCTGGTGCGTTCACGTTGACGCTGGAGGGCGCACCTCCGACGGTGGCCCTCAACGATTTGAATCCCGGACTGCTGGGCACGGGGTACTTCGCCGTCTACGACGACGTGGACGGTGATGGCGTCATGGACCTGGATGACGACGAGGCGCTCCAGGGGCTCTCCATCCACCACGCGGTGCTCTACGTGCCGGAGGTGACGGAGGACGTCCTGGCGTGGCTGCGCACGAGGGGGCTGGTCACCAACCTGGAGGCGCTGAAGCCCGGCTTCAACATGGCGAAGGGTGTCTGCCGCGAGGACCAGTCGTTCGACGCTCTCGAGATCATCCCTGTCGAACCGGTGGAGGTGCTCGGGGGTGTCGACCTGAGCGACGGGTGCCTCAACATCCACTGAGCCGAGGCTCCGTGGAGCAGCGGGAGTGAGGTGCTCCATGCGACGCGGAGCAGGTGCGTCGCGTGGGGCTTCAGGTGCGCCTGTTCGCTCACCGTGCATTGACCCTGCGACAGGGTGCTCCTTAAGGTGCGTGCTCACCTCTGGAAGGATCACCTGGATGCATCGCCAGCTTGTCGCCGCGCTCTTCTGCGTGCTCGCCGTTGCTCCGATGGCCGCTCCGGCGGCGAAGACGGAGCTGGCCACCCGCCTCGACGCGCAACTGGAGCGCAACCGCGAGCGCTACGGTATCGCCGGACAGGCCGTGCTGATTCGCCACAACGGTCAGCTCGTCTATCGAGCAGCGAATGGCGAGAAGGACGTCGAGCGCCACGCGCCTGTCTCGACCGATACCGTGTTCAACGCCTATTCGTTGGCGAAGCTGCTGGCCAGTACGTTGGTGATGCAGTTGGTCGAGCAGGGCCACGTCGATTTGGATGCACCGGCCAGCCGCTACGCGCCCGACCTTCCCGCCGCGTGGAAGGCGATCAGCGTGCGCCACTTCCTCGACCACAGCTCCGGTGTGCCGGAGTACTTCGAGAATCACGAGGGGGCCCTGGTCTCGAAGGGGTATGCGGGGCTTGCCCCCACTTTGGAGACAGCGCTCGCCGGTCTGGCGGACACTCCGATGCAGTTCGCCACCGGCAGCAGCAATCGCTACACCCAGACGAACTTCCTGGTGCTGACCGCGCTGCTGCAAGCGCATTACCGGCAGCCCTATGCGGACATCGTGCGCCAGCGCATCCTGAAGCCATTGGGCTTGCGCAATACCTGGCTGGGGCCCTCGGGCGTGCCCGCCGCGCGTCTGGCCACCGCGTACATCGGCAAGGACGGCGCCCTGCGGCGGGAAGACGATATCGCGTGGCCGGCGTATGCGTTGGGTCATGCCAGTCTGCACACCACTGTGGGAGATCTCGATCGCTTCCTGCAGGCGCTGGCTGCCGGCAAGTTGGTGCGTCGGGCGACGCTCCAGACGTTGCTGCAGCCGCGGAAGCTCAGCACGGGCCGCGACAGTGGGTTCGTCGGTGGCTGGGAGTTCGGACAGAGCGGCGATTATCGGCTGATGAGCCACGACGGTGGCACGCGCGTGCGCGCGCGCCTGCTGTTCAAGGACTCGTTGGCCGGTGATACCTGGACGTTCGTCTATTTCACCAACGGCAGCGCGCGCAACGTCTGGTCACGCACGCTGGTGGACAGCGCCATGGCGCAGGTGGCCCCACGGTTGTTTCCGCGAGAGACGGTGTCCGAGCGCCTGTTCACCCATGCCCTCGCTGACGACGGCGCGGACGACACGGCGTTGAAGGCGTGGCTGCGTGACGGCAGCGGTATCGCCGCGGAGGCGTTGGAGCGGGCGATCAACGGCGCCGGCTATGCCATCCGTGGGAACCTGGGTGATCGCCCGGCGTTGAAGGTGTTCAAGCTCAACACCGTGCTCCATCCGGAGTCGGCCAATGCCTGGGACAGCCTGGCCGAATGCCACGCCGCGCTGGGCGATGCGACGATTGCGGCCGAGCTGTACGCGAAGTCGCGGCAACTGATCGAGGCCGCGAAGGCGAAGCCGTAATCCCGTGGCCCGCGAGACCTCGGTGCGCGATGGGCCACGGTGGAGCGGGGCGCGTCCATCCTGCGCTGAGCGAGGTTCCACTCAGCCGAGCGGGGTGATGCTCGGCTTCTCCACGGCAGGCCCCGCCGGTAGCGCGATGCCCGTGGCGGGCACGAAGGTGGCCACAGGCTCGCTCTTTCCCTTCACCGGCACAGGGGGCGCGGGGGACCAGGTGAAGGTTTCTCCCGCCGTTGCACGCGTGGTCGCGGACACGAGCAGGGGTGTTCCGACCTGCTTGGTGAGCCCTTCGATGCGGCTGGCCAGGTTCACCGCGTCACCAATCACGGTGTACTCGCGCCGCTGGGGGCTGCCGACGTCCCCCACGACGACGCGGCCGGTGTGGATGCCAATCCCGATGTGCAGCGGCTCCTCGCTCCTCGCAACGCGCTCCACGTTGAGCGTCGCCAGCACGTCGAGCATCTCCAGTCCGCACGCCACGGCCGCGCGCGCATGGTCCGGGTGGTCCAGCGGCGCGCCGAAGTACGCGAGGATGCCGTCTCCGATGAACTTGTCGAGCGTCCCGCCATGGCGGAACACCACCGCCACCATGCGCGACAGGTACTCGTTGAGCAGCGTGACCACCTGGGGGCTGTCCATCCGCTCGGACATGGAGGTGAAGCCTCGGATGTCGGAGAACAGCAGCGTCACCTCGCGATGCTGGCCATTCGTCAGCCCCGTGCCTCGCTCGGCGATGTGGCGGGCCACCTCGGGGGAGAAGTAGCGCCCCAGCCGCTCACGCCGGGCTTGTTCGCGGGAGATGCCGTGCAGCAGGTGCTGGATGCGGTGCGTGGCGTAGGCGAGCGTCAATGCCGTGACGCCGAGGATGACGACGAGCACGGGGGCGAGGTTCCAGGCCGCGGGTGGGCCCAGCTTCATCAAGGTGACCGAGAAGCCCATGCCCATCACGGCGCAGAGCGCCACGGTGCCCACGTCCAGGGACAGCACCGACAGCGCGAGGAGCACGCAGTAGACGCCGCAGGACATGGGCCCCACGAGCTCGGCGGGCACTCCGGCCTGGAGGGTGACGTATTGCTGGAGGAAGACCATGGGCGCGTCCACCAGCGCCACGGCCAGGCCCGCATGTCGGGACCCGCGGGTGATGCCCGCCGCTGCCCAGAGCGCACCCGCGAGCACCAGATAGACACCCAGCGCCGCCGGGGAGGCGGGCCACGAGAGGCTCAGGCTCAAGCAGAGCCAGGCGAGCACGCCGACGAAGCGCAGTGCCCCCAGGCGGCGGGCCACACGAAGCCGTTCGTCGACGAGGTTGCGCTCGAAGGCGATGGACAGGTCCGGCTCAGCTGGGTCGAGGAGAGGCGTCACGAGCTGCGGCAGCATGTATTCATGACGCTACCAGAGCCCGCCTGGGCTCTTTTGCTCGTGAATGACGTGTTACCCGCCGTGTGTTTCGAGAGGGGGCACCGTCACCCTGGGTGATACCTTTGGTTTCAGTCCGAGGATGTGTGGACTGCGTCGGAGGTGTCTCCGCACATGCTGGGGGACGAGTCCGAGCTGGAGGCACAGCCCTCGTTGGAGGTGCCATCCACCCAATCTGCTATCCAGCCGCGAATGCCGGTGAGCTCGAGTTCACGTTGGCTGTAGATGCCGAGGGCCGCTTCAGCGGCGGCCTGTCGACACTTTCGCGCGTAACGGTAACCGAGGACGACTGCCCAGCCTGCGCCCAGGAGACACATCAGGACCGCCAGCACCACCGCTGCTTGAAGTACCCAGGTCATGGACACCCCCTTGAGAGCCACTCTATCTCAAGTTCACTCGGCCGCTGATCTCCGGGAAGCGCTGTCAACTGTGCATGGCCGCCTGGGCTGAAGAGTCCATCCCTTTCCGACCCAGTGACTGTCACGGGAAAGCCTATGTCCCCGTTACACATGAGAGGGAATCCCCCATCGATTGTACTCGAGCGCCGACTTGTAGCGCATCGAAGCGCACTCCGTTCACGATGACATCCATGCCGGGATGGTGGGAACACGTCCTGACCCGCTGACTCAGGCTTTCGATTCGCGGAAGGCTCCCGCAGAGCGGGCTTCGTCGGCGCTTCATCCACCGAGCTGCTCCCGCGCAGCTCATATGCCTCCAACGCTTCCTCGATGACGACCCCCACCACCACGACACCCACGACGATCACCGCGCCCACGACAATCTCGTCAAGGAGGCTCGGTTCTAGACGGGCCCTCCGGAAGCACGTGGAAACAGGGGAATCGAACCCACCGCGTCCCTCGCACGTCGAACGAAGATCCGACCTAGCGCCTGAACGGCTGGTCAGTGTCTTGATCGGGCGTGGACTACGCCGAGCTCGTGTGTCGCTCCAACTTCTCGTTCCTGCGCGGGGCCTCTCATCCGGAGGAGCTGATTGTCACGGCCGCCCGATTGGGACAGCGCGCGCTGGCGCTGACGGACGCGGATGGCCTGTACGGGGCCGTGAAGGCGCACCTGGCGGCGAAGGAGCACGGCGTGCGCCTCATCCTGGGCGCGGAGCTGACGCTCGAGGACGGGCCTCCCGTGGTCGTCTACGCGGCGGACGCCGGGGGCTACTCGAACCTGTGCTCCCTGGTCTCCCAGAGCCGGATGACGCACCCCAAGGGTGAGGCGGGGCTGCCCTGGCGAGCCCTGGCCGAACGCTCCAGCGGGCTCCTCGCGCTCCTCCCCGAGCCCGCCCCCCTGGAGCGCGTGGCCCCCCTCGCCGAGGCCTTCCCGGAGCGCTTCCACGTCGGCCTCTGCCGCACGCTGTCCGCAGGAGACTCGGCGCGCGAAGCGCAAGCCGTCGCACTGGCCCGCGACCTGGGGACCCCCCTGGTCGTGCACAACGACGTGCACACGCACCACCGTCGACGTCAGCCGCTCCAGGACGTCCTGACCGCCGTGCGGTACGGCACCACGGTGGACCGCGTGGGCACGCGCCTGATGCCCAACGCGGAGCGCACGCTGAAGGGCCCCCAAGAGATGGCGCGCCTCTTCGCGGACCGGCCAGACGCACTGGAGCGCACCGTGGAGCTGGCCTCGCGCTGCCGGGCCTCGCTCGACGACCTGCGCTACCGCTTCCCGGAGGAGGACCTGCCCCCGGGGCGCACCGCGGACGAGCACCTGCGCGCCCTGACCCACGAAGGGCTCACCGTGCGCTACCCCTCGGGTGTGCCCCCCGAGGTGGTGAAGCAGATCGAACACGAGCTGCGCCTCATCGCCGCGCTGGACTTCGCGGGTTACTTCCTCGCGCTCTGGGACATCGTCGGCTTCGCGCGGCGGCGCGGAATCCTCTGCCAGGGCCGTGGCAGCGCGGCGAACTCGGCGGTCTGCTACGCCCTGCAGATCACCGCCATCGACCCGGTGCGCATGGGCCTGCTGTTCGAGCGCTTCCTCAGCATGGCGCGCAAGGAGCCCCCGGACATCGACGTGGACTTCGAGCACGAGCGGCGCGAGGAGGTCCTCCAGTACGTCTACGAGAAGCACGGCCGACACCGCGCGGGCATGGTGTGCGAGGTCATCTGCTACCGGGGACGGCTGGCCCTCCGCGAGGCCGGCAAGGCGATGGGCCTGTCCCTGGACCAGGTCGACCGACTCTCCAAGGTCTCCGCCGCCCACGGCTTCGAGGTGACGCCAGAGGTCCTTCTCGAGGCCGGCCTGTCCGCGTTCGACCGCCGCGTCCAGCGCACCCTGTCCCTCGCCGCCGAACTGGAGGGCTTCCCCCGACACCTGTCCATCCACGTCGGCGGCTTCGTGATGACCCGCGAGCCCCTGACGCAGCTGGTCCCCGTGGAGAACGCGGCCATGCCCGGCCGCACCGTCATCCAGTGGGAGAAGGATGACATCAACTCCATCGGCCTGCTCAAGGTGGACCTGCTGGCCCTGGGCATGCTCACCGCGCTGTCGAAGTGTTTCGCGTTGATTCGCGAGCACCACGGCCGTGAGCTGTCATTGGCCACCATCCCCGCCGAGGACCCGAAGGTCTACGACATGCTGTGCGAGGCGGACACCGTGGGCGTGTTCCAAATAGAGAGCCGCGCGCAGATGAACATGCTGCCCCGGCTCAAGCCGAGGACGTTCTACGACCTGGTCGTGGAGATCGCCCTCATCCGCCCCGGTCCCATCGTCGGGAAGATGGTCCACCCGTTCCTGCGCCGGAGGAACGGCGAGGAGACGGTGGTCTACCCGAGCGACGCCGTGAAGGAGATCCTCGGCAAGACGCTCGGCGTGCCGCTCTTCCAGGAGCAGGCGATGAAGCTCGCCATGGTGGCCGCCGGCTTCTCCGCGGAGGAGGCGGACGGCCTGCGTCGCGTGCTCAGCCACAAGCGCGCGGAGTCGATGCTGCTCCAGTACCGCGGCCGCTTCGTGGAGGGCTGTCTGTCACGCGGCTACGCACGCGCCCAGGCCGAGGAGTGGTTCGACAACTTCCGCGGCTTCGCGCACTACGGCTTCCCCGAGAGCCACTCCGCCAGCTTCGCGTTGATCTCCTACGCGTCCAGCTGGCTCAAGTGCCACCACCCGGCGGCCTTCACCACCGCGCTCCTGAACTCCCAACCCATGGGCTTCTACGCCCCGCATACGCTGGTCGCGGACGTGCAGCGCCACGGCGTGGAGGTGCGGCCCGTCGACGTGCGCGTGTCCCGGTGGGACTGCACGCTGGAGGACGAGGGCAGGGCGCTGCGCCTCGGGCTGCGGATGGTGCGGGGCCTGGGCGAGTCCGCGGGCCGCCGCGTGGAGACGGGCCGAGGCGAGCACGGCTACACCGACGTCGGAGACCTGGCGCGGCGGGCCCGCATCCCCCGGCACGAGCTGACACGGCTGGCGCTCGCGGGCGCGCTCGCGTCGCTGAGCGGCTCCCGACGACAGGCCCTCTGGGACCTCCAGGCGCTGGGCCCGCTGGACTCGGATGACCTGTTCTTCGGCATGTCGATGGACGGCACGAAGGTGGAGCTGCCCTCGATGGATGTGTACGCGCGCGTCTGCGCGGACTACGACACCGTGGGCCTGTCCCTGGAGAAGCACCCGCTGGAGCTCGTGCGCCCGCTGCTGAAGCGGCAGGGCGCGGTGACGGCGGAGGGCCTGAAGACTGTGGCCTCCGGGCGCGCGGTGACGGTGGGCGGGATGATGATCTGCCGCCAGCGGCCTCCCACGGCGCGCGGCATGTGCTTCATCTCCCTGGAGGATGAGACGGGCATCGCCAACCTCGTGGTGCCTCCGGACGTCTACGAGCGCTGCCGCAAGGCGCTCCACGGGGCGCTGTTCCTGGTGGGGCAGGGCGTGCTGGAGCGCTCGGGCAAGGTGACGAACGTGAAGGTGAAGACGGTCTGGGGCCTGGAGGCCGCCGCCCGCCTGGAGCCCTCGAGCGAGCGGCGCCGCACGTCCGCTTGAGCCGTGCGTCGGCCCAGGACGCACTGTGAGTCCGGCGTCACTCCAGACACAGCGCGGGTGCCTGCATACCCCTCTGCCGAGGAGCCCGCGTACCGCCGCGACGCAGCCGCGTCCTCGTGGACCGCGTCCCTCGCGGAGGACCCTGGGCTCACCGTGGGGAGCCGTCTCGGCACGCGGCTGGCAATAGGAGGCGCACCCTCCTCGACCCGGACGGAACTGGCATGCCGAAGGACGTCTTCACCGTGTGTTTCTGTGGAACCGGCTGCGCGCGTGACGAGGGCGAGGAGACCCGGTACTGGGAATACAAGACCTCGATCGTCCGCTTCTTCGCCAAGAACGAGCGTCAGCTCAAGAGCGACAAGGACATCTTCGATCCACAGACGGGCTACATCCCCGTGCGCCTTCACCGGGAGATCTCCGGCACGCGGCTCGACACGGACCTCAGCGGCACGGTGCGAGGCGTGGGCGAGAACGACTGGTTCGATCAGATGGACGCCTGCGACCCCCTGCTCAGCTCCCTGCAGCTGACGCCCGGAGCGCTGCGCAGCTACGTGTCGGGTTACTCCTCGGGCAACCAGCGCGGCATGCTGAACCAGGGGCTGGGGTGGGCCGACGCCGCGCTCGCGTTGCATGGCGCGAGCCTCGCGGCGGCCAGCGGCGCCAAGCAATACAACTTCATCGGACACAGCCGCGGCGGGGTCGAGGCCATCATGGCCGCGTGGTTCATCCATGCCTACGGGGGGGAGGCGTGCCGCGACATCCCCATCAACATCTTCGCCATCGACCCCGTCCCCGGGACGGGGCAGTGGTACAGCATCCAGACCCAGCTGGCCCCCAACGTCGCCAACTACGTCGGCGTCTACGCGTGGGACCACCTGGACGCGGGCTTCAGCGCGGTGATTCCCCGCCCCAACGCCCGGATGACCGGACAGCAGGCCCACCAGGACATCGAGGCGCGCGGGCTGGGGAGCACCTGGTCGTCGCTCGCGGACAACCGCCAGCTCCCCGACCCCCTCGTCCGTCAGCCGCTGCCCCAGCCAGAGGGCTACAAGCTCTACGCCATCCGGGGACGCCATGGCACCGTCGCGGGCATCTACACCACGGACGGGCTCTATGACGCGTCCAAGGTCAACGGCGACGTCGGCGCGGTCCCCCGGCTCGTCTACAAGATGGCTCGGGGCTACCTGACGCAGTGGGACACCGTCTTCCAGACGCGAAGCCGCGTGCGCGAGGACGTCAAGTCACTGCGCAAGCGGATCCACACGGCGCACTCCCACTTCGACACCATGGCGCTCGGAGAGGTCCGCACGTCCCGGCTGCCCTTGCGCCAATCCGTGCGGCGCGTCTCCTCCATCCACGGCAGCCTCAACTGGGACCGCTACTACCTGGAGGACGTGGTGGGCACGCCGCCCTACAACCTGACCTATCCCTGCACCATCGAGCAGGCCGGGGGCGGGTGGATCGACTGGACCTTCCTGTGAGCCCGCGCGGCCCCCGAGACATCGCAAATCCCTCCAGGCGTGGAGCTCGACGACGATGAGCAAGATTGACGAAGTGATGGCCGTGGTGCCCGAGAAGTACTTCACGCACGTGAGCCATGATTGTTATGTGCGGATGATGGACACGCCCCGCATCTGGGGGTTGCCCTTCGGTCCGGAGATCATGCAGGAGGCCCGGCGCCGCACCAACGAGTTCGAGCGCGCCCTGGTGGAGGTCCTCCAGAAGACGCGGTTCCGGTGCGACGTGGCCTCGCTGAACAGCCCGGACCCCGCCTGGGCGAAGATCATCCTGGGGGCCATCGACACGGCGATGATGGGCAACCAGCGCAGGCCCATCCAGATCCGGTTCCTCTTCGGGCAGACGCCCATGCTCTTCAAGGACGGCACGTCGCCCAACCTCATCGACTTCCAGGGCGCGCTGATTCGTCTGGTGCGCTCCCGCAGGGAGGCCTGGGGCGCGGTGCCGGAGATCTGGATGGCGAAGTTCTTCCGCCTCCAGCATGGCTTGATGTCGGGCTTGTCCGCCTTCGTCGGCGCGTCCCTGCCGTCGTGGCTGGCGCCAGACTCCGACGACGACTTCACGAAGATGACGTGGAACCACTCGAAGATCGTCGCCTCGGATGGCGCCGAGGCGCTGGTCGGCGGGCACAACCTCAACATGGACCTGTTCACCAGCTATCCCCCCGTGCACGACGTGTCCGTCGTCATGCACGGCGCGGGGGCCCTGGGCGCGCAGCGGTTCCTGAACAGGATGTGGTCCTGCAAGACGGACGTGGTGACCAAGGAGCTCCTGGACCCGGACACCCTGACGTGGGTGACCCGGGACGACGACAAGGCGGAGGTGCGAAGGCCCCTGGACCCGCTGGAGCTGAAGGCGGCGCAGGACCTGCGCGCCCAGCGCTTCGAGCTCTTCTCGAAGCTCCATCTCGGCGGCCTGCCGGTGGACAGTCCCCGCCCTCGCCGCCGCATCGGCATGGCGCCGTTGGACACCGTCTGGGAGGAGGAGCGCGACGAGGACCTCGTGCCGGACCTCATCCGTCAGGACGACCTCCAGACCCTGAGGGACCTCGAGGCGCCCGTCTTCGAGGAGGACCGGACCATCGGCTACGCGGGGTTGGGGGAGTACAAGCGCGCCAGCCGCGTGCTGTCCATCGGCAAGCACTGGTCCGGCCCGGACATGGAGAACGACTACGAGAAGGCGTCCGAGCTGATGAAGGAGACGCTCATCAAGGGCTGCACGAGCATCCTGCGGCTGTCCCAGATGGACCTGGTGAGCGCGTGGAAGAAGAAGTGGTCCTCACACGTCGTCTGTCATTGGATCATGGAGGCGTTGATCGCCCGGCCGAACCTGGTGGTCCAGGTCGTGGTGTCCCCCCTGGACGCGGGCGCGGGCGCGGAGGGGGACCAGTACTCGTTCGGTTCCGGGGCGTGCCGCACGTTCGAGCTGTTCCAGTACTACATGGCGAGGACGCTCGAGGACGAGCTGCGAGCGGACGCGGAGAAGCGGCTGCGTGCCCTGGACCGCCTGCACATCGCGCCGTTCTATTACACGGACGTCCCCAGGGACATGACGCGGGAGGGGGAGTCGTACTTCTGGCCGAAGCTCACGCCCGAGGGCTTCACCGCGACCTTGAAGCAGAAGGCGCTCTCCGAGGTGCCGCCGGTCAAGGGCATCATCGGCAACGCGGTGGAGTCCGTGAAGAAGGCCAGTGGCGCCATCTTCGACAAGGTCCCCTCGGCGCCGGGCAATCACTCCAAGATCATGATCGCCGATGACCAGGCGTATGTCGTCGGCTCGGACAACCTCTATCCAGGCTTCCTCTCGGAGTTCAACTACCTGGTGGAGGGGCCGAGCGCGGTGGGGGACATGCTGCGCACCTACTGGGAGCCGCTCTGGTCCTTCTCCGGCAAGCATTGCGTCAATCCCCGCTGTGACGGGGGCTGCAAGACGCTCAAGAACCCGCCCGGTCCCCGGGGGGGCCGTGGGCTGATGTCCGAGCAGCCCGCGAGCAGGTTGTTGATGGGCATGGGGCATGGGAGCCCGCTGCCGCGTCCCGAGCTCTTCGGCGGCCGCACGCCAGGAGGCCTCCAGTCCACCTCCTTCTTCGCCAGGAAGAGCGTGGGCCAGGATTGGTCCGAGCCGCTGCTGAACGACCACAACAGGGGGAGGGTCCTGCGGGTCGATCTGCGCGCGCCGCCGGACCTGATGGAGATCCTGAAGAAGGACGAGGAGACGGCGAAGAAGGAGAAGGAGGAGCGCGATCGCCTCAAGCGCCTGAACCCCGTGTCCGCGCCGACGCCCTCCACGGGGACGACACAACAGACCGGCTCCACGACGACGGGCGGGTCATCACCCTCGACGCAGAGCCCGGCCTCCAGCTCCTTCGAGAACCACGACAAGATCGAGGGGGCGCACTTCTACACGGACCAGCAGATCGACACGCTGCTTCGCCACTACCTGCGTGGCGTGCCGAACGTGGTGGTGCTGCGCGGCATCAACCTCTACGTGCTCAATCGCATCGCGCCGGACACGTATGACGAGGCGCTCCAGGGACTGGTCGCGGATGCTCCGCCCCGTGTCATCATCCAGCCCTACAACATCAATGGCAATCACTGGGGGCTCATCTACATCAAGGTGGCGCCCCCGGCGCGAGGTGTCCGGGGCCAGGCACGCGTGCTCTTCGTCGACCCGCTCGGTCCGCAAGGTGTCCCCAACCTGGGCTCGCTGCGGCGCGCGTTCCCGGACCTGCTGGTCGAGCGCTCCGGCATCCGTTACCAGGACGACGTGATGGGGAGCCACAAGGATGGCCAGCACAGCTGTGGTCCGTGGATCATCCAGATCGCGCGGCATCTCGTCGCGAACGATGGGGCCCTGCCTCCCACGGCGCGCCATCCTCGCGACGCGGCCATCGGGTTCCGCAGGGAGCATCAGCAGGTCCTGGACAACCTCAACCAGCAGCTCATGGACGAGTTCGTCGTCGTGGACGACTTCGACGAGTCGCCCAAGCCCTCGGTCAAGAGCGGGGACCTCCCGAAGCCACCGTCTCCCGTCGACACCAGCAAGAAGGGCAATGACTTGGACGAAGACGATTTCGAAATCGTCTGAATCCGGAACGGCCGGGTGCGCCACACGCGACGCCCATGACCGCCCGAGGAGCCACGCAGCGGAGAGTCCCGCTCCTGGGCTGACGCGTCAACCCAGGCCGCTCCGGGAGCGCATGACGTGTCAGCGATGTCCCGGGTCGGGGCTCGCGCGGGGCGCTCCCTCTGGGGGGCCCCTGGTTCACGCATTGCAATCCTCCGGTTCACCTGGAACTGGAGGATGCATTGCGTTTCGTGAGTCGCGTGGTGGTCGCGGTCGGGCTGTTGGGGTGTGGTGGTTCGGAGCTGGCGGTGCCCGAGGACATGGGGCAGGGGGCCCAGGAGATCGTGGGCGGCGTCGAGGCGCGTCCTGGCTCGTGGCCCTGGATCGTCAGCCTGCAACGGGGCGGGAGCCATTTCTGCGGTGGCAGCCTGATTCGGGTGGGCAGCATGCAGGAGACCGACATCGTCCTCACCGCCGCGCACTGTGTCGTGGAGGGATACGCGGGTGTGACGGTGGTCGCGGGAGCCCACGACTTCTCCCGGCCCACGTCCACGCAGGTGGCCGTCCGTGTGGAGAGGGCCGTCTCTCATCCGCAATACAACCCGGACACGACGAGGAACGACATCGCCGTCCTCAAGCTCGAGCGCCCCATCCGCATCGGGGGCACGTGTGGCGAGCCCGCCGTGCCCCAGCGCCCCAACCTCTCCGCCGTGGTGTCCCTCAACGCCGCGCTGAGCGTCCAGGCCGTGTGTCTGCCGGCCGTGGGCGCAGAGCTCGCGGAGGGCACCATGGCGTCCATCGCGGGCTGGGGTCTGACGCGGGAGGGGGGCTATGACACCTCCAGCCTCCTGCTGCAGGTCGATGTTCCCATCGTCGGGGACAGGGCCCTGGCGAAGAGCTATCAATCGCAAGGCATCGTGATCGACGGCCCCACGATGCTGGGCGCCGGGTACGCGCAGGGGGGCAAGGACGCGTGCCAGGGGGACAGCGGAGGGCCGCTGGTCGTGAGGTCAGGGACGAAGTACGTGCTCCACGGCATCACGAGCTTCGGCGTGGGCTGCGGGAGGCCGGGGCTTCCCGGCGTCTACACGCAGGTCTCCAGCTTCCTGCCGTGGATCCAGGCGCGAATCGCCGCCCTCAGCACCGTCCGGTAGCCGCGGCGCCAACGGGTCACCCGATGCGGCTCGCCATTCGCGGCGCGTAGTGACGCACGACCGCCTGGAGAGGGTGGACTCCCGGCCGTCGAGCCTCCAGGTCATCGCGCGATGAAATCGCACGGCGTGTCGGGGATGGAGGGCGCGGTGTCTGGCTTTACCACGACGGTCCCCCGCGACGCGGGGAACCGTGACGGCGCGGATGCGGCGACTAACAGGCGTTGCACTCGGTGATGACGTAGGGCGTGACGTCCTCCGTCTCCGAGCACGCGCTCTCACCGCAGCCGCAGGTGAGCGTCAGCACGTGCGTCGTGTACGTCGCGTCGGCGAAGTAGTGGAACGTGCACGCCTGGGGCTCCAGGGACTCATGCGCCTGTGCCCGTGTCGCATACGTCAGCTGGCCGAGAAACAGCATTCCGGGGATGGCCAGCAACAGCGCGCCGAGCGGTAACTTCTTCATGGTGTCTCCAGGTGGAAACGACGAGGAAGCAGGCAGTCTGTCGGCTCCCGTGAGCCCTGCCCATGTCTTCCTGGTAGGGCCGCTCCGAGTCGCACTTTGTGTATGAGTTCTGCCGGGAAATATTCTTTCCATCCGCGTTGATCTCTGCGATGGGTCCGATCCGCTCCGAGTCTGGGGCGGGGTGAACCCAGATCACCCGATTTCCGCGAAAAATGCAGTCGGGTTGCGATATTGCGGGGCCGCTGGATATAGTTCCCGCAGAGCGACGAATATGCAGATCAGTACACCTGGTGCGTCCCGGACCCACTCCATGGAACCAGCATCCCGAACGGTGACCCAGGTTTCACGGCCTGTATTGCGCACCGTCCTTCACGAGGCATTGGAGAGCCACCAGGGAGGTGAGGTGGTGGTGAAGTCCGCCAGCATCTCCGGGCGGATCTTCGTCGTCGGCCAGAAGGTTGCCTGGGCGGTCCTGAACGGGCCCGGCGTGCAGAACTTCTCGTCGGTGCTGATCCAACAGCAGCTCGTCACGCGTGACGATGTCGAGCAGGTCATGACGGAGTGCCGCAAGAGCGGCGGCAACTTCTGCGAGGTGTTGGTGTCGTGGGGGCTGGTGCCGCGCGAGACGTTGCGCGACCTGCTGCGCGAGCACATGGCCAGCCACGTCCAGGCGCTGCTGGCGGTGCCGGATGCCCAGGCGCTCTTCGTTCCCCAACCTCGCACCTACTCCAGCCAGCTGACGTTCACGCTGGAGGAGCTGCTGCAACCTGTCGAGCAGCACACCACCCACCCCCCAGTCGAAAGAGAAGTCATGGCGAACGTGAAGCAGACCCTGGAAGAGACACTGAAGATCGAAGGCGCCTTCGCTGCGTGCCTGGTGGACGCGAAGAGCGGCATGTGTCTGGGCTCCCAGGGTGGCACCCCGGCCTTCAACATCGAGACGGCGGCCGCGGCGAACACCGAGGTGATGCGCGCCAAGATGAAGGCGATGAATGTCATTGGCCTCAAGGACAAGATCGAGGACATCCTCATCACGCTCGGCGAGCAGTACCACATCATCCGGCCGCTCTCGACGCGGGACGGTCTGTTCTTCTACCTCGCGCTGAACCGCGCCAACGCGAACCTGGCGATGGCCCGCTTCAAGCTGGCGGACATCGAGAAGAGCCTGACGCTCTGAGACGGTCCACGTCGGCGCCCGGCTCCTCGTTGGAGCGGGCGCCGACTCGGGACTCACGGGCGCGAGCCGTCTAGCGGCGCTTGACGAGCACGACACCGTCCTGGTGCGCGCCGTGGACCTTCTGGAGCAGCTCGCGGACCTCGAAGAAGCGCGCCCACTTCGTCCGGATGTAGTCCGCCTTGAAGAAGGTGTGGATGTTGTGGAAGGGCGAGGGCATGTAGCGCAGCACCACCCGCTCGGAGGGCATCGGCTGGTCGAACCACGCCGAGGACACGGGCTGGGTGTCGGACTCCAGGCTGCGATACGGATGCAGGGTGAGGTCTCTCCGGATGGGGTGGTCCACGTCCCGGGCCATGGCGTCCCAGGTCCGCTCCGTGTGCAGGGAGATGAACGCGACGCCGCCCGGCTTGAGGACACGGCGGAACTCCATCAGCCACGACTCCTCGAACTCATCCATGTGCGTGAAGACCGAGCCACAGAAGATGAGGTCGATGGACGCGTCGGGGATGGGCAGCGTCGGGACGATGCTGGTCTGGAAGAAGAAGCCCTTGGGTGACAGGTACCGGTTCATCCACCGGATGGCGTTCGAGTAGATGTCCGAGCCGAAGACCTCCGCCTTGGGGGCGTGCGCGAGGAAGTGGCGCAGCACCCGACCCGACGAGCAGGCGAAGTCGAGGAAGCGGAAGTGTCCCTCCGGGTCGATGCCCGCGGACTTCAGCAGCCCCTTCAAGAACAGGTAGTCGCTCAGCCCGTTGAGCCAGTAGCTGACGTGCTGCTCACCGAAGTAGTGCGCGCGCTCCTGCATGGGCGGGAGCGGGGAGGTGTCCGCCGCGACGTAGGCCTGGAGCTGTTCCTCGGAGAGCGCCTGGAGCAGGCGGGTCTGGACGGTGCCGTCATCGCCGAAGAGGCCCTTGGCGACCTGGGTGAGCGACTCGCCGCCGTGCTTCTCGCGGAGCAGCTCCGCGACGGGCGGGAGCGCCACCTTCAGGGGCCGGTCCGGCAGCGTCCAGACGGCGCTGGTGAGGTCCGGAGCGGGGGCCGGAGCGGGCTCGGGCGCGGGGGGCGACGCGACGGGTTCGGGAGCCACCGCGGGAGGTGGCGGCTCCAGCCAGGGCTTCAGGCGATGGATGAAGTTGCGGGCCGCGGACTTCACCAGGGGCTTGAGATGCTGAGACAGTGCTTTGTGTGTCTGATTGAACATGTCGTTTGCTATCCGGCCCCTGGTTCGAAAGCGGCGCAGTTGACCGCCGCGAATCGCAAAAAGCAACCTGTCACAGGCCGCCGTCGCGCGAGCAGCCGCTGCTCGGAGTGACGCTCTTGCGACCGGTGCCGCCTCGTCGTCCCCCGTCATTTCGGGTAGGCTCGCTGGCGAACACCCTGGAGCGAGCACCGAATGACCCTGTTCAGGAGGCCGTCCCCCCCGACGGCGGGTGAGTCGAGCGACGATTCGAGTCGCAGCACCACCCCCACGGAGACGCCCGCGCAGTCCGACATCCTCAGCTCACCCCCT
The DNA here is from genome assembly GCF_024198255.1 of Myxococcus guangdongensis. Classification (NCBI taxonomy): domain Bacteria; kingdom Pseudomonadati; phylum Myxococcota; class Myxococcia; order Myxococcales; family Myxococcaceae; genus Myxococcus; species Myxococcus guangdongensis. Next base: position 68,923 of record NZ_JAJVKW010000007.1, read on the forward strand.
CGGCCCCGCAGCGGGTTGGCCGGCGCGTCCCCTGGGCTCGGTGAGCGCAGGCCCGGCGCTCCCATGCGACCCCAGGCCCCTGCGTCGAATGAGCCGGAGTTCCCCACCGAGCGGCGCACCGCTCCTCCCGGCCAGGGCGCCGAGCGCCGTCCTCCCCAGCAGTCAGGCCCGCTTCCTTCCGTCATCGTATCGAACCCGGAGGGCGCCCCTCGCCGGCCTCCCTCCGCCGCTCCAGGCGCCCCGGAGCGCCGTCCCCAGGCCGCCGCGGCCCCGGGCGGCGCCGAGCGCAGGACCGTGCCCCCACCTGCCTACGGAGGCCCGGAGCGCCGCTCCGCCGTCACCGGCTCCCGTCGCGCGCTCGAGTCGGGCGGCCCCGGGGCTCCGGACCGCTTCTGGCCCACCCAGCCTCGGGACTTGTCCGAGACGGGGCTCACCGCCACGTTCGTCGAGGAGCTGGTGCTCAAGGCGCTGTTCTTCGCCGGCGAGATGCGCGGCATGGACCTGGCCAGCCGCCTGCAACTGCCCACGTCGATTGTCGACGACATCATCGAGGGCCTGCGCCGCCAGAAGTACGTGGACATCCGCGGCGGCGGCGCGTCCGGCGTGGGCAAGTCGACGATGATCTACCAGCTCACGCCCTTCGTCACGGACGTGCTCCGGCAGATCACGGACCGCAACCGCTACAACGGCCCGGCGCCGGTGCCCTTCCAGGAGTACGTGGCGGCGGTGAAGCGGCAGACGGTGCGCGGCAATCGCATCACCCGCGCGCGGATGCAGGACAAGTTCGGCGACCTCATCATCCGCGACTACATCTACGACGGCATCGGCCCGGCGATGAACTCCGGGCGCGCCATCTTCTTCTACGGGCCGCCGGGCAATGGCAAGACAGCCATCTGCCAGGGCATGGTGAACTGCTTCGACGGGGACATCTTCATCCCCCACGCCATCCTCATCGACGACTTCGTGGTGCGCGTCTTCGACAGCAACCTCCACAAGCCCGTGGAGGAGGAGGGCGCCCCCTCGTACGACAGGCGCTGGGTGCGCTGCCGGCGGCCGCTCGTCGTCGTGGGCGGTGAGCTGACGCTGGAGATGCTCGACCTCGTGTACTCGCCGGAGGTGAAGTACTACGAGGCCCCGTTCCAGATGAAGGCCAGCAACGGGATGCTCCTCATCGACGACTTCGGCCGGCAGAAGGTCTCCCCCAAGGACCTGCTCAACCGGTGGATCGTCCCGCTGGAGAGCGACATCGACATGCTCACCCTGCACACCGGCAAGAAGCTGCAGGTGCCCTTCGATGTGTTCGCCGCCTTCTCCACCAACCTGGACCCCAGCGCGCTCGTGGACGACGCCTTCCTGCGCCGCGTCCGCTACAAGCTGGAGGTGCAGCGCCCGGACGAGGAGCAGTTCCATCAAATCTTCGAGGTGATGTGTCGCAAGCGCGGCGTGGCCTACAACGCCAACGCGGTCGAATACCTCATCGAGCAGCACTACCGGCCCACCGAGCGTCCCTTCGCGGCCTGCCAGCCCCGCGACTTGCTGGACCAGGTCATCGACATGTCCCACTACCTGGGGCAGGAGCCGCGCCTGGACCCGGCGCTGCTGGACGCCGCCGTGCGCAGCTACTTCGTGCGCTTCGACAAGGCCGCGGAGACCACCGCGGCCTCCGCGGACTGACGCACCCTTCAGCGTCCCTCGGGGGGCGCCGGCGCGAAGGGGCCCCACGGCGAGGGCTCCAACCACCGGCGCACCTCGTCCACGGGGACGTTGGACAACACGTCGACGATGGACATCCCCTGCACGAAGCGCCCGTCGCGCCCCTGCGCGTAGGGCGGGTGGCCGAAGCGCTGCCACAGCACGCGCACGTCCGCGCTCCGGAACAGCCCCACCTGGAGGTACAGCGACGAGCCCAACCCCGAGTAGTACGTGTGGGCCTTCAGCTGCCGGCAGTACTCCACCAGCCGCGCCGACTTCTCGTCGCCCTGTTTCTCCAGCGTGGACGCCAGGAGGATGCGCGGCGACAGCCCCAGCGGCGCGTGGAAGAGGGCGGTGCTCGCGAGCAGCACCCGCAGGAGCGAGCCGGGGCCCGCCTCCGCCGCCACGCCGTCATAGAAGGGCTCCAACAACGGAAGCACCTGGGTGGCGAAATGGGGCCGCCGCCCGTACAGCGTCACCAGTTTGTCCAGGTGCTTGCGCGCCCAGGGCTGACGCGAATCCACCGCCAGGTCCGCGATGAGTGTGTCGCGATGTGGGTCCTCCAGCGGAATGGACAGCCATTGGAAGCCGGGCTCGGTGGGCGGAGGTGTGGGCGCGTTGGCGGGGAGCGCCACGCGCGTCCTGCGCTGCCAGCCGCGCCGCAGCCATTGCACGTTGTCGAGCACCAGCAACGTGTCCGCGCGCGCCGTCTGCTCGTAGAAGTCCACCCAGGGCAGGTAGTGGGGTTGCTCGGCGACGACGACTCCTGGACTGCCCGGCACGCACGGCCTCTTTTCCGCTGAGACGTCCTGGGGTGGTGCGGCCCCTCACTGTCGGACCGGACGCGGTGGATTGCTTCTGCTGCTAGATTGTAACATTCCAAAGCCGGTCAGGGACCTTCGCCGAGGTGGAAACGAACGGATGAAGTACCTGTGCATCAGCGCGGACCCGCATCATCCCGTCGCGGAGGAGCTCCGACGTCAGGGGCAGGACGTGCTCGTCCGGGCCGAGGCGGCGGAGGCGGACGCGGAGCTGGTGCACGGCCGTGTGGACGTGCTCATCGTGGAGGCCGCGTCGCTCGCGCCGGATGCCCGGTGGTTGGATGCGCTGCGGGGGCGCGCGCGGCCCGAGGAGCCGCTGGTGCTGGGGCTGTGCGACGAGGCGACGGACGAGGCGCTCGCGCCGCTGTTGTCGGCGGGCGTGGAGGAGTTCCTCGTGGCGCCCTTCCACGCGGTGGAGGTGCGCGCGCGCAGGCTGCTGCTCGAGCGCCGCGCGGCGCGGCGTCGGCAGATGCAGAGCACCCAGGCGGCGGCGCGCGGGGAGATGGAGCGGTTGGCCTCCATCATCCAGACGCAGGCGGACGTGGCGCTGGCGGGGTTGGACCTGTCGGAGGTGATGGGCCTGCTCTGCGAGCGCGCGCGGGTGTTGTGCGGCGCGGACGGCGCGGCGGTGGCGCTGCTGGAGTCGGGCTACGTGGAGTACCGCGTGGCCACCGGCAGCCTGCGGCCGCACATGGGCTTCCGGCTGAGGGTGGAGGGCAGCCTCACCGGCACCAGCCTGCTGCGCGGCGAGGTGATGCGCACCGACGACACCGAGGACGACGTGCGCGTCAACGTGGTGGCCACGCGGCAGGTGGGCGCGCGCTCCATGGTCTGCGTGCCGCTGTGGCGCGAGGCGCGGCCCGTGGGGGCGTTGAACCTGACGTCGCACCTGCCCAACGCGTTCGATGACCGGGACGTGCGCACGCTGGAGTTGATGGCGGGCCTGTTGGGCGCGGCCATGGGGAACGCGGCGGAGGCCTCGGAGCGACATGCGTTGATGGAGGAGCGCGCGGAGGCGCTCGCGGCGCTGCAGGAGTCCCAGGCGCTGTTCGCGGCCTTCATGAACCACAGCCCCGCGGTGGCGTACATGAAGGACACGGAGGGGCGCCGCGTCTGGGTGAACGAACCCTACCGACGCTTCTTCGGCCTCGCCGATGGCACGGACGTGGAGGGGATGGACGACGCGCGGCTGATGCCCGCGGCCTCGGCGGAGCACGTGCGGCGCGAGGACCAGGCGGTGCTCGCGTCGGGGGAGCCCAGCGCGACGGAGGGCATGATTCCCGCGCCGGATGGCTCGGAGCGGCATTGGCTCACGTACCGCTTCATCGTGCGTGAGCACTCGGGGCGGCGGCTGCTGGGCGGCGTGTCGTTGGACGTCACGGACCGCAAGGCGATGCAGGCGCAGCTCGTCGTGTCGGACCGGCTGGCCGCGGTGGGCACGCTGGCGGCGGGCGTGGCGCATGAAATCAACAACCCGCTGGCCTTCGTGCTCTCCAACCTGTCGTTCCTCTCCGTGGAGCTGCAGAACGTGACGCGCGAGCTGCCTCCGGGGCGCACGTCCGAGATGGAGGAGGTGCTGCGCGAGGCGGTGGATGGCGCGCACCGGGTGCGGCAGATCGTCCGGGATTTGAGGACCTTCTCGCGCGGGGACGACGAGGTGGCCACCGCGGTCAACCTCCAGGCGGTGCTCGAGTCCGCCATCACCATGGCGCGCGGAGAGCTGAAGATGCGCGCGCAGATCATCCGCGACTTCGGCGACGTGCCTCCGGTGGAGGGCAGCGAGGGCCGCTTCGGTCAGGTGTTCCTCAACCTGCTCATCAACGCCGCGCACGCGATTGCGGAGGGCAAGCCGGAGCAGAACGAGGTGCGCGTGGTGCTGCGCGCCTCGGGAGATCGGGTCATCGTGGAGGTGAGCGACACCGGCGTGGGGATGACGCCGGAGGTGCGCGCGCGCATCTTCGACCCGTTCTTCACCACCAAGCCCGTGGGCGAGGGCACGGGCCTGGGGCTGTCCATCTGCCACGGCATCGTCACCGGCTTCGGCGGCGACATCTCCGTGGAGAGCGAGGTGGGGCGGGGCAGCACCTTCCGCGTCTCCCTGCCGGTGGGGCACCGCGCGCGCGCGTTGGGACGTCCCCCTCCGTTGCACCTGGTGGGCTGAGGCCGACGCTCAGTCGCGTCCGTGGCGGAACAGGGGGTGGAACACGCGGGGCGCCTTCTTCTTGCGCACGCAGCGGGTGTCCGCGCTCATGTAGCAGGCGGAGAACGCGCGGCGGCGGAGGCCCGGGCGGCCACGGCCGGAGCGGTGCCACAGGTGGTTGTGCACCAGGATGACCTCGCCCGCGAGCGCGGGGAGGGGCACCGCGCGGCGCTCCGCGTCCTCGGCGGCCACCTGGTCCGGGGGGATGACGCCGCCCAGCTCCGTGACCAGTCCTCGCCGGTGACTGCCGGGCACGACCTCCAGGCAGCCCCCGTCCTCGGGGGCGTCATCCAGCGCGGTCCACAGCTGGAGCTCGGGCTCCTGGGTGAGCCCCCACAGCCGACCTCCGTCCTGATGCCAGGGCAGGTTGCTGCCGCCGGCCTGGCCCTTGTGGAAGAGGATGGCGCGATACAGGACGATGTCGCCGGGGATGCGCGCGCGGACGAGGCGCTCGAACAGAGGGTTCTCCATCCACGCGAGGAAGCGCGCGTCCTTCTCCAGCTTCTCCAGCTTGCGGTAGTCCAGCGAGGGCCCCTGCCAGCCGAGGCCCAGGGGCGCGTCCTCGTAGCGTCCGGTGGTGGCGTCCGGCTGGAAGAACATGCCGGGGTAGACCACGCGGCCGAGCATCAGGTCGTCCGCCCGCTCGCGCAGGGCCACGAGGCCCTCCTCGCCCAGCACCCTCCCCAGCCGGGCATAGCCATGCTCGGCGTAGTGCGCGAGCACCGAGGTGAGGTCGAGCGCCTGCGCGTCGTCACGAAGCATGCGCCCTCATACCTCGGACCTCGCGGTGGAGGGAGTGTGACGACAGGGCTCCGGACACGCGCGGCTTGCGCGCCCGGCGTCCTCGCACCATGGTGAGGGCGCATGCCCTACCGTCGCACCACGCGCTTCGTCGTCGCTCCGGATGGAACCCGGGTGGCCTGGCATACGCACCTGGGGGAGCTGCTCGAGGAGTCCTCGGACCAGGCGCTCAAGCCACGCGCCACGGTGCTCCTGAGCAATGGCATCGGCTCCTCGGAGAACTTCTGGCGCCACGTCGTCGCCAGCCTGGAGCAGGACCACCGGGTGGTGCACTGGAACTACCGGGGCCATGGCGAAAGCGAGGAGTCGCGCGATGGCGACTACGACTTCTGCGTGCACGTGGGGGACCTGGAGCGCGTCACGGAGGCGGTGATGGCGCTCGGCGACGGACGGCCCCCGCACCAGGTGGCCTACTCGATGGGCGTTCGCGTCCTGCTGGAGCTGTATCGCCGCCGTCCGGACCTGGTGCCGGCGATGACGCTCATCGCGGGGAGCGCGGGAGCGGCGGGCTCGGGGGACGCGGGGCTGGCGGCGCGCGCCCTCCTGGGCACGGCGCGCGAGGCCCTCCGGCTGGCGACGCCCGCGGTGCCCCTGGCGACGCCGGTGGTGCGCGCGTTCCTGGGCAGCCGGCTGGCGTACCCGTTGGCTCGCGCGGTGGGCGCGCTGCGGCCCCGGGCTCCGCGGGACGACATCGACGAGTTCCTGTACGCGCTGCGCACGATGAGCCCCCAGGCTTATTGGCACACGCTGCGCGGGTTCGCGGAGGGGCACGCGTGGGATGTGTTGCCCCATGTCAAGGTGCCGACGCAGATCATCGCCGCGCGTCATGACACCCTCGTCCCTCTGCGGGAGATGGTGCGCATGCGTGACGCGTTGCCACATGCCCATTGGATGTTGGTGGAGGACGCCGGGCACGCGGGATTGTTGGAGGCCGGAACAGAAATCGCCGACGCCGTGCGCGGCTTCCTCATCGACCACGGGCTGCGGCCGGCGGAGGCGCCGTCTTCTTCGTCGTGACGGGAACGATGCTGGTCACGCTCCCTCCGGGCATGGAAAGCTCCGGTGTGCAGGGGGGACGTGCACATGCGACTGCTGCTCGTCGAAGACGAAGTGAAGATGGTGGTGTTGCTCCAGCGGGGACTGGAGGAGGAAGGCCACAGCCTGGAGGTCTGTACCGGCGGACGCGCGGCGTTGGAGCGGGGCCGCGAGGAAGGCTTTGACGTCATCGTCCTCGACTGGGCACTGCCCGAGGTCGACGGGGTCACGTTGCTCAAGCACTGGCGTGGCGTGGGCGTGCGCACGCCGGTGCTGATGCTCACCGCGCGAGGGACCACGCCGGAGAAGGTCACCGGGCTGCGCTCGGGCGCGGACGACTACCTGGTGAAGCCCTTCGATTTCGAGGAGCTGCTGGCCCGGTTGGAGGCGCTGGCGCGGCGTGGGGAGTCCGAGGATGGACCGGTGCGCCTGGGCTCGGTGGTGTTGGATCCACGTCGGCGGGTGCTGGGCCGCTCGGGTCGCGAGGAGTCGCTGACGGCCCGTGAGTTCGCGCTGTTCTCCGCGCTGGCGAAGCATCCGGGCGAGGCGCAGGTGCGCGCGCGGCTGCTCGCGCAGGCGTGGGGCCGGGACTTCGAGGGCCATGGCAACGTGCTCGACGTGTATGTCGGCTATCTGCGCGCGAAGCTGGAGCGCCTGTCGGCCACGGACGTCGCCATCCGCGCGGTGCGGGGCGTGGGCTACAAGCTGACGGTGTCGGAGGCCGTGACACCGTGACGTTGACCCGGCGGCTGTGGCTGCTGGGCGCGCTCGTTCCCGCGTTGGCGATGGTGGTCGCGTTGGGCAGCGCGGCGCGCTTGTTCCGCTATGACCTGGAGCGCTCGTTGGACCGGGCGCTGCTGGCGCAGGCGGCGGTGGAGAGCGCCAGCCTCTTCGACGGACCCGAGCGCAAGGCGCACCTCCACATGACGGGCTCCCCGTTGCTGGAGCAGGTGCGGCCCTTCGCGCCGCACGGTTATCTCCACGGCCCGGATGGCACCCTGGTGGCGCGCTATCCGCCGGGGCTCCAGGTGGATGAGTCCGAGTCGAGGCGGGTTCCCGGTGCGCCCGGGGCGCCGCCACAGCTCGTCACTCGCATCGGGCCGGATGGCGTGCGCTGGCGCGAGGTGCAGGTGGATGTCCGCTCTCCGCAGGGCGCGCCGTACGCGCTGCGACTGTCGGCGTCACTGGGGCAGGTGGATGGCTCGGTGGGGACGTATCACCGGCTGGCGCTCTTCCTCGCGGTGTCGTTGGGGCTGGCCTTGCTGGTGGTGCAGACGTGGCAGGCGCGCAAGCTGTCGCGAAGGCTGGCGGCCATCACCCGACACCTGCGTCGGCTGCGTGAGGGGGACTTCTCGCATGCGCCGGTGGAGGACCCGGCGCGCGATGAAATCGGGCAGCTGCGCGCCGTGCTGGCGGAGGCGACGGAGCGTCTGCGCGGCGCGCGCGAGGCACAGGAGCGGCTGATTGCTGGCGCGGCCCATGAGCTGCGCACGCCGCTGACGCTGATGCGCACGAGCATGGATCTGGCCCTGCGACGGGAGCGGTCGCGCGAGGAGCTGCGTGTGGGGCTGGAGGAGGCTCGGCGCGAGGTGGACAGGCTGGCGGTGCTCGCGGGGAATCTGCTCGACCTCGCGGTGGCGGGGCGGGGGGCGTGGGACCGGAAGCAGGGGGACCTCTCGCGGCTGGTCGCGCAGGCGGTGGAGGGAGCTCGCGCGGAGGCGGAGCGACGAGGGCTGCTCATCCGCGCGGAGCTGTCTGCGCCGGCCGAGGCCCTCTTCGACGCGGGGAGCCTGCGGCAGGCGGTGGACAATGTCCTGTCCAACGCGATGAAGTTCTCGCCCGAGGGCAGTGAGATTCAGGTGCGGCTCGTTCGCGAGGCGGAGCGGTATCAGGTCCGGGTCGCGGACGCGGGGCCGGGGATTCCCCTCGCGGAGCATCAATCCGTGTTCGAGCCGTTCCACCGATTGGCGGGCACGGCGCACACGCCGGGCACCGGGCTGGGGCTGTCCATCGTCCGCGAGGTGGCGGAGCAACATGGTGGCCGGGCCTATGTCGCCCTGGAGCCACGTCGTTCCGGGACCGAGGTGGTCATCGAGCTGCCGAAGGGGTCCGTGGAGGGCTCGGCGCGCGCGCGGTGAGTGCGACTGTCACGGTGACAGGGGGAGCCACTCTGACGCGGGCACGAGGCGACCGGTGCCTGGCTCCAGCGTGGCGAGCTGTCCTCCCTGGATTCCCACGCGCCGGTTGACCCCGAAGGTGAGCGGTGGCGAGACGCCCGTGTCGAAGTCCCTCAGGGATTCGAGCTGGAGCAACAGGCTCGCGCGGGTGACCTCGGCGCCTGTGCGCGTGAGGGCCTCCACGAACACTCGCGCCGCTGCGTAGGCTCCGAGCTGGAAAGCGGCGTGGCCTTGTTCGAGACCATGACGCGCCATGAACGCGGAGAAGTCCTCCAGGCTGGGGGCGCGCTCGCCCAGGCCCACGGGGGAGATGAATCGGAGCTGCCGCGAGAATGGACCGATGACCTCGGGCTGAGCGAGGCGGGCCGGCGCTAGTACGAGGACCGAGGGGGCTCGCTCTTCCATCCATCGGAGCAACGGGCTCAGACCCTCCGGTGCTCCCGCGTAGAGCACCGCGACGGGAGTCCGTGCTGGCCACGCGTCAGGGAGTCCGCCAGGCAGAATGAGCTCCGTGATGGACGGCAGCTCCCGGCGCGTCATCTCGTCCTTCACGGCGCGTGTCCACGCTTCGCCCGCCTCATCTCCCGAGTGCGCCACGACGAGGGATGCACGCCGCAGCCGCGGCTCTTGGTTGCTCGCGAGCCACTGCACCGCAAGACGCGCGAGCGAGGGCTCATCCGGGTAGAGGAAGAACACGGGGCTGTCCACGTCGGAGGTTCCGCCGCGCAAGGTCAGCGGCAACACGAGTGGAGCTCCCTCCCGGGTGAGCCTCGCATCAGAGGGTTGCGGCCCTCTCCGCAGGCTGCCCACCAGCGCGAACACGCCGCGCTCCAACAGTCGCTCCGTGGCATCGGCCTGCAGCGAGGGGGCCTGTGCCGCGTCATCCTCCACCACCAACTCCAGCCTCCTGCGGAACACGCCGCCCCGCGCGTTCACGTCCTCGAACACCGCGCGCAGGACGGCGGCCGCCTCCTGACCCGCGGGCCCCAGTCTTCCCGTGAGCGGCAGCGCCGCCCCCACCGTGATCGCCGTGGGACTCACTCCGGGGTCGGGGCGTTCACCCAGCTCCCCCAGGTACGCGAGCAGCTCCCGGCGTGAGACGTCGTCCAACTCATACCGAGGCATCGCCACGCTCAGCGCCCGTCCGCTGGCGGAGCGCCCCTCGGTGATGGCGCGCAGCAACGTGTCCCGCGTGTAGGCCGGTCGCGACCTGTCCTCCAATTCGCCCACGGCGCGCGGGCGCGAGTGGAAGAGCGCGCCCGGCGTGATGTCTGGCACTTCCACGCCGCCCTCGGCGCTGCCTCGTCCCGCGGGCCCGTGGCAGCGCGCGCACGCGGCCACCTCTCCGCCGAGCTCCACGCGCTCGGGCGCGAGGAATCCCATCAACGGCGTACCCCGGACGCTCTGTCCTCGCTGAAAGAGCATGCGCCCACGCCGGGCATGCTCCGGGTCCTCGGGCGTCGATGCCGACCTGCAGCCGAGCCACGCCGAGGCGAGCACCATCAGGACTCCGAGGACGCGCATGGGACTACCTCGGGGCATTCAGGTTCTCGACGGCATGGACGATGTTCTCCACCTGGGCCATCGCTGGCGACTTCACCCACACGCCCGTGGCCGCGTCACCGATGAGCAGCGTGGTGTTGTGCGCATCCGGGTCGTCCACGTAGCCGCCCAGCTTCTTGAGCACGCGCGTGATGTTCTCGCGCGCACCCGTGAGGAAGTACCAACCCGGCTTCACCCCGAGCTTCTTCGTGAAGGCCCCCAGGCTCTTCGGTGTGTCGTTCGCGGGGTCCACCGAGAGGGTGATCATCGTGATGTCCCGTCCCACGCGCTCGCCGAGCCGCTGCTGGACCTGCGTGAGGTGCTTCGTGATGGGCGAGCACGCCCCCTTGCACGACGTGAAGGCGAAGTTGATGAGCACCTTCCGGCCTCGCACCAGGTCCTCGTAGAAGCGGTGGGTGCGGCCGTCCTGGTCCACCAGCTCCGTGTTCGTGAAGTACTTCGCCGCGGCCTCATCCTGGGCCCGCGCGTCGTCCTGGGGCGCGTCGCCGCGCAGCTCGGAGGGGCCCGCCGAGGCGGCCTGCACCTCACGAATCGCGGCGAGCAACACGCTGGGCGCGCCCAGCCCATCCACTCGCGTCCACGTGTCGGAGACAGCGTTGCCCACCAGCACCGTGGGACGGTGGGCCTCCTTGTCCGGCACATAGCCCCCCAACGCCACCAAGGCCTGCTTCACCTTCGCGGGGTCGCCCGTGAGGAAGGACCAACCCGGACGGGGCTGGAAGGGCGCGGCGAAGCGCGCGAGGCGATCGGGCGTGTCATTGGCCACGTCCAGGGTGATCGAGATGAAGCGCACGGGGCTGTCGGCCCCCAGCTCCTTCTGGACGCGCGCGACGGTGGCCGTCATCGGTGAGCAGATGGTCTTGCAGCGCGTGAAGATGAAGTTGATGGCCACCGTGTGGCCTCGGACCAGATCCGACCACAGCTTCACCGTGCGCCCCGCCTGGTCCACCAGCTCCACGTCGGGCACCTCGACGCGCGGTGCGGTGGAGGCCTTGGGCGGCGTGGGCACCGCCACGTCCTCGGCCCCGGCGAGGGAACTCCACACGGTGAGCAGAACGAACAGCGAGCGCATGGACACCGTCATCGTGCGACCTCGGAGAGGGAGGCGCTCGCCGGGGCGGGAGCTTCGACGACGCCGAAGGTGAAGTGCGGCAGACGACCCAGGTCGATGTTCCGGCTCTCCACGCCCACCACCAGCTTGTACTGGCCAGGGGAGGGTGGGGCGAAGTCCACCTCGAACTCTCCGTCGGTGGTGAGGCGAGGCTCGGTGCGCCACTGCCACGTGCCGGGCGTCTTGAACATCAACACCCGGACCTCCTCGGGCCGCACCGGACGCGGGTCCATGCCCGGCATGGGCTCGAGGCGGAAGCGCAAGGGCGTGGTGGTCCCCGCCGTGAAGTGCCGCGCCGGGTCGAATCGAGGCGTGAGCTTCAGCGGGAGCTTCTTCGCGAGCGCCGCGTCCTCGGGCACCCCCCCCACCTTCCACTCCATGCAGACGATGGTGCGCGGATTGTCCAGGAGGAAGGCCACGTCGTAGGTGCCGTTCTCGCGCACCGTGGCGGTGGCCGCGTAGGTCCCGGCCTCCACCTCGCGCAGCGAGCGGTCCAGCACCAGCACGGCCCGAGGCTCGCGGCCGTAGTTCAGGTGCGTTCCCCGCGGCGCCATCATGCCCTCCTGGTAGAGGAACAGGGCCCGGTCCGCCGCGCCCGCGACGATGACGCCGTTGCCCTCGGGGAGCGCGGCGATGGGGTCCGAGCGTCCCAGCCCGCGCGCATCCGCGGGCGCCAGCTGCCCCATGGTGACGTTCACCACGGACGGACTGCTCGCGCCGCCCAGCGTGCTCAGCTCCACCAGGGACACGCGACCGCTGGTGGTGTTGCGCACGTACGCGAACGCATCCGTGAAGACGACCGAGTCCGGCGCGGCGAAGCCCTCGAGCGAGTGCGCCACCTGGCTGGTCGCCGCGTCGATGATGTCCACGCCGCCCGCGTCCGGGTGGAGCAGGAAGGCCCAGCGCCCCGTGCGGTCGAACCTCAGCGCCCCCAGCCCCGGCTTCACCGAGATGCGGCGGGATACCTCGCGCCGCGCCACGTCCAACACCAGCACCTCGCTCGTGCGCGGCTGCGCCACGAAGACCGCCCGCGCCACGGCACTCCACGCGACGTCTCCCGCGCCCACACCCACGCTCACGGTGCCCAGCACCTCGCGTGATGCGACATCCACCGCCGTCAGCACGTCGGCCTCCGTGCTGGTGATCCACGCGGTGCGACCCTCGTCCGAGAATGTCACCTCGTGGCGCCCCGCGCCCACGTCCAGCGACGCCAGCTCCGTGTGCGCCGTGGTGTCGAGGATGCTCACCGTGCCGTCCCCGTCATTGCTCACCCAGGCCGTGCGGCCATCGGGCGCCACCACGATTCGTCCGGGGCGCTGACCGACGCGAATCGTCCGCGTCGTGAGGAATCGCTGCAGGTCCACCACGGACACGCTGTCGCCGCTGGCCACCGTCGCGTACATCGCGGAGCGGTCCTTCAGGAGCGCCCAGTCCGCCACCTCTCCACCCAGCGACACCAGGCTGTGCAGCTTGGTGCGCTCGAAGGCGAGCTGCGGATTGATGACGGACACCGTCTGGTCGTGGTTCAGCGTGAGGAACCAATAGGCGTTCAGGTCCACCTCCGCCTTCGTGGACAAGAGGCCCCCCAGGTACGACTTCACGCGCTCCTTGCAGGCCGCGTCGTCCGGAGCCGCCTCACCCGGGGCGCGCGGAGACATCCAGCCCAGCACGCGACGCCCCTGCAGGGACGCGCCGGTCTTCGCGTCCGCGAGCACGAAGCGCGCGGTGCCCTGCAGCGCGGACCCGGCGGCGGCCTCCCGGGGGCGTGCCCTCAGCGCGAGGTCGAAGGACACGCGGACGCCCTCTCGCTCCGCGAAGACAGGCGCCACGGGTGCCGGAGGAGGTGAGTCCTCGGGAGGAGGCGGCGACGCATCGGGGCGCGTGGCGACGCGCACGGTGGCGAGGGCGCCCGCGAACAGCACGCCCGAGACGAGGAGGACCAGGCTCTTGCGCATCATGAGGAGGGTGCTTCGAGACGACGAGAGGACGGGGCGGCGCGGCGCCGACTCGCGCCACGCCGCCCGAGGGTTGCCACACGCGCGCTACTCCACCCGGAGCACGCCCCACAGCCCGCCGCCGCTCCACAGGAAGCTGGAGTGGTCGCGGTACAGGTAGTCACCGGTGGACTGGGTGATGCCGCCGGCGCCGTACTCGGGAATCATCGTGTACGACTGCATCACCGACGCGCCGCCCTGCGTGGAGATGATGGGCGACGAGGCGTTGGGGCCCATCACCCGCGACTGGCTGCCCGCGCGCCACGGATTGCGTCGCCACTCCGCGCCGTGCACGGAGAGCGCGTGCTGACGCGAGTGCCCGGACGGGTGACCGAAGCGCCAGCGCAGCGGGTCCCCAGGCTTCGCCCGGAACAGCGGCGTGGCCGGGTCCAGGTGGACGCTGGAGGCGAGGATGTGGTGCAGGTCGAAGTCGTTGATGGCCTCCGGGCTCGTCTGCGGCGGAACGCCCAACCGGGCCCACAGCGGCTCGGTGCGGTAGTTGAACGCCTTCTGCCCTGTGTCCTGCGAGTCGTCGATGCCCGCGGTGTTGCGCAGCGCGGTGCCGCTCTCCAGTCCGTCGGTGTCCCAGAACGTGGAGTCGTCGCTGTGCAGGCCCAGGTCATCCTGGAGGAGCGCGACCAGCTCGCGGAACGTCTCCTGGGTGCCGTCGGGCAGGGTGTGCGAGACATAGGCCTGGGCCTCGGTGCCCGGGTCCGTCATCCAGTACGCGTTCGTCGGCTCGATGATGAGCGCGCCGATGGCGCCGTGCATGCCGTGGTTCACCACGTCCGCCATGTTGCGCAGGTTGACGATGCCCAGCTCCATCGGCGTGCGGCGTCCGAAGGGGAAGGGGAACCCGAAGGGCGAGCTCTTGAATTCTCCCGCGAACCACCGGTACGTGCGCACCCCGCCGGGCGGCACCGTCTGCACCGCGTTGAGGCCCACGTTGGCGCCGTCATCCACGTTCACGTCGTAGTTGACGAGCTGCGGATGCAGCGACACGTGGTTCGACATCCGCACCTGGTTCACGTTGAAGTAGGGCGTGATGGCGGCGTGGTGCGCCCAGGTGTCCAGCTTCGACAGCGAGCCCGAGGGCAACCGGTTGGTCAGCACCACCTGGACGCACTCGCCCGCGCGGGCGCGGAGGATGAGCGGCTCGGGCTTGCGGGTGCCGTTCTTCAGCGCGGGCAGGTGCGCGTCCTGCGCGAAGATGATGGCGTCCGGGTCGTAGATCTTGTGCAGGTCGTTGTAGACGAGCCGCTTGCCGTACAACCACGTCTTCGCGTCGATGGCGGACACCCGGTACAGCCGCACCGGCGCGCCCTTGGGGCACGAGTCCGTCTTGACGGGCTTGATGCCGAACCAGCCGAGTTCCTCGTATTTGAGCACCAGGTCCTTGTCGATGCGCATCATCCCGTCGCGGTCCGCCATGACGTGCTCGACCAGGCGCGGCTTCACCGGCTTGCCTTCCTCGTCCACCTCGTAGGAGTCCTGGACGGAGTCGCGCTCCTTCTCCGGGTCCATCACCTCCAGGCCCGCCTCCTCGGGCAGGTCGAGCAGCTCCATGGGCGGGTACGCCTGCGCCTGGGGCTCCGCCGCGCCGCGCGTGGTGAAGATCTGCAGCTTCGGGTTCTCGTCCGCCGCCAGCATCGCCACGTCCGCCAGCGAGCGCAGGCCGCGCTGCCGGTGCTTGTACGTGCGGAGGATGCCCCACAAGCCGTTCCACAAATCGCCCGTGGACGCGCTCATGTACATGTAGTCCGCCGTCTCGTACGGGCCGATGATCTGCGGCAGGCCTCCCGTCAGGTTGAACTCGAAGTGCTCGGAGATGCCGATGGCCTGCGCGTTGTAGTAGCCGCTGTCCGGGTCATACATCTCCTTGAGCCACTTGTTGCCGTGCAGCGTGAAGGAGTGCTGCTCCTCCTGCGCGCCCTGGATGAGGCGGATGCGGATGTTGTCGCCCGGGTAGCCCGCCATCACCGGCGTGTACGGGTCGCCGTGGATGTCCGAGCGGAACACGTTCGCCATGTCGCCCCGCGCGCCGAGCCGTTGCACGCGGCCGCTGCAGCTCAACCGGCTGCTGATGCGCAGGGGGATGGGCTCGTTGTGGTAGTTGACGGTCATCCCGCCCGGGTCCGCGGCGCTGATGGCCTCCGGCATGGGCACCGACTCGAAGTCCACGGCCCACGGCAGCTTCGTCTCCTTGTAGTTGGGCGGGTTCACCGGCTGACCGCACTCGTCGTACAGCGGCACGTAGTCCGCGAAGGCGAGCCCGAACTCACGGAAGCTGTCCGCGGGGTTGGCGGCGATGATGTCCGCGCGCCAGCTCGTCGGCCCTCCGTCCGCCACGCGCGAGCCGAAGTAGATGCCCGTGCGCGGGTCCCTCCACTTGGAGCCCTCGGGCTCGACGATGAGCGCGCCGTAGAAGCCGTGCTGTTGATGGGACGACGGGCCGAAGTGGTCGTGCGTGAAGACCGTCTCCAGCGGGTTCTTCCGGCCGGTGTTGCTCGGCAGCGGGTCCGCCCACCAGCGCTGCACGGTGGTCTGCGCGGTGCCCGGCGCGCGAGGGATGCGTGGGTGGGTGGCCGGCGCGCTCAAGTACACGCGCGCCCCCGACTCGCCCACGGTGCCGTCCGCAACGAACGCGCCGCCCGCCGCGTTGGCCAGGTGGATGCGGTGCGCCACCGTGTCCGAGGACAGCGTGCCGTCCTCGTAGTTCCAGCCGTTGCCGGCGCCGTCCGCCGCCATCACGTCGAACTTCACCAGGTGGATGTGCTGACCGATGACATCCGTGGGCGTGTAGATCTGGAAGTCGTCCGGGTTGAGGTGCGCGGGGATGATGTTGGTGGCGTAGAAGTTGATGCACTCGCCGGACGCGGCCCGGAAGAAGAAGGGCTCCGGCGCGCGCTTGCCGTCCTGGGTGGCGGCCACGTCCTCGTTGAGCACCATCAGCCGCGCCTGTGGGTCATGCCACCCGGCGCGGTTCACCCGCTGCATCGCGACCTGGAGGTACGTCGCGCGGTAGTTGCGCTTCGTCGTGCGCTCGGGGCACGGGTCCGCGAAGGGCGCGCCGGCCACGGGCTTGCGGCCGTTGATCAGGAACCGCCCGGTGCCTCCCAGCGCGGTGTAGCCGGGATAGTACCGCGCCATCTCCGCGAAGGCGGGGTCGGCGTGGAGCGGCGCCACCGTGGGTGCGACGGCGCCGGCGCTGCTGGGGAACTCGCCCGCGTGGAACGCCATGGCGGCCTTCTCCGTGGGCGTGCCGTCGTGGGGCAGCAGCTTGATGTTGAGCGCGGTGGGGTCCACGTCGAACCGCCCCGAGTTGCCATAGGCCACCGGGCCCACCGCGTTGGTGACGATGTGCCGAGGCAGGCCGCCGTCGTACTCCAGGTCCAGCGGTGCCTGCGGCGCGCGCCGGCCGGGCATGCCGGCGATGTAGAAGGGGAAGCCTGGGAACGCGGGCCGCGACATCGGGCCCGAGGGCGTGCTCACCGTCGAGGCGACGTACGTGGGCATGGGCGCCATGGCCCGCTGGGGGATGGGGATGACGGCGGGGTTGGGCGTGCCGCCGGAGATCTCCGGGTCCGGCAGTCGGCGGTCCTTGGTGCCGGCCTCGAACACGTCGTGCACGCGCCACAGCGCCCACATGCCCTGCGCGAAGTGCGGGTAGAGGTGGCAGTGGTGGATGGAGTCGCCCGCGGTGAAGTTGCGGTTGCCCGAGCCACCGAAGTTGATGTCGTAGGTGAAGGCGGAGCCGGGACCCACCGTCTGCGAGTCCAGGTAGTTCGAGTCCTCGACGCCGGGCGAGTGCTTCCACTGGTGCGCGTGCAGGTGGAAGACGTGCGTCTCCGCGGGGCCCGCGTGGATGTTGCGGATGCGCACCGGATCTCCCAGGTAGCTGTGGTGCACGTTGGAGGGGTCGTCCGGGTAGAGCGCGTTCACCGCCTTGCCGCTGGCGTCCTTCTCCACGTTCATCGCGGGGTCGCCGTTGGCCCATGATTCGAGGAAGAACTCCTCGTACTCGCAGGTGACGCAGTCCTTGGTGGGGCCGATCTTCGCGCGATTGGCGAGCAGCTCCGCGCCCAGTCCCGCGACGCCGTAGTTGACGCCGAAGCCGTCCCGGACGCTGTGGAAGGTGGGGTTCCACTCCAGCTCGTCGAACGCCTGCACCGCCTTGATTTCATCGTGGTAGATGGCGGTGAGCTCGCGGAAGTGGCCCTGGTCGATGGAGGAGCGCGTGCCCATCACCGTGCTGGAGTAGCCGGTGATGATGGCCTCCAGGTCGCCGTGGCGGATCTTGTGGTTGGCGTCGAGGATGGCCAGGTACGGGCGCCCGGTGCCGTCGAGCTTCGCGTAGTCGATGAGGGGCGTGCCGTCCGGGTTGGTGCTGGTGGTGACGGACTTGAGCACCGACGCGCTCACCTTGGAGCGGTACCAGACGCTCCCAGGCGGCTCGACGTTGACGGCGCCGAAGAGGCCCTGCGCGGTGGAGCCGCCGTCGCCCTCGCCGCCGAACGAGGCGCCCATGCTGTGGAAGAAGAAGACGCCTTCGTGGTCGGCGTACCAGTGGTAGTCCGTCTGTCCACCGGACGGGACCAGGCTGCTGGTGTTCTGACCCACCCAGGCCCCGTCCGAGTCGATGCTCCAGTACTGCAGACCCTGGATGTGGAGCGAGGCGTGGCGCGTGGCGGGGGAGTTGTCGCGGTGGTCGTTCTCCGCCTCCAGCTCCTGACCCCACCAGAACCACCGTCCGCCCACGGCCTTGTTCTGCACCAGGGATTCGACCGGGTCATACGTGGGCGTCCACACCCACGAGGGCAGGACCTTGCGCAGGAAGGAGAGGGTGGTGGAGCCCTCCGCCTTGCTCACGCCGGGTTGGGATTGATTCGCGCTCGGGATGGCGGAGCGCGTCGGCGCCAGCCAGTTGAAGAACTTCACGTGAAGGCAGTCCCCCACGTTCGCGCGCAAGGTGAGGGGGCGGGGCCGCTTGCTCGTCTTGAGCCGCGTGTTGCCGGGCCCCAGGGGCTTGCTCGGGCTGATGGGCTCCACGTCCTCCATCAGCGCGTAGATCATCCCCGTGGGATTGAACGAGCCCAGCCGGTTGTAGGTGTACACCTGGTCCAGCGCGACGACGTCCGCGTGGACCGTGCGCGCGCAGCGGGGCGCCGCGACCTTCCGCGGCGCGGGGTCCACCTGCCGCGTCTGCGCCTCCGCCATGGGCTGGTTCCCCGGCGCGCTGTCCGCCGTGGCGGAAGGGTCGCCGTCGGGCTGACAGGATAGGGTGAGGAAGGTGGTCGCCGCCAGGAGGAGCCGCCGTCGCGTGCGCTCCACCGGACCCCGGGGTGGAGGTGGTCCACCCGGGTGTTGTCGTTTCTCGCTCGAAGACACACTTCCCCCAGTATCGTCCCCCGCTGGGGGCGATCTCTGATTAAGCCGTCAGGCGTGATACTTCTGTTTCTGAGAGACTTCTCACAAACCCAGACGGTGTCTGTGTCTGGGATGTCTCACTATGGGTGCTGGCCGCCGGAAGTAAACACAGCGTGTAACCACCCGGACTCGTGGCACTCCTCGGACGTTCCAGGAGGTTGTCTGAGAAGTTTCAAAGGAACGGGGAGTGCGGGGTTGTCTTGGACGTACGCGTAATTGTTTGAATTGCTTGAATTTCCCTGGGGTAAAACACACCCCCTGGGTGGCAATTTGCTACGCCGATGTTGGAATTTTGCCAGCTCGAAGGAGGAGCGAGGGTTGTAGGCTGCAAGCCCCCCCGCTGGTCACATCTACTTCGGAGCCTCTCCTTCATGTCTTTCCGCCAATTGCTGGCGCCGCTCACGGCGCTACTCCTGGTCGTCACCGCTTGCGGCGATGATGACCCTCCCAGTCCGGTCTGTGGCAACGGTGTCGTCGAGCGCGGCGAAACCTGTGACGACGGAAACACCACCAACGGCGACGGCTGTGAGAGCTCCTGTCAGCCGACCCCGAAGCCGGATGCCGGCCCGGGCGGAGGCGACGCTGGGCCGGGCGAGCCCGACGCGGGTCCTGGTGAGACGGACGGCGGTCATGTCGAGCCTGACGCCGGTCCGGGCGAGACGGATGGCGGTCATGTGGAGCCCGACGCGGGCCCCGGTGAGACGGATGGCGGCGCGGGGACTCCCGACGCGGGTCCGGGTGAGACGGACGGCGGCTCGGGTACGCCCGACTCCGGTCCGGGTGAGACGGACGGCGGCTCGGGTACGCCCGACTCCGGTCCCGGTGAGACGGATGGCGGCTCGGGTACGCCCGACTCCGGTCCGGGTGAGACGGACGGCGGCTCGGGCACTCCCGACTCCGGTCCGGGTGAGACGGACGGCGGCTCGGGCACTCCCGATGCGGGCCCTGGCGAGACGGACGGTGGCTCGGGGACTCCTGACGCGGGTCCTGGCGAGACGGACGGCGGCTCGGGCACTCCCGATGCGGGCTCCGGTGGGACGGACGGCGGCTCGGGTACGCCTGACGCGGGTCCTGGTGGCGGCACGGTCGTGATGTGCCCCGCGGCGAACCTGCCTCCTCCTCCGACGGGGAGCTGCACGGTGTCGTCGGGTAACTCGGCGAAGCTGTTCACCGGCATCGTGTTGGCGCCGGACAAGGTCTATCACGGGGGTCAGGTGCTCGTGGACGCCACGGGTGTCATCCAGTGCGTGAGCTGTGATTGCTCGCAGGCCGCGGGCGCGGCCTCGGCCACGCAGATCACCTGCCCGCAGTCGGTGGTGTCGCCGGGCCTCATCAACGCGCACGACCACATCACCTTCCAGAAGGCGCCCTTCGCCCGGACGGACGAGAAGTACGAGCACCGTCACGACTGGCGCCAGGGCAACAACCAGCACACGCGTCTGGCCGCGGGCAACACGGCGGGCGCGGACGGCATCCGCTGGGCGGAGCTGCGCCAGGTCATCGCGGGCACCACGTCCATCGCCGGCTCCGGCGGCGCGAAGGGCCTCTTGCGCAACCTGGACGCGCCGAACACGTCCGACACGGGCACCAACCAGGAAGGCCTGGGCGCGGGCTCGGGCGCGGAGTACCAGACGTTCCCCCTGGGTGACTCGGATGGTCGCGAGCGCGCGAGCGGTTGTGATTACGCGCGCGTCGACTCGCCGTCGGTCATCCCGGCCGCCTCGGCCTACCTGCCGCACATCGCCGAGGGTATCGAGACGAGCGCTCGCAACGAGTTCCTCTGTCTCTCCGGTCAGCAGTCCGGTGGCCAGAACATCCTCAGCTCCCGCACCGCGCTGGTCCACGGCATCGGCCTGAGCGCCAGCGACATCCGGATGATGGCCACGTCGAGCACCAGCCTGGTCTGGTCGCCGCGCTCCAACATCGGCCTGTACGGCGACACCGCGGCCATCCCGCTCTACAAGTACCTGGGCGTCAACATGACGCTGGGCACCGACTGGCTGCAGTCCGGCTCCATGAACATCCTGCGCGAGCTGCGCTGCGCGGACGACCTGGACAGCGATTACTTCAATGACTCGCTCAGCGACGCGGAGACGTGGGCGCTGGTGACGGGCAACGCGGCGCACGCCTTCCAGGCGACGAACACCGGCGCGCTGGTGCCGGGCAAGGTGGCGGACGTGGCCATCTTCCGGCTCAACGGCCACGCGTCCTCTCCGCACCGCGCCGTCATCCGGGCGGAGCCCGCGGACGTGGTGCTGACGATGCGCGGCGGTAAGGCGCTCTACGGAGAGACGGCCGTCGTCTCCGCCCTGAGCGGCGCGGGCTGCGACACGCTGGACGTCTGCGGCGTCGAGCGCTCCGTGTGCCTCCAGACCGAAATCAGCATGTCGCTGTCCACGCTCCAGTCGCGCAACTCCGGCGCCTACCCGCTGTTCGCGTGCGGCGTGCCAACGGACGAGCCGACGTGCGAGCCGTCCCGCACCTCCACCAACGCGCGCTGGCCGGCCTCCGTGTCGGGCTCCACCGTGTACTCCGGTGGCCTGTCGGGCGCGGACGTCGACGGCGACGGCATCCCCGACGAGGTGGACAACTGCCCGGGCGTGTTCAACCCGGTGCGCCCGATGGACCAGGGCGTGCAGCCCGACATCGACGGCGACGGCGTGGGTGACGCGTGCGACGTGTGCCCGTTCGCGCCCGGCACCACCGAGTGCGCCCGCCCCAACCCGAACGACACCGACGGCGACGGCGTCCCGAACGCCGTGGACAACTGCCCCAACACGCCCAACCCGGACCAGGCGGACTCGGATGGCGACGGCAAGGGCGACGCGTGCGACCTCTGCCCGACGCCCAACCCGGGTGACGCGGCCTGCTCGCTGTCCATCTACACGGTGAAGCAGCCGGGGCCGGGTGGAACGTCTCCGTGGGTGGGCATGCGCGTGGCGCTCTCCAACGTCACCGTGACGGGCGTGGGCTCCACGGGCTTCTTCGTGCAGGTCAACCCGCTGGACCAGGGCTACCAGGGTCCGGACTACTCCGGTGCCTTCGTCTTCACCCGCACGGCGCCGCCGAGCGCGGTGGTGGCCGGCTCGCGCGTGAATGTCGACGCGACGGTGGCCAACTACTTCGGCCAGCTGCAGCTGGCCTCGCCCACGGTGGAGGTCCTCACCCAGGGCAACACGCTGCCGCCTCCGCAGCAGGTGACGTCCGTCGAGGTGGCCACGAACGGCTCGCGCGCCACGCCGCTGGAGGGTGTGCTGGTGCGCGTGTCGCAGGTGCAGGTGACCAACACCGCGCCCGCCCCGGGCGGCGGCGACACCGCGCCCACCGGTGAGTTCGAGGTGGACGGCGCGCTGCGCATCAACGACTACCTGTTCTCGTTCCCGCTGCCGGCGCTGGGAGATCGCTACTTCTCCATCACCGGCGTGCTGGAGCTGCGCAACGACCACTCGAAGATCGAGCCGCGCTCCGCCGCGGACCTCGTGCCCGCGAGCACGGGCGAGGTGTCGCTGGCCTCGCTGGCGCCCACGGGCGTCTTCGTGCGCTCGGGTGTCAACGGCCCGACGTTCCCGGAGCCGCTGACGGTGACGCTCACCGGGCCGGTGACGGTGAACACGGTGGTGACGGTGGCGTCGTCCAGCCCCGCCGTCTCCGTGGTGGGTGGCCAGGTCGTGATTCCCGCGGGCGAGCGCTCCGCGGTGGTCCTCCTGAACACCGACTCGGCGTTGGACCCGGACGCGAAGAAGGCCACCCTCACGGCCACGCTGGGCACGGTGTCCCGCGATGCCACGGTGACGGTGCTGGCGGTGGACCAGCCGGCGGCGCTCGAGCAGCTGTCTCCCGAGCTCGTCGTGGTGACCGGCGGCGGGACGGCGACGCTCACGGTGACGCTGGATGTGCCTCCGTCGGTGGACACGGTGGTGAACCTGTCGGTGCAGCCGTCCAGCCTGGGCGCGGTGCCGGCCCAGGTGGTGGTGCGCGCCGACACGCTGTCCGCGAAGTTCGACCTCACGGCGGCCAACGTCAGCGGCCAGGGCCAGGTGGTGGCGAGCCTGGGCGGTGAGTCCGTGTCCGCGCAGCTGCGCGTCACGGAGCAGCCCACGGGCGCCAACCACGTGGTCATCAGCGAGACGGCCCCGGCGGGCCCGGGCGGCGCGAACGACGAGTTCGTCGAGCTGTTCAACCCGACGACCAGCCCGGTGAACCTGTCCGGCTGGAAGCTCCAGTACAAGAGCGCGACGGGGACCACGTACCTGTCCTTCACGCTGCCCGCAGGCTCGGTCATCCAGCCCCGGAGCTTCTTCCTGCTGACGCACTCCGGCTACGGCGGGGCGACGGCGGGTGACGTGAGCTGGGGGACCGTGTTCTCCATGTCCGCCAGCCGCACCGGCGGCGGCAACCTGCGCATCGGCGGACCGGGACTGGGCACCAACATGAACGACCCGGCCACGGTGGATGCCTTCGCCTACGGCACCGGCAATGCGCCCGAGGGCACCGCCTTCCCGAGCATCCCCGCGGAGGCCGGCTCCTACGAGCGCAAGGCGAAGATCTCCTCGACGGCGGCCACCATGGAGGGTGGTGGCGTGGACGAGGCGGCGGGCAACGGGTATGACTCGGACGACAACGCGTCCGACTTCATCCTCCGCACCCAGCGCCAGCCCCAGACCACCGCCAACGCCGCGGAGTAGTTGACTCGGGCCTTCCGGCCCCTACCGGGTCCATCAACCGGTAGGGGCTGGAAAACCCGACGCAGCCGGGCCATAAGCGTTCCCGTGCGAGTCGTCTCATGGAACGTGAATGGGCTGCGCTCGGCCCACACCAAGGGCTTCCTGCCCTGGCTGTCGAGCGCCCGGGCGCAGGTGGTGGCGTTGCAGGAGGTGCGCGCGCGCCCCGAGCAGCTGCCCAATGAGGTTCGTGCTCCGGCCCGGTGGAAGACGCACTTCTCGGCCGCGGAGCGTCCTGGCTACAGCGGGGTGGGGCTGTTCTCCCGCGACGAGCCGGACCTGGTGGAGACCCGGCTGGGTGTCCCCGAGATGGACGTGGAGGGGCGGCTGCAGCTCGCCCGCTTCGGCAAGCTCACCGTGGCCAACGTGTACTTCCCCAACGGCAATGGGAAGGACCGCGACTTGAGCCGCATCCCGTTCAAGCTGGCCTTCTACCGGCGCCTGTTCGACCAGCTGGAGAAGCCGCTGCGGGACGGTGAGCGGCTGCTGGTCGTGGGCGACTTCAACACCGCGCACCAGGACATCGACCTGGCCCGGCCCCGGGAGAACCGCGAGACGAGCGGCTTTCGTCCCGAGGAGCGCGAGGAGCTGGACCGCTGGCTGCGCGCCGGCTGGGTGGACAGCTTCCGACACTTCCACAAGGGCACCGGCCACTACTCGTGGTGGAGCCAGCGCTTCGGTGTGCGCGAGAAGAACATCGGCTGGCGCATCGACTACGTGCTGGCGTCCCCCGCGGCCATGGCCTTCGTCAAGCGCGCCGCCCTCCATCCCGACGTGTCGGGCTCCGACCACTGCCCGGTGAGCGTGGACCTGGACTCCGCCGTCCGCTGACTCCCCTCGAGGCTCTCAATGAACGCACTGCTCTCCATCTGGACCTGGGTCGAGATTGGCATCGTCGCGCTGGTCGGCTTCTTCGTTCAGCTCGTCATCGCCATCGTCACGTTGCCGTTCGACAGGAAGCGCTACGCGGTGGGGCGGTGCTTCCGCCTGGTGGGTGTCACCGCCGCGAGGCTGACGCCGTACTGGCGCTTCGGCATCCACGGCCCCGTGCCGGACCACGTGGCCCCCAACACGGTGGTGGTCAGCAACCACGAGTCCAACGCCGACCCGTTCCTCATCTCCCGCCTGCCGTGGGAGATGAAGTGGCTGGGCAAGGCGAGCCTGTTCAAGGTGCCGGTGGTGGGGTGGATGATGGGCATCGCCGGGGACATCCCCGTGCACCGCGGCGACAAGGAGTCCGCCACGGGCGCCATGGCGCGCTGCAAGCAGTGGATGCTCAAGGGCATGCCGGTGATGATCTTCCCGGAGGGCACGCGCTCGAAGACGGATGAGCTGCTGCCCTTCAAGGACGGCGCCTTCCGCCTGGCCATCGAGCAGCAGGCGGACGTGCTCCCGCTGGCGGTGAGCGGCACGCGCAAGGCGCTGCCCAAGCACTCGTGGCGCTTCTCCACCTCGCGCGGCCTGGTGACGGTGGGCACGCCCATCTCCACCAAGGGCATGACGCTCGACGACGTGGAGAAGCTCAAGACGCTGGTGCGCGAGCAGATCCTCGCCCTGCGCGCGACGCTGCTGCCGCTCACCCAGGATGCCGCGGCGCCGGGGACTCCCAGCGCCGCGTAGTCACCTTCGTGGGGGATGACGGGGACGCCCGCTCAGGCGTCCGTGACGTCGTCGTTGTCGATGATGTGGCAGCCCGAATCCTTGTCGAGCGCGTCCTCGATGAAGCCGCGCAGCAGGTCCTTCCCGCCGATCTCGAAGGACAGGCTGATGCGGTCCCCCTCGATGTGGACGTCCTTGTCCGTGGTCAGCTTGCCGCCCAGGGCCACGGCGCTGCCCTCGACGCGGGCGTTGCCCTGGAGGCGGACCTCGCCGCCCATGGACACCGCGTCGCCCTTCACCACGGCGCCGGCCTCCACGATGACGCGGCCCCGGATGGCGACCGCGTCGTCGACGGTGGCGCCCTTGCGGATGATGATGTTGCCCTCCACGGCGACCACGTCCTTGGCCTTCTCGCCCGCCTCGATGACCAGGTCCGTGCCCTGCACCACGCGGCTGCCGTCCTTGGCCGTGGTGGCGCAGACGACCTTCACCGGCAGGGAGGACTTCTTGGCCGCGTCATCGGCGGCGAAGGCGGGCAGGGCCAGGGTGGACGCGAGAGCCAGGGTGGGGAGGAAGCGTGAGCGCATGGACGGCTCCTGGGACGACCGGGTTGAGAGGTCTACGCGGCTCGCCCACACCCATTGCATGGGTTCGTTTCCCTCCCCGGAGGCGGGTCGGGGCGCGCGGCTTGCAGTAGGGTGGGACAGGCCCTGGCCCGCATGCACCGAGGTTCCCCCTGGCCACTTCGTCGACGCAGCAAGACTCCTCCGCCCATGACCTGACCATCTGGGCCTATGCCTTCGGTTATTTCGCGGCCTATGCCCCCTACAGCGCGCTGACGAAGGCGCTGTCGAGCGGCTCCCTGCCGGGCATGGAGGAGGGCATCGTCGGCTTCACGCTGCTGCCAGTGAGCGCGGCGACGTCGATGGTGGGGATGTTCGTCTTCCTCTCGCTCAAGCGCTGGTGGCGCTTCGCGACGCACCGCCAGGTCATGGGCCTGCGGGTGCCTTCGCCGGGGGCGTGGACGTTCCTGTCGGGGATGTGCTCGGCGGCCATCATCGGCACCACGACGCTGGCGTACACGCTGGAGGGCACCTCCATCGTCTTCATGATGTTGCTGATGCGCGGCGGGGTGCTGGTGCTGGCGCCCATCGTGGACGTGCTCAGCCGCAGGCACGTGCGCTGGCCCTCGTGGGTGGCGCTGGTGCTGAGCTTCGCCGCGGTGCTCGTCGCGGCGGGCAAGGACGCGCGCGCCACCATGACGTGGGTGGCCGCGTTGGACGTCGGCGTGTACCTGCTGAGCTACTTCATCCGCCTGCGCGCGATGAGCCGGCTGGCCAAGTCCGAGGACAAGAGCCTGTCCATCCGCTACTTCGTGGAGGAGCAGATGGTGGCCACGCCCTTCCTGGTGCTGGTGCTCGCGCTGGTGGCGGTGTGGGGCGGCGCGGGGCCGGCGCTGGACATCCGCGAGGGCTTCACCGGGATGTTCGCGCGCGGGAGGCTCCTGGAGGAGATGTTGGTGGGGCTGTTGTCCCAGGGCACGGGCATCTTCGGCGGGCTCATCCTGCTGGACGCGCGCGAGAACGCCTTCTCCGTGCCGGTGAACCGCGCCTCCAGCGTGCTCGCCGGCGTGGTGGCCACACTGGGGCTGTCGCTGTGGCTGGGGCTGCCCGGGGTGGGGCCGCGGGAGATGCTGGGCGCGGCGCTGGTCATGGTGGCCATGACGGTGCTGGCGGTGCCCACGGTGCTCGCGGCGCGCAGGCGCGAGGCCGCCCTGAAGGCGGCGCTCGGGCCGTGAGTCCCTGACGCCTACTTCTTCGTGTCCTGCGGGACGTGCAGCGTCAGCACGGGGCAGGGCGCGCGGGAGACCAGCTTCTGCGCCACGCTGCCCAGGAGCATGCGCGAGAGCCCCCGGCGCCCATGGGTGCCCATGATGATGAGGTCGAAGGCCTCCTTCTCCACCAGCTCCAGGATGGTGGAGGCCGCCTCGCCCACCACGACCCGGTGCTTGAGCGTGACGGAGGGTTGCTCCATCTGCTGGAGCAGCGTGGCCAGCTCCTTGCCCGCCGTGTCCATGGCGACCTGCTGCAAGGAGAGCGGGTTCCACCCGGGGGCGGCGACGAGCAGGTCCGGCGCGACGTACTGCGGAGGCTCCCAGGCGTGGAGCACCTCCACCGACGCGTTGAAGGGTCGGGCGAGCTGGAGGGCGTAGTCGATGATGGAGCGAGAGCCCTCGCTCAGATCGACGGGGACGAGAATTCGGGATGGCGCTGCCATGGTCGGCTCCTCGCTGAGGTGGAAAGGCCCTCTCATGGGAATGGGGCCGACCGTCCTCAGGTGGAAGTTGCGTGCCAGCGCCTGCCCGCTTGTTCGCTGCGGTGTCGCGCAAAGCTTGCGGGGAGGCGAGCGCGGTCGGTGATTCGTGCGCAGGATGGCCCGCATGCGCCCTCCCATTGATCAGGCCACGGTCCTCATCACCGGCGCGGCAGGGGGAATCGGCCGGGAACTCGCCCGGCTGTTGTCCCGGCGCGCCCGCACGCTGGTCCTGGTGGACCGCGAAGTGGCGCGGCTGGAGCCGCTGCGTGAGGAACTGCTCACCCGCTATCCCACCCTGGGCGTCATCCTCCATGCCTGCGACGTGTGCGAGCCGCGCGAGGTCGACGCCATGGTGGCCTCGCTGGAGTCGCAGTTCATCCGGGTGGACGTGCTGGTGAACACCGCCACGCTGGGCCTCCGGGGGCTCTACGCGGAGGCGCGCTGGGGTGGGCTGGAGGAGCTCTTGCGCTCGAACGTGTGGGTGCCCGCGCTGCTGACGCACCGACTGCTCGCGCCCATGCTGGAGCGGGGACGGGGCGGGGTGCTGAACATCGGCTCGGGCGCGGCGCAGCTCCTGCTGCCCGGCTCCGCGATGTTCGCCGCCACCCAGCGCTTCCTCGACGGCTTCACCGAGTCGCTCCGGCTGGAGGTGGAGGGGCGCGGCGTGGTCATCACCCGCGTGGCCCCCGGGCCGGTGGGGGATGCGGGCGCCGAGGAGGCGGGGAGGGCGCCCTTCTTCCAGATTTCACTCGAGCGCTGCGCGCGCGCCGCGCTGGCGGCCTTCGAGCGGGGCGAGGCGCTGGTGTACCCGGGCTGGGGACACCGGTGGGTGATGCGGCTGTTGCCCCTCTTGCCACGGGGGCTCCAGCGGAGCCTGGGGCGGCTGGCGCTGCGCGGTGTTCGCCGCGAGGCCCTGGCCGCGCCCGAGGCCCTGCCCGTGGGGCTCGCGTCGCCCGTGCTGCTGGCGCGCGAGCCCAACCCGGCGTGACGGATTAGAGGCCGATCTCCGCCAGACGCGCCTTCACGCGGGTGGCCTTCACGCCGGTGTTGGCCGTGCCGCGGCCCTGCGAGTTGCCGCCCAGGCCGATGTGGTGCAGGCCCACCACCTGGTTCGTGGACGTCGACAGCACCGGCGAGCCCGACGAGCCGCCCAGCGTGTCCGCGTCGTAGGACAGGTCCGTGGTGGAGTAGTTCGCGTTCTTCACCACGCCCGGCGACAGCTTCTTCGTCGGCACGCAGCCGGACGACGTGTAGTAGTCGCAGTTCTGGTGCACCACGTAGATGCTCGCGTTGGTGGCCGCGTTGGCGCTCGCCACCGTCAGGAAGCCGTGCACGTTGCCCGGGAGCTGGCCGTTGGTGGCCGAGCAGCGCAGCGCCGTCATGTCGTCACCGGACCACGTCTTGATGAACGTGGCGCAGGTGTACCAGACGCGGCTGCCCGAGGCGACGCCGTCGATGTAGTTGAAGGACACCCGGGCCCCCACGGCCTCGGACGCGCTGCCCACGCAGTGGTTGTTGGTGATGATGACATCCGGTGACACCAGCCACGCGGTACACCGGCTGCCCACCGCGGGGATGGACAGGTAGCCCACCGCGTTGGCGCGGGTGGCCTGCGTGCCCGACAGCGTGGTGGAACTCACCCAGTTCACCGAGCCGACGATGACGTTGGATTCCTGCGACTGCAGCGGCTCGGTGCCCTCCAGGTCGGGGACATCGGGGGACTGCTCGGTACCGCAGGCCGACAGGGCACCCATCACGAACAACGCACGCAGGCTCTTGGCGATCATCGGGTCTCCTCCACACGCGGGATTGCGCGCGGCGTGCCCAAGGCACTCCCCATGCCAGCGTCACGCGCGGGACACTCCCACTCGACAGCCCGTGGCGCGCCAGCCCCCGAGTGGTGCGCGCGTGCTCCGCTCGGCCGCGCGCGGGTGTAAAGCCCCTTCGCGTCGCCTCGGAGAGTCTTCATGATATTCATGATTTACAATTATTTCTGGAGCTGTCCTGTTCTTGGACGTTCCAGGCGCCCGGTGTCGTGGTCCCGGACAGCGGCGGAAAAATCCACGGGCCGCGTTCCGCGCGCTCGGTGAGGAGGGGGAACGCGGCCCGAGGGGCGCGCGGGGCGTGGCGCGGAGGCCTAGCCGATGATCATGTCCTCGCGCTCGAGGGCGCCCTCGGAGAAGCGGCGCAGGTTGAAGCGGGTGAAGAGCTCGTCGGACTCGCCGGTGCGCATCCACTTCGCCATCCGCTCGGCGACGGCGGGGGCCATCATGAAGCCGTGGCCGACGAAGCCGGACATCTGGAGCAGGTTGTCCAGGCCCGGGGTGCGCCCGAGGATGGGGTTGTTGTCCGGCGTCACGTCGTAGCAGCCGGCCCACTGGCGCAGCACCTTCACGTGGCCCACGTGGGGCAGTTGCTCCATGAGGGCCTGGGCGAAGCGGGACACGAAGCGCAGGGTGCTGCCCATGTTGAGCCCGGCGGGCTCCTTGGGGTCGCCCATGCCGCCCACGATTTCGCCGCGCATGGACTGGCTGAAGTACAGGCCCGAGTCGAGCACGGACACGAGCGGCCCCAGGAAGGGCTTGAGGGGCTCGGTGCTGAGGATTTCGTGGCGGTGCGGCTCGTTGGGCAGCTGCACGCCGACGAGCTTCGCCACCTCGGGGCTCCACGCGCCGGAGGCGAGCACCACCGTGTCACAGGCGATGTCGCCGCGGTCCGTCTTCACCTTGCGAATCTGCCCGCCGCTGACGTCGAAGCCGGTGACCTCCGTGTACGTCTCCACGCGGACGCCCTTCTTGCGGCAGCCCTGCGCGTAGCCCCACAGGAAGGGCCAGGGGAAGATGACGCCGTCCTCGGGATTGAAGGACGCGGCCACGCAGCCCTTCATCGTGAGGCCGGGGACGATGTCGCGCGCGGCGTCCGGCGTGACGAGCCGGGTGGGCACGTCGAAGCGGTTGTGCAGCGCCACGTTGCGCTCCAGCCGCTTGGCCACCGCGTCCGTGCGCGCGAGGAACAGGTAGCCGCCCTGACGCAGCCACACGTTGATGCCCATCTCCCGGGCGAAGCCCTTCATCAGGTCGATGGAGCGCTTGGCCAGCTCCACCAGCGCCGGGGTGCCCCACTGCATGCGCACGCCACCGCCGTTGCGGCCGGACGCGCCCGCGCAGAGATAGCCGCGCTCCAGCACCACCACGTCCGTCTCGCCCTCGCGCGCCAGGTTGTACGCGAGCGCCAGGCCCATGACGCCGCCGCCGATGATGACGACCTTGGCCTTGGCGGGCAGGGGCTCGGTGGGACGCAGCCCCTTGGGGAAGACATCCACCTCCTGGGGCACGCCACCCACGGGAGGCTGGGACTCGTCCACCGGGGCGCTGGCGAGCAGCCGCAGCTCGGTGGGGTAGAGCGGGGGCCGGGGCGTGAAGGGCACCACCGCGTCGGCCTTGAGCGCCTTCTCCTGCTCCAGGAGCGCGGCCACGGCGGACAGGCAGCTCTTGCCCTGGCAGATGCCCGTGCCGAAGCCCGTGTAGCGCTTCACCGACTCCACATCGCAGTAGCCCCGGGAGACCGCGTGCCGCACGTCGTCCGCGGTGACGTCCTCGCAGGAGCAGATCATCGACTTGCTCATGACAGTCCCTCCACCAGCGCCTGGGCGGCGCGGCGGCCCGCCTCGGACGCCTCCTTCGCGCTGCCTCCGCCCGTCACGTCTCCCGCCACGAACACGTCCGCCGCGTCGGTGCGGCCCTCGGGGCTCGCCTCCACCCGGAACAGTCCACGCGAGGCCTCGAACGAGACCTTGGCGCCGCCCTGCCGCGCCAGCTCGAAGCTGGGCGTCACCGGCACGGACACCAGCACCGCGTCACAGTCCACCTTGCGCCGTCCGCCCTGGCGCGGCGTGAAGCTGAAGGAGCTCACGTGCCGCAGGCCGTGGGCCTTGGGCTCGGAGCCCTCCAATGTCGTCGGGTGGGCTCCCGCGCCCGGCGCGCCCTTCAGGTCCACCACCACCTGGACCTTCACGCCGTGCGCCTCGAGCAGCTTCGCCAGCCCCTGCAGCTCCTGGCCCCAGCCGACCAGCGCCGCGCGCTCCGGCGCCACCGCGTGCCGACGCAACAGCAGGCTGGCCGCGCGGCCCGCGTAGACCCCGGGCAAGTCGTTGTTCTCGAAGGGCACCATCGGCGGGTGTCCACCGGGCGTCAGCAGGAAGCGCTCCGCGTAGACCTTGAGCAGGCGCGCCTCGCCGTTCTCCCATGCGCCCACCGCGAGGTAGCGACCCTGCTCGTCGTCGTACAGGCCCAGCGCCGTGGCGCGCGTGACGACGCTGTCACGGGCGAGCGTGGCCACGTCGTCGATGGTGGGCGCGTCCGCCTCCGGGGCGCCGTGCGCCAGCCGGCCACCCACGTGGTCCTCGCGCTCGAACATCAGGAAGGGGGTGCCCCGTCCGGTCAGCTCCCGCGCGGCGGCGAGCCCGGCGGCGCCCGCGCCCACCACCGCGACGCGGGTGCGCAGCGTGCGCGACGGCGGAGGCGCCGGGGCGGCGTCCTTGGGCAGCAGGCCCAGGCCCGCGAGCTGCCGGGCCACCTTGGCCATCACCGTCTCCGCGATGGGGACGCCGGCGAACATCTCGTGGTGGTCCAGGCCGTTGGGGAAGAACCAGTCGATGGTCTCGAACACGTCCACCTTCGCGGAGGGGTACGCGTTCTGCCGCTCCAGCTTCATGCCGTCGCGCGCGGGCGTGCGGCACGTGTAGACGTTGGGCAGCCCGTCCACGCGCATCAGGCACTGCGAGCACGCGGCGGCGAAGCAGAAGGGCCCGCGAGGGCGGTGGTACTTCACGGAACGGGCGAGCATGGGCTCGCCCGCGGCGACGAGGGAACATGCCACCGGCTCGCCCTCGATGGCGGGGATGCTCTCGCCCTCGAGGTCCACGGTGATGGCCCTGCCGCGCAACGAGGCATCTGGGAGACGTCGCATGGGTGCCGCGCAAAATGGCGTAACGGCCCCGGGTGGTCAAAGCCTGTCGGCGCATGACGCACCCCGGTCATGAGGCCCATCCGACAGTCGAGGTGATGGCGCGCTGGAACTTCTCTAAGACTCCCGCAGAACGTCACCGGGGACCGCGACGGGCCGTCTCAGGCCTCGTGGCGATCCCCGGTGGGTGGAGCAGGCGGGCGTGCCGCCGTCCTTGACGCGCCGGGCAATCCCCGGCGCGGGTGCGTCAGAGCGACTGCTCCCCGTGGGGGTGGATGGGCTCGGGGATGCCCATGCCGCGCGGCCGGTAGCCGAAGCGGGTCCGGATGACCGCGCCCAGGGCGATGAGCACCACCAGGAAGGAGACGATGGCGCCGAAGACGGGGATGGCGCCCACCACCAGCAACACCAGCAATCCCAGCGCGAGCACCACCGCCTGCGTCTTGCGACCGCGCATCACCGGCAACCGCGTGCCCAGCTCGCTCGCCACCGCCGCGAAGCCCAGCGCCGCCGCCAGGGGCGCCGCCATCCACAGCACCAGCGCCGCGGGGATTCCGATGATGGTGATGGCCAGCACCACCGTGAGCGGAACCATCGCCACCACCCCGAGCAGGCCCGTCAGGCCGCTCTGCACCGGCCGCGCGCGGATCTCGTCACCCAGCTGCTTCATCCGCGACGGGAAGAACATCTGTCCCAGGAAGCCCAGTCCGAAGAGCACCGCGAACGTCAGGATGAACGCCGCGAGCCCGCCTTCGTTGTCGTCGTCACGGTTGTGCCGCCGCTCCTTGCCCTCGTTGCTGGATTCATTGAGGCCCTGGTTGAGCTCCTTCGCGACGAGGCGGCCGATGTTGGCGCCGCCGAAGGTGTTGATGCTGCCCTCCACGTTCGCGCCGTCCTCGCGGTCCACGATGCCTCCGAAGGAGGACACGTCGCCTTCCACCGTGGCGCCAGGCTTGAGGACCACGTTGCCGCCGAAGGCGTGCGCGTCTCCTTCCACGTGGCCGTGGATGATGAGGTTGCCGCCGAAGGCCACCGCGTCCTTGTCGACGTTGCCCTTCACCACCAGGTTGCCGCCGTACACCACGGCGCTCTCCACCGTCTGTCCCTCCTTCACCTCCAGGGACTGACCGCGCGCCACCACGTTGCGGGCACCCGAGCGCCGCGAGCGCTTGAGCTCGTCGCGGGTGCGGTGCATCTGCTCGCGGATCTGCTCGCGCACCTCGCGCATCGCCTCCGCCTCCGAGCCCGAGGTCTCCTCGCTCTCGTCATCATCCGAGGCGACCGCGGGCGCCTCCGGAGCGGCAGGCGCGGGAGGGGCCGGGGGGGCGGCGACAGCCTGGGGCTCCGGTTCGGCGACGGGGGAGGGCGAGGCCGCCGGGGCGAGCCCCTGGGCCGCGGCCTCCTTCTCCGCCGCCGTCATGGGGCGCAGGGTGATGATGGAGCCGTCCTGCTCCATGCGCAGCGAGTAGGCGCGGGACACGGTGCGCAGGGCCTGGTCGGCGGAGACGCCGCGCAGGTGCACCTCGGCGGGGACGTCCAGGTCGCCAGTGACGACCAGGTTGAGGCCGCCCTTGTCGGCGATGGTCTTCAGCGCGTCGCGCAGGCTGCCGCGGAAGGAGACGTCGATGCTCTTCGCGGCGGGCGCGGACTCGGCGGCGCGGGCGGCGGGCGCGGACTCGGCGAGCGCGAGGGGAGCGCCCATGAGCAACGCGGGGATGAGGATTCGGGAGGAGATCTTCATGGAACGCTCAGGCTTCGGAGGGGGTGGGAGCGCTGCCCGCGAGCCGCTTGAGACCGGCCAGCGACGTCAGGATGAGGAACGCGAGGAATGCGGCCACGGCCAGCCCCTCGGTCGACCACAACGCGCGGGCGCCGCTCAGCACGCCCTCGGCCAGGAAGCGGCCCTCGACGAGGAAGGACGCCACGCTGGTGCCCAGCCGGCCGAGCGCCTGGTCGTTCATCACCAGGTAGCCCAGCCCGCCGAGCAGCGAGGTCATCAGGATGGCGAGCCCGGACCAGACCTCACGACGCTGAGGTACGGGCTCGGCCGCCACGCGCGCCATGACGCTGGCGACCAGGGTCGGCGGCGGGAGGGGATCCGCCAACCGGTACAGGTCCTGCTCCATCAGCCGGTGCTCTTCGAGGACACCCGCGCAGGCGTCGCACCCGGCGGCGTGGTCCAGCGCGGGGCCTTCACCTTCCTCCAGCTCGGCGAAGAGGACCTCGAGGTCCGGGCAGGGGTGCACGCTCATCGGGGGGCCTCCTCCGTGCTCATCTTCTTGCGAAGCTTCTCTCGGGCCCTGAAGAGCCGGGCCATGATGGTGCCAGGGGCGCACCCGAGGATCTGGGCGATCTCCTTCGTCGTGCGCTTCTGGACGTAGTAGAGCGCGAGGACTTCACGGTCATCGACGGAGAGCGTGGCCATGGCCTCCTCGAGGGACTGGCGCTCCTCGCGGGCGATGGCGCCCTCCTCCTGGGAGACCTCGTTGCTGGGGAGCACCTCCTTCATGGGCTCCAGCTCCTCGGTGCGCACCTTGGTGCGGCGGCGGAGCAGGTCCAGGCAGAGGTTGCGGGTGATGGCGAGCACCCAGAGGTCGAACGGGCGCGCGTCGTCGTACCGGTGGAGGTTCTGGTAGGCGCGCAAGAGCGCCTCCTGGGAGATCTCCGCGGCCTCGGCCTCGCTCTGCAGCAGCCGGAGCGCCAGGCCGTACACCTGGCGCTGCACGCTGCGCACCAGGGACTCGAAGGCGGACGGATCTCCACGGCGGGCCGCCTGCACGTCGGCCTTCCAGGGGAGCGGGACGGCGTCGTCAGCCATCAGCATCCCGATGGCGTGGGCGAGTGTCCCGGGAGCGTCGTCGAGGGCAAGAGCGTTCACGCCTTGGTCTACGGTGTGCGCGCTCCCCCATTGCGTCCAGGTGTTTCATCGCCGTTGCAGGTTTATT
Source organism: Myxococcus guangdongensis (assembly GCF_024198255.1). Lineage (NCBI taxonomy): Bacteria > Pseudomonadati > Myxococcota > Myxococcia > Myxococcales > Myxococcaceae > Myxococcus > Myxococcus guangdongensis. The sequence goes on from NZ_JAJVKW010000007.1 coordinate 104,290, forward strand.
TCTTCCGTGATTTCGGGCGCTTGGCGGCGGTCTCCGCCCGGGCGACCTCGCGGGCGGCCTTGCGCTGGCGCTGTTTCTCACGGAAGCCGAGCGGGGCGGCGGGCTCCACCTTGGGCTTCGGCTCGGCCTGCTGGGCGAGCGAGCGGCCCCGGGTGGGCGTCTCGGAGACCTCTGCGGCGCTCCGTCGGCTGGGCCGGCTGGGGGCCTCGCCGCGCGCGGGGGCCCGGCGGTCCGAGGCGCGCGGACGCTCCTCGTCGAAGGAGGCCTCGGCGCGGCGGCCCGTGGCTCCACGGGCGGCGGGCGCCCGGCGGCCGGTGCCACGCTCGTCGCGGACGGGGGGGCCGCGGCGGCTGGAGGGGGCGCCCTCGGCCTGCTCCTGCTCGACGAGGTGCGCGCGCTGGGAGGCGCGGATCTCCTCCGCGGTGTCCTCGGCGTACTCGAAGTGGAACAGGCGCTTGACGACGAGGGTGGCGTACGCGCCCGGCGGCAGGGTGAAGGCGACGTTGACCTTGATGTTGTCCCGGTTGAGCTCGTCGCTCTGCGTGCGGCCGATGACCAGCTTGTGCGGGAAGGAGAGGACCGGGCGCTCCTCGTGCTTGAAGAAGAGCATCCGCTCGGCCCCGGGGACGACCAGGTCCGACAGCTTCAGCTTCTCGCGGCCGAGCACCCAGCGCACGGCGTCCTCGACCTTCGGATCCTTGAAGGTGCTGTTGGGCGCGAGCAGGGGGAAGGTCGCGTCGCGCAGCACGCGCAGCGTCTCCGGATCCGCGTCCTTGTGGAACAGGAGCGAGCCGGCCTGGTAGCGCATGGGGAACAGCGACTCGCGCGGCAGCAGCAGCTGCAGGTAGCGCCGCACGCCCTCGTTCCAGAGGTAGCTCTGGTAGGTGAACAGCTGCATCGCGCGGTAGTCCGCGTCGATCTGCAGGAAGGCGCGGGCGAAGTCCTTGGGCTCCTCGCGCAGCGAGCGCAGGACGCGGTGGTACTTCTTGGTGCCCTCGAAGGGGACGCGCGAGTCCCACTGGCCCCAGTTGTCGCGCCAGAAGGCCTTCACCTTGGCGTCCTCGGAGCGATCCAGCTCCGATGGCTTGGCCAGGTAGTTGTGCAGCGCCGCCTCGAAGTCGCCCCGGATGAGGTCCTTGGCGATGAAGCCCTGCCCGTGCTTGAGCGAGCCGAAGCGCTGGCTGTCGAAGTAGTTGATGACGCCCAGGCGGTTCACCTCGGCGGCCGCCACGTTGAGGGGGCCCAGGGAGGACTCCTCCAGGGCCCGCACCGTCACGGAGAAGCGGTTGGACGTGATGTTCGCCGAGGACAGGGCCTTGTTCGTCCGGCCCAGGTACTTCAGGCGGAGGTCGGGCTCCTGCATGTCCACGTCGGCGCCGTCCACGGCGATGAGCTGCTCGGTGCGGCCCTGCTTGTCCTTCAGGCCGCAATAGCTGATGGAGCCCGGCTTGAGACCGAACGCGTCCCGCAGGCGTGCCACGGCGTCGAACGTGGACAGCTTCTGCTTGTCCATCAGGTAGACGCGGAAACGCCCGGAGGCGACTTCATCGAAGCGGTAGGATTCCTTGACGCTGAAGTCTTCGGGCTTCTGTTTGATTCGCACGGGCCCCCCTTACCAGTGTGGGCCCTGGGAGAGAAGCGGGGCGGAGGGCGGGAGCCCAGGGGGTGGGGGTGGCGGGAGCTGACGCGCCGTCCCAGGAGCTGGACCCTGACCGGCCGTGCAGCCCTCCGGCGGGGGCCCTGGTCGGCCAGCGCCACCAGACGTTCCCCGCTTCCCGAGCGGCTCTGGTAGTGTCCGGGCCGGTGAGGATTCGCGCGTGAGCCAGGTTCCCGCCCCATTCGCTCCGAAATCCGGGCAACAGCTCCGAGGCCCCCGGCTGACCGGGCGCTTCGCGGACGGCACTCTGGGGGAGTTCCCCCTGGGGCCGTTGACGTCGCTCGGCCGTCATCCGTCCAACACGCTGCGCCTGGTGGACCGCGAGGTCTCCAAGGAGCACGCGACCATCGAGAAGGTGGGCAAGGACTTCGTCCTCAAGGACCTGGGGTCCTCGAACGGGACGTTCGTCAACGGCAAGCGGGTGAAGGAGCTGCGGCTGAAGGACGGGGACGAGATTGCCCTGGGCTCCTCGCGGCTCATCTTCCACAGCGGTGAGCAGCCGGTCATCCCCGCGCCCGCGGCGCCCGGCGTGACGGTGGTGGCGCAGTCGGTGTCCATGCCCGCGTTCCTGGCGCAGATGGACCAGGTGCCGCAGAACTTCCGTCCGGTGGACCAGATGACGGACGGCGAGGCGCTGCGCCGCGACTACGAGAAGCTGCGCATCGCCCACGAGTTCCACCGGCAGGTGAGCACGCAGGGCAGCCAGACGGGGCTGTTCGAGCAGATCCTCAAGGTGGCCTTCCAGCTGCTCGCGGCGGACCACGGCGTCATCCTGAAGGTGGCCGGGGACGGGGAGTTCATCCCGGCGGCGGTGCACCACCGCACGGGCAAGCCGGTCAACGTCATGCTCTCCGACACGGTGCTCAAGCGCGTGGTGGAGACGGGCAAGGCGGTGCTGACGGCGGACGCCATCATCGACGAGCGCTTCTCCGCGGCGGAGAGCATCGTGGCGCAGGGCATCCGCTCGGCCATGGCGGTGCCGCTGATGGTGAACTCCAAGATTCAGGCGGTGCTCTTCCTGGACAGCCGCCAGCAGATCAACGCCTTCTCGGAGAAGGACTTGAACATCCTCTCCGGCATCGCCTCGCAGGCGAGCATCGCGCTGGAGAACGCGGCGCTGGGCGAGCAGATCCGCGCGGAGGCGGTGACGCGCGCGGAGTTGAGCCGCTTCCTGTCCAAGGCGGTGGCGGACGCGGTGATCTCCGGCGAGACCGAGGACCTGCGGCAGAGCCGGCTGGCGGAGGTGAGCTGCCTGTTCGCGGACATCCGCGGCTTCACGACCATCTCCGAGAACGAGTCGCCGCAGGAAGTGGTGTCGATGCTGAACACGTTCTTCACGGCGATGGCGGACGTGGTGTTCCGCTACGAGGGGAACCTGGACAAGTTCATCGGCGACTGCGTGATGGCGGTGTGGGGTCCGCCGCTGTCGCATCCGGACGACGCGGCGCGGGCCGTGCGGGCGGCGCTGGAGATGCAGGAGGCGGTGGATCAGATCAACCGCAACCGTGTGGCGGCCGGCAAGGCGCCCATCGAGGTGGGCATCGGCATCAACACGGGCCAGGCGGTCGTCGGCTACATGGGCAGCGCGGAGCGGCACGAGTTCACGGCCATCGGCGACACGGTGAACACGGCCTCCCGGTTGTGCGGCATGGCCAAGAGCGGCGAGGTGCTCGCGTCGGAGTCGACGGTGCGCAGGTCCGGTACCGGCTTCGACGTGGAGGAGCTGCCGGCGATGCAGGTCAAGGGCAAGGAGAAGGCCGTCCCCACCTACCGCGTCCATGGCGTGGAACATACGACCGCCGCCTCCCCGCGCCGATGACGACGACCCAGGAGTGTCCCAACTGCGGGACCCAACATGACACCCGGGTCTATGTCAGCGGGCAGAAGCTGACGTGCCGTTGCGGCATCCGCTTCGAGGTGCGTCGTCAGGAGGCCGGCGGCGCGAAGCCGGGTGGGTCGGTGCACTCGAACATCACGTTCGCGCCGCACCGTGCGCCGCCGGCATCGAACGAGCACACGCGCGACACGGTGATTCCGGGACTGGGTGGGGAGGAGCGTGCGTCGCGGAGCCCCAGCTATGCGAATGGTGGGGCGCTGAGGGACGCGTCCGCGGGGTCGAGCGGCATCGATTGGAGTGAGGAGCGTGAGCCCGGCTCGTCGAGAGTCGGAGCGGCTCCGAGTGGCATCGCGAGGGCGGGTGCCTCGTGGGTGGGAGGGACGTCCGCGGCCGGCGTGGCGTCGGGCTCCGAGGCGCGAGCGCGCCTGGGCGCCGCTGTGAGCGCGGGCGGTGACGCCGCGTCAGTGGGCCCGGTGGCGCGCGTGGACGCGTCGTCGGGTGTGGCCGACATGAGAGACGTGGAAGCGGCGGGGGGACAGGGCTCCGCCTCGCGCGACAGTGGTGTGGAGGTGTCCTTCGGGGACACGGACGTGCCCGGCCTGCGCGTGACGGGGACCACCGTCGACTCCTCGCAGGGTGGCGTCGCGCTGCCGGGCGTGAGCGTGGGTGGCGATGTGTCCGGACATGGCGCGATGGCCTCGAGTCCTGTCGGCGGCGATGCATCCGTTCGTGGCGCGGCAGCCCCCGGTGCGCAGTTCGGAGTGGCCCTGCCAGGCGTGGGCGTGGCGGGGGATGCACAGGTCCGTGGCGCCGCGTCCGCGAACATGGCGGGTGGTGATGCGCCCGTGCAGGGCGGGGCATCCCCCGGTGCACCCTTCGGCGTGCCCCTGCCGGGCGTCCGCGCGGGGGGCGAGATGCCCGTGCGTGGCGCGCATGCCCCGGACGCAACAGGGGGTGGTGACGGCCCAGGCAACGGTCTGGAGGCTGTCCCGCAGTCCTCGAGTGGGTCCGGTGGCGTCGGCCCGAATGGCGTGGCGCTGCCTTCGTCGACGCCGGGGACGGATGCTCCCGTGGACGCGACGGTGGTGCGCTCGACGCGGCCGACGGGGCGTGGCGATGCGGACTCGGACCTGGACATCCACTCGGTGGAGACGTTCGTGGCGGCGGCGCGGGTGACGCTGCCTGGGTTCGAGCTGAAGGAGCTGCTGGGCCGCGGTGGCATGGGCGAGGTGTGGCTCGCGCGCCAGACGTCGCTGGGCCGCACGGTGGCGGTGAAGCTGCTGCCGCCGAAGCTGGCGAAGGACCCAGAGTTCGTGGCGCGGTTCGAGAAGGAGGCCACGGCGCTGGCCGCGCTCAACCACCCGAACATCGTGCAGATCATCGACCGGGGCGTGGCCGGTGAGCACTACTACTTCGTGATGGAGTTCGTGGAGGGCCGCTCGCTGCGCGAGGCCATCTCCACTGGCTCGCTGACGCCGCAGCAGGGCCTGAAGCTGATGCTCCAGGCGGCGCGCGCCATCGAGTGCGCGCACGACAAGGACATCATCCACCGCGACCTCAAGCCGGAGAACATCCTGCTGGACGGGCGCGGCAACGTGAAGGTGGCGGACTTCGGTCTCGCCGGCATCCGTCAGTCCGAGGCCCGGCTGCAGCTCACGGCGACGGCGGTGGCCATGGGCACGCTCAACTACATGGCCCCCGAGCAGCGGCGCGACGCGAAGAGCGTGGACGGCCGCGCGGACCTGTTCTCGTTGGGCGTGGTCCTCTACGAGCTGCTCACCGGGGAGCTCCCCCTGGGGCGCTTCAAGCTGCCGTCCAAGCGGGTGCCGGGGTTGGACCCGCGCGTGGACCACATCATCGACCGGCTGCTGGAGACGGACCCCGAGGCGCGCTACGCGAAGGCCACGGAGCTGTGCGAGGCGTTGGAGTTGCTGGTCGCCTCGACGTCCGCGCCCAACCAGACGACTCGGCCGACGCATCAGATCGAGGCGCGGCGCAAGTCGACGAGTCAGATCACCCGCAAGCTGCGGATGGGTTGGCGTCGGGTGCGTGCCGGCCTGTCGGTGGTGGGCGGGCTCGCGGTGTTGGGGCTCGGTGCGCGGTGGGTCAACGGGCGCATGCCCGAGAAGCCGTTCCCCGCGAACACGTATACCGAGACCTACTCCGTTGCGACCCTGGTCGAGGCGGCGACGCCGGACGGCGAGTCGCGCTTCGAGGTGTCCTTCGACGACAAGGGCCCGGAGGAGCTCAACCTCCACAGCGGTCTGTGGAAGATCGAGGGCGGACAGCTCCGTGCGTGGCAGGGCGGTCAGGATGCGGGGGGGCGGCGATTGGTGCCGCGCGCCTACGTGGCGACGCGCTACTTCGCGGCGGACCACTTCGACGCCTCGGTGATGATGGACGTGAAGCCGCTCGGGGACGAGTACCCTCCGGACGAGCCGGACTCACAGCACTACGGCGAGCTGTCCTTCCGCATCCGGGACCTCCAGGTGTCGGCCTTCGCGATTCCGGAGGTCGGCATGCGCCTGGCGTGGCGCTACTTCGCCGAGGACGGGCAGGAGATAGTCGGCAACAGCGCGCAGGACACGGACGGGCTCGTCGAGGACGAGATGCCGCTGCCGGACCGGGGGCCCTACCAGGTGCGTCTGAAGCTCAGCCGGGTGAAGGGTGGGGTGCTCGCGGAAGGGTTCCTCGGGCGGCAGCGCTTCGCCCGGAAGCTGCTGCCCGGACTGGAGAACCGCGTCGCCAAGGTGGCGGTGGGTTGCCGCAACCTGGCCTGCACGTTCGATGACCTGAAGGTGAAGGGGCAGTTGCGAGAGCAGCCGCTGCGCCGGGCCTCGGCGGGCCAGGAGCAGTAGCCGGCTAGTCGTCGAGGATGCCCCAGTAGACCTCGAGCCGCAGGGCCGCGGAGAGTCCACGCGCGCGCAGCGTGGGCGACAGGCGTGAGAACCGCGCGGCACCCTCGGCGCCGACGTGCAGGAAGTTCCACTGCCACCAGCCGCTCAGGCCCACCTCGTGCTCGCGGAAGGAGCCTCGCGTGAGCTCGCGCCCGTACCGGTAGCTGAGGCGAAGGAAGGGGATGTCCAGGGCGTGGAGGGGGATGGCCGATACTCCCGACTCCAGCAGCCCCAGGTCCCCAGGACCGTCGACCTGCGTATGGACGTAGCGCGCGTGGACCGTGAGCGGGAGCTTCCCGAAGGGCACGAACCACCACGTCAGCGCGGGAGCGACGGCGCCGATGCCTCTGTCACCCAGGACGATGGGCGTGAGCTGCGAGGCAAACCCGCGGCCCTCGTTGGCCTCGACGTCCAGGCTCGCCACGGACGGCATGAAGCTCCACGGCGCGGGGAGCGCGAGCGAAGCGCCCGTGCCCGCGGACCAGGCGGTACGACCTGGATCGCCGGGGTCCAGGGCGGGGTCCGAACCGAGCCGAGAGACCGAGAGGCGCCCGCGCAGCATCACGTCCGCCAGCCACCGCTGTTGAACCTCCGCGTGGGCGAACTTGCCACCATAGGTGATGTCGGGCGCGGCCTCGGGGCTCAGCTTCTGATTCGCGAGCCCCGCGCGGACGTCGACATGGTTGTAGAGATTCCCCGCGGGATGCGGGGAGCCACACATCTCGCCAGGGCCCTGGCCGCAGTCAAGGAGGATGCAACCGACGCCCTTCTGGGTGCAGATGCCGCAGCTGTCGTTGCAACAGCGCTCATCCGTCTCGCAGTAGTTGGCACCACATCGCGTCCTCGCCGCGCAAGCCCACTGCGAGCACGCCCCGATCACGAGGAGGACGATGCCCATCCACCTGCGCAGGCGTTGTGGGGCACGTGTCGCGGGGGCGAGGGGAAACGGGTGTGGGCTCACGAGATGTCGGCTCCTGATCTTCCCGAGTGTGGGAGGGCGGCAGGAGAGCGGACGGGCCCCTGACGGGGCATCATGGAATCCTCACGTTTCCAACATTTGTCTCGCACGACCTGTCCACGGTGCCGTCCGGCAGGAGGCGGTTCATGGGGCACATGTTCCATTGAGGACGTGGCGTGCCCCCGGGCGACCTTGCGCGAGCCTGTCCGGCGCACCACCTTCCCTCGGTATCCGGGGCCTGTCGTGGAGCAGGCCCTGTTCGTGCGGCCGGGGGACGGGATGGAATTCTGGCGCGCCGTGCTGGCGCCCATCTATGCGGCGCTCCTGGCGGGACTGGTGGTGGCCGTGCTGACCGTGGGACGGCGGGGGCCGGACTCGCGAGTCCCCCGTCTGCCGCTGGTCTGGTTCGGACTGCTGGCCCTCGGGGGCTTCCTGCTCGTCTCCGGGCTGGGCAACGCCGCCTTCGTGGTGTGGTCGTCCGAGTCGTTCGGTCGGTCGCTGGGCATCGCGCTGCTGGTGGCGGCGGCCCTGCTCGCAGTGCGGGGGACCCGGGTCCGCTCGGGGTCGGAGCTGCTGCGCGACTCGGCGCCGAAGCACCTGGATGACGCCGTGGCGGAGCTGCGCGCTGGCGCCCCCTCGAGCTGGGGTGTCTTCCAGGGCACGCTCGATGCGCAGGAAGAGCTCACCTCGCCGGGCGGAGTCGGCTGCGCGTTCTACGAGGCGGAGCTGCGAGAGGTCGCGTCAGATGGACACAAGGGGACGCTGCTGTCACGTGAGCGCGCGTACTCACCGACGCTGATGTTGCGCGGCGCACGCATCCGGGCGCGAGTGCGGTTCTCTCCCGCGTCGTTGATGGCGCCGGTGCGGCCCCGTCGCTGCCGGACGGTCTGCATGCCGACGCCTTCCGCGTGGCCCGAGGAGCGGCCGGTGACGCCAGAGGGCGCCGCGGTGCCCGAGGCACGTCAGCTGACAGACGAGCCCTGGGCTCTCTCGTGGGAGCGCGTGGGAATCGCGGGGGAGACGTGCTTCGTGGTGGGCGAACTCAAGCGTGGCCTGAGCGAAGGCTCCTACGAGCTGTGCGGTCGCGGCGGCGGCCCCGCCCTGGTCGTCTTGGGGCCCGAGGCACAGGACACGCGAGGCACGCTGGCGCGCCGCGCCTGGACGCACTTCACGGCGGCCGGGGTGATGTCCGTGGCCGCCGCGCTGATGCTGTCTCGCACGCTGTGAACGCCGTGTCCTGACGACGTTGACGACGAACAGGGCGCTCGGTCCACGGCCGCCGCGCTCATGGTGTCGCGACCGCTGTGAGCCCCGCTCCCTGACTACGTCGTCGACGACGGGCCCCATGCGGTGGAGAACACGAACTGCTCCTGGCTGCTCGCGACCCGCACGGTGAACGTGCGCTCGATGCCACCGAGTCCACGCGGAGTGGCCTTCGCGACCTCGGCCAGCAGCGCCCCCGCGGCGCGCAGGTGGAACCCGGTGTTCCACATCCCCTCCAGCTCACCGTGCACCGCGCGCAGCTCCTCGCCGCTCCGGCGCTCGTCGATGGCCCGACGCAGACGCACCATGCCCTCCACGAACCGGCGGCACTTGCCGAGTGTCCCGCTGTTCGCCTGCGTCACCTCCGCGAAGGTGAACTTGCCGCCCACGCCGCTCCACGTCTTCTCGCGCAGCAGCAGGTCCGAGGCGAGCTGCTTGACCGTCGCGTCGCGCTCGATGAACCACTGGGCGATCTGCGCGGCGCGGGTAGGGGAGAGGTCCCCGGAAAGGAAGCTGCCCTTGTCGAGCACCTCGTTCAGATACGACTCCCAGATGGGCGCGTACACCAGCTTGCGGAACTCCGGGGACACACGCGCCGTCTGCTCACTCCAAGGCATGGCCCGGGCGAGCGCGCGGGAGAACAGCTTGACGTCGAAGCCCTGCAGTCGCGGCAGGAGCTCGCGCAGCATGTCGTCCGACACCTTGAGCTCCAGCTGCGTCTCCACGTCCGACTTCCACACGGACGCATCGAGCTTCGTCAGCACCGTGGCGGCGTCGTTCCCGTCCAGCACGCCCCACACGACGGCGTCATCCACCGCCTCGCGCAGCTCCTGCTTCGACAGCTTCTTCTTCTGGCCCCACAGCAGCATGTGCAGACCCAGCCGGAAGTCCGGCGCCGTCGGAGCCAGGGTGAACGTCTCCATGTCCGCGCGGAAGTCCACCACCCACCGGCCCCGGTGACCCAGGAACGAGTCCTCGTACGCACGCTGCCCCAGGAACGCCTGCCGCCGCGCACCCTGGAAGTTCTCCTGGTTCACCCAGGTCTGCTTCCGCGTGGAGCGCGCCTTGAGCACCTCGAAGCTGCCCAGTCCGAGCGTGAAGCCCACCGTCGACTGCAGCGTCGCGGACGCCGTGTTCAGGTAGTTGCGCAGCGTGTAGCTCCCCGCGTTCGCCGGCTCTCGCAGCCACGCGAGCAGGTCCACCAGGCTGCCGCGCAGGAGCGAGCCGTGGAAGCGAAGCGCGGTGGCCTCGTCCAGCTCCACCTCCAGCAGCGTGGAGGACTCGGAGACCCGCAGGTACTCGTACTGGAAGGACGCCGCCACGCGCGCCTTCACCAGCGTGTCGAGCGCGCTCGAGACCTTCTGCTTGAGCTGCTCCCACTCCTGCTTCAGGTGGTCGAGGACGACGAGCTGCGGGTCCAACCCCAGCCGCTCCAGGATGCCCCGCAACACGGCCTGCTCCTCGGCGCTGAGCACCTTGTCGAGCGCCTTGTCGACGAGCTCCTCCACCTTCGCCTCGGCCTGGCCGGTGATGGCCGTGAGCACCTCGCCGAGCCGCTTTCGCACCGCCTCCGCGTCGGCCAACTCCACCTGGAGGTTGAGCCCCGCGCCCAGCGTGGCCTCGCGCGACTTCGCCTTGCGCACCGCCAGCTGGATGCGGCTCGCCGCGGGGCGGGAGAAGACGAGCTGGTAGTCATCCGTGAGCGACACCCGCGCGCCCACCTTCGCGTCGAGCGCCGTCTTCAGCTCGATGAGCTCGCTGGTGCGCACGAACGCCAGGTTCGCCAGGTTCGTGGTGAACAGGTCCGCCCAGTTCAGCTCGAGCCCCGCCTCCAGCGTCCCCCGCACCTGCCACGCCACCGCGTCGCCCGGGCCCAGCTTGGTCAGGTCCGTGGACAGCACCAGCAGGCGCGGATGCGACAGGTCCTCCTTCGCCGCCTCGCGCATGTTCCGCGTCAGCGGGTGCGCCCGGTAGTCGCTGAGCGTGGCGAACACCTCGCTCTTGCCCTGGCCCGACACGAAGGGCAGCGAGCCGGTGGACCCCGCGGACTTGATGCGCGCCGTGGCCTGGTAGCGCATCCAGCCGAGGTTGCCTCCCAGCAACAACTGGGGCCGGGAGCCATCGGAGGCCGGCGCGTTGGCGGCGGCGGGCTCGCCCACCACGCCGTTCTCGTCCACGTCACCGGGCGAGTTGAAGTTGCGGACCGTGGCCTCCACCGCCGCATCGAACGAGAGCGTGAAGTCCGCGAGGCTCAGCTTGGGCGGCAGGATGTTGTCCCGCGTGAGGCCCTCCTGCTCGAGCGTCACCCGGATGTCCTGGTCCTGCAGCTTCACGTCCGGAAGCTTCTCGGCCAGCGCCTGCGGAAGTTGGGCGAGCAGCGACTCGATGACCTTCATGGGCTTCCCCTCGGACGGAATGAATCAGCCGCGCCAGCATGCTCCAGGTTCTACCGGGAGGCACGTGCTGTCGGTTCCAAGGGATAATTCTGGACTGACCCGGAAGGCCGCCTGCCCACCGGGGAGCGGCGCTCACGCCTCGTCGGCGAGGCCGTACTCCTTGAGCTTGCGGGCGAGCGTGTTGCGGCCAATCTCCAACACCTTCGCGGCGGCGGTGCGGTTGCCCTTCACGGCGTCCAGGACGCGCAGGATGTGCAGGCGCTCCACCTCGGCCAGGGACTTCAGGCCCGTCTCGGACACCGCGGGCGTCGCGGCGCGCACGGGCTCCGCGGGCGTGCTCCCGGGGACGCGGTCCATGTCCGGCAGGGGCAGGTGCTCCTCGAGAATCTCCCCCTCGCACAGCACCACGGCGCTCTCGATGCAGTTCTCCAGCTCGCGCACGTTGCCGGGCCACCGGTAGCGCTTGAGTCGCTCCAGCGCGGCGGGGCTGAGGCGAGGTGTCACCAGCCGGTGTCTCCGCGCGGCGGTGGCGATGAAGTGCCGGGCCAGCCGCTCGATGTCCTCGGCGCCGCGCTCGCGCAGCGGGGGCAGCACCACCTCCACGACCTTGATGCGGTAGTAGAGGTCCTCGCGGAAGCGGCCCTCGGCCACCATGCGCGCCAGGTCCCGGTGCGTGGCCGCGACGATGCGCACGTCCACCTTGATGGCCTGTGTGCCACCCACGCGGTCGAACTCGCGGTCCTGCAGCACGCGCAACAGCTTGCCCTGTACGGGCAGGGGCAGCTCGCCAATCTCGTCGATGAACACGGTGCCGTTGTCGGCCGCCTCGAACTTGCCGGGCATCCGGTGGTCCGCGCCGGTGAAGGCGCCCTTCTCGTGGCCGAACAGCTCGTTCTCGATGAGCGTGGCGGGCAGGGCGGCGCAGTCGACCTTGATGAACGGCTTGTCGCGGCGAGGACCGTTGACGTGCACGGCGCGCGCGAACAGCTCCTTGCCGCTGCCGCTCTCTCCGCGCAGCAGCACGGTGGCGTCGGTGGGCGCGGCCTTGCGCACCAGCCGGTAGATGCTCTGGAGCTGGGGGGACTCGCCGATGATGCGGTTGAAGAAGTAGCCCACCGGCGCCTGGGGCTGGTCCTTGGCGCGCTGCAGCTCCTGGTAGAGGCTGGTGCTCTGCAGCGCGGAGCTCACCTGCGAGGCGATGGCGTCCAGCCGCTCGGTGTCCTCGGGCGTGAAGCGGTCCGCGCCCCGGCGGTTGAGCACCTGGAGCACGCCGTACAGCGCACCATCCACGTCACGCAGCGGCACCGCGAGCAGGCTGGTGGTGCGGTAGCCCGTCATCCGGTCGATGTCCGCGAAGAAGCGCTGCTCGCCGCGCGGGTCCGGCACGTTGATGGGCTGGCCCTGCTGGGCCACGGTGCCGGCCACGCCCTGGCCCAGCTTCACGCGAATCTGGGACACCTCCGGCAGGTGCGCCGCGCGGCTGAACAGCTCGCGCCTCGCCGGGTCCAACAACCACAGCGTGCCCCGGTCCGCCTGCATGGTGGCGGCGATGCGGTCCATCAACGTCTGGAGGAAGGCGTCGAGGTCCACCTCACGGCCCACCAGCGCCCCGAAGGGGAGGAGGACCTGGGTGACATCCGGGGCGGGGGGCATGGTGGGCAGGGGCGGGAGGATGAAGGCCGAAGCGTCACCATAGCATCCGTGTGGCATCGTCCGGCCCACCTCTCAGGCCGCGCGGCCCAGCACCAGTCGTTGACCCTCGCGCGCCGGCTCGCACACCGGGAACAGCTCCCGCGCCTGCTCGGCCATGTCCTCCAGCACCTCGTCCGAGTGCGCCGGGTCATGATGGAACAGGCACAGCCGCCGGGCGCCCACCGTCTTCGCCACGCCCGCCGCGTCCATCATCGTCGAGTGGCCCCAGCCCTTCTTCGGGATGCCCTTCTTCCCGTTGTACTCGTCGGGCGTGTACTGCGCGTCCAGACACAGCACGTCCGCGCCCTCGAACAGCCGCGCCACCTCCGGCGACAGGTCCTCCATCCGCAGCTCCACGTCCGTCGCGTAGATGAACGAGTGCCCGTCCGCCTCCACGCGGTACGCCAGGCACCCCTGCGGGTGCGGCACGTCGATGGGCGTCACCTTGAACGGCCCCACCTCCACCGTCCTCGCGTGCAGCGCGGACAGGAAGTCCATCTTCGAGCGCATGGTGCTCAGCGGCACCGGGAAGTGCGGCGGCTGCATCTGCGCCGCCAGCTCCGACTGGAGCGCCTGCGCGCCATTGGCGCCGGGGCCGTACATCGTCAGCCGCGACGTGGGCAGGTACGCCGGCGTGAAGAAGGGGAAGCCCTGCACGTGGTCCCAGTGCAGGTGCGAGAAGAACATCGTCACGTCGTGCGGAATCGGCTCGCGCATCATCGACTCGCCCAACGCGCGGATGCCCGTGCCCGCGTCGAGGATCAGCCGGTGGCCCTGGCTCGTGACCTCCACGCAGGCCGTGTTGCCGCCGATGCGTGAACCAGAAACCGCGATGCTGCCGCGAACGCCGTAGAACCGGATATCCATGAAATGCCTCCTCAAGCTGGCGGGCCTCCTCGGGAGGACGCCCTGATGCCCCGTGCTTCAGCACGTGGGATGCCATGGCCAAGTGGCTGGAATTATTGGCGGGAGGTCTGACATTCCGGGGCGTTGCACCATTCTGGAGCGCCCCTGGATGGTGCGGCCGTACCATTCCGGAGCGTCCGGAATTCAGGGGTGTTCTGAGAGGTGCCGGGGCGCCAGAGGGCTCGCGTGGGAGGTCGGTGGCGGCGTGGGAGATCCGGTATAGGACGGGCCCATGGCGTTGATTGCGTTCTGCACCATCAAGGGCGGCGTGGGGAAGACCACGCTCTGCGCGCACGTGGCCTCCGCGCTGGCGGACGCGGGCCGGCGGGTGCTCGTGTTGGACATGGACCCCCAGGCGCACGCGTCGCTGGTGCTGGGGTTGGAGAGCCGCGAGGGGCCGTGCATCGCGGAGGCGTTGGGGCCCCGGCCGAAGTACCGGCTGGACGACGTGGTGGTGGCGTCACCGAAGCGGCCCACGCTCTTCATCGCTCCGGCCGCGCCGCGCATGGCGGCGATGGAGCGCGAGCTGTTCCAGTGGGGTCACCGGCTCCAGGCGATTCCGCGCGCGCTCAAGACGCTGAGCTGGACGCCGGACGTCATCCTCGTGGACACGCCGCCGAGCATCGGCGCGTACACGGAGGCGGTGCTGGCGTTCGCGGACCTGGTGGTGGCGCCGGTGCCCACGGGCGCGTTCGCGCTGCAGGGCTTGGGAGAGATTGAGGCCGCGTGGCGCGACGTGCGCGAGGCGCAGGGCGGCGATCTGGTGGCGGTGGTGAACCTGTGGGACCGGCGCACGCCTGCGACGAACGGGGCGATGGAGGAGGCGCTGAAGGACTCGACGGTGCCGGTGTTGCGGGCGCGCATCCCGCGCTCGGAGTCCATCAATCAAGCGGGGCTGGGCTACGAGGTCGTCTTCGACACGAGCCCCGCGGCGCCGGGTGTCGAGGAGCTGCGCTCGCTGGCGCAGGAGCTGTCGAAGCGGGTGGGGCTGCGCTGAGGGAATCGTCGACGCCCGTCCCTCTCGACGGACGGGACGGGCGCCTCGAGGGCCCTCAGAGGTGGTAGTGGCCCGCGGCCTCGGGCTGGTACGGCACGGCGACGATGCGCAGCCGCTTGGTGCGGCCGTTCGGCAGCGGCCAGACGATGGACTGGCCCACGGACAGGCCGATGAGGGCGCTGCCGATGGGCGCCAGCACGGAGATGCGGCCCTCGTCGCTGCGCGCGTCCTTCGGGTAGACGAGCGTCACCTGACGCTGCTCGCCGGTCTGCTCGTCCTCGAAGAGCACGGTGCTGTTCATCGTCACCACGCTGGGGGGCACCGTCTGCGAGCTCATGACATGCGCGCGGCCCAGCTCCGACTCGAGCAGTTCGACGAGCTCGGCGGTGCGGCCCCCTCCATGGTGGTCGATGACCTGGCGCAGACGGTCCAGGTCGGTATCAGTCACGATGAGGGACTGCTCGCTGGTCATGGCGATGACTCCGGGGAAAAAGGAATGAGGATAGGGTGAACACTGCGGCAACGGTTGGGAGAAATATCTATTCCCGGCGAGCCCGGAGAGGCCTTGCGGGGGGCGGATTCATTCGCGCTCGCGCGAAGCAGGGAGCCGCAGGACCCACCACTCGATGCCCTGGGCGCCGTCGTCCGCGAGGAAGAAGGTCTGCGTGTTCGTGGGCGTGAACACGTAGGGGAGCGAGCCCCGTTGTCCGGGGGCCAGCTCCTGGCGCAGGACGGTTCCCGCCGTGGTGCCGTTGGACTCCCAAAGCTCGGCGCCGTTGCGGCCGTCGTCGGCGTGGAAGAGGACGAGCGCGCCGACGGAGGTCATCCATCGAGGCTCGGAGCCCTGGGGGCCGGGGTTCAGGTCCTTCACGAGGACGGCGTCGTCGGGGGTCCGGTTCGCGCGCCAGGGTTCGCGGCCGTGGACCCCGTCGTCCGCGCTGAAGAGGACGCTCGGCCCCAGGGCCGTGAAGTCCTCGGGATAGGAGCCCGAGGGGCCGGGGTTCACGTCGAACACGCGCGCGGTGCCGGGACGGGTGGCGTCGGTGGACCAGGGCTCGCGGCCGACGGAGGGCTCGGTGGCGGCGAAGTAGACGCGATCTCCCGTCGCGGTGAAGGAGGCGGGGGACGAGCCCTCGGGGCCGGGCCAGAGGTCCCCGAGGAGATAGGTGCCGGGCGCGGTGCCGTCGCTGACCCAGGGCTCGTCTCCCTGCCGTCCATCGTTCGCCGCGAAGACGATGCGCTGGCCGCGAACCGTGAGCGAGGACGGGAAGGAGCCCGCGGGCCCCGGGCGGATGTCCTTGACGAGCCGGGTGCCTGCTTCGGTGCCGTCGCTGACGCACAGCTCCCAGCCCAGGTCGGGGACGTCGGCGGTGAAGAAGATGCGCGAGCCCAATGGCGTGAGGTGACGGGGTGAGCTGTCGTCGACACCCGGGGCGAGGTCCTTGACGAGCACGGTTCCCTGCGGAGTTCCGTCGGTGCGCCAGAGCTCCTCGCCATGGAGCGCGTCGCGAGCGTTGAAGTACGCGACGCCGTTCATCACCACGGGGGTGCCCGCGCCCTGACTGCTTCCCAGGCCGGGGCGGATGTCCTTGATGAGGGTGGTGCCCTGCGAGGTGCCGTCGGTGCGCCAGAGCTCGCGGCCGTGCACGCCGTCATCGGCGAAGAAGAGGACCCAGGGGCCGAGGACGACGAAGCCGGAGGGCTCGGAAGAGAGGGGGCCGGGGCGGAGGTCCTTGATGAGCACGGTGCCCTCGGCGGTTCCGTCGGTGCGCCAGGGTTCCTGACCCACGCTGCCGTCGTTGGCGTCGAAGAAGAGGGTTCCCGCGCGAGTCACCCAGGCATGGGGATCGGGGCCGCCCGCGCCGGGATGGATGTCCTGGATGAGGCGTGCGGGGCCAGAGGTGCTCAGGCGCGCGTCCTCGTCGTCGCTCGTGCGCGAGAGGCGGCGGGAGAGGACTCGGAAGTCGTAGCCCAGGTCTCTGGCCCAGAGCTCCGCGCCGGCGGCCCGGGTGTTCGCGGTGAAGAAGACGCGTCGGCCGCTGACGGTGAAGTCGCGAGCGGAGGAGGAATACGCGCCAGGGGCGAGGTCTTCCATGCGCGAGGTGCCGCGTCCGGAGCCGTTGCTGGTCCACGGCTCGTGTCCCTTCCCGGGCTCCCTCGCGGAGAAGTACAGCCGGCCGAGGGTGGCGCGCAGGAATGCGAGCGCCGAGCCTTCGGGCCCTGGAGTGATGTCCTTGATGAGCACGGTGCCTTCGGCGGTGCCATCGCTGCGCCACAGCTCGTCCCCGTGCTCGGGGGTCCACGCGGAGAAGTAGAGGCGTCCGTCTAGCGCGGTGAGCTCGCGAGGATTGGCGCTGTCGGGACCCGGGGCGATGTCGCGCACGAGGAAGGTGCCATGAGAGGTGCCATCGCTGCGCCACAGCTCGTCCCCGTGCGTGGAGGTGTGGGTGACGAAGAAGAGGAGGGAGCCCGCGGCGACGGCGCGGGGTGAGGCGTCGACGATGGGGAGCGAGAGGTTGGTGACGTGCTTCGTGCCATTCGGGGTCCCGTCGCTGGTCCAGAGCGAGAGGAACGGAGGCAGGGCGGGGAGGTCGTCCTCGCGTTCGTGGCGCACGAAGAAGAAGAGCTGTCCGGCGACATCGGTGAGCGCGCTGGGGCGGACGAGGGTGCCGGGCGGGGCGTCGAGGCTCCGAACGGCGTGGGTGCCCCGGGGCGAGCCGTCGCTGCGCCACAGGGTGTTGCCCATGAAGAAGAAGAGGCGGCCATTCGACGGGGTGAGGTGCGTGGGGAGGTCGTCCTCGTCGCGCTTGGCGAGGTCCTGGATGCGCTGTGTGCCGGAGGGGGTTCCGTCGGTTCGCCAGAGCTCGGTGCGAGACGCTGCCTGTGTGGCGAGGAAGTAGAGCGAGTCGTCGAGCACGGTGAGCGCCTGGGGGCTCGAGCTCTCATTGCCGGGCATGAGGTCCGTGACGAGCCGGGTGGAGGAGGCCTTGCCGTCGCTGCGCCACAGCTCCTCGCCGTGGATGCCATCATCGGCGACGAAGAAGAGGGTGTCTCCCAGGGCGGTGAGCTCGCGAGGCCGTGAGCCGAGGCGGCCTGGGCGGACGTCCTTGACGAGGAGGGTGCCCTGGTCGGTGCCGTCGCTCTTGAAGAGCTCGGTGCCACGGGCGCGGTCCGTGGCGACGAAGTAGAGCATGCCGCCGACATCGGTCAGTGCATGCGGGTTGGAGCTGAGGCGACCTCCGGCGAGGTCATCCACGGGGTAGGGGGCGTCCTGGACCTCAGGCGCTCCACCGAGGCCACGGGTCGACTGGGATTGTGCGTCCTGGTCCCCGCAGCACAGGCCCGTGAGCAGCAGCAACAGGTACAGCGAGGAGCGGAGGAGCCGCGGGTCCATGGGAGGGCACCGATGCGATGGGGCGCACAAAGGTGGCTTGTTCGACGCGCGTGTGAAGCCACCCCATGGGGATGGGGAAGTGTTCGCTCGAAGGGCATCCCTTCCAGTTGTCCATCCGGCATCGGAATGTTCCGACGGCGATCCAGCCCATGCCTAGGTCCCTGACGAGGTCTCTTCCTCGTCAAGGACCTGTCGAGCCGCATAGACGGTGATGGCGAGGGTGCCTCGGAGACGGGCTACCTTCGTCAGGGTGTCGACCTGCAGAGGCCAGATTGTCGAACGGGGCTCGGTCCCACCCTCGATGCCGATGTCGAAGCTTCGGGTCGTGCACGCATCCCAGAGGTCTCGTGCCCGACCCTCGAGCGCTTCGATGACCGCGCACAGGCCCTGGATGGCCTCGTCGGGATCCGTTCGTGCCATGGGGCACCATCATGCTCAGAACGGACTGTCCGCGCCGCGCGTCGGCAACACCGAGACGCCGCCGGACAGATATGCGTCGATGGACTTCGCGGCCTCCCGTCCGTCTGACAGCGCCCAGACGATGAGGCTGGCCCCTCGGCTCGCGTCGCCCGCGCCGTAGACGCCCTCCGCCGACGTGGCGAAGCGTGAGTCCACCTGCACGGTGCCCCTGGGCGAAATCGCCACGCCCAGCTCCTCCAGCCCCGTGGTCTCCGGCCCCGTGAAGCCCATCGCGAGGATCAGCAGGTCCACCTCGAGCGTCGTCTCCGAGCCCGGTACCTCCACGAGCCTCGCCCCTCCGCCCACGGAGCGCTGCACCTCCACCTTCACCGCGTGCAGCCTCTCCAGCTTCCCGTCCGACCCCTCCAGCCGCTTCGTCATCATCGCGAACGAGCGATCGCCGCCTTCCTCCTGGCTCGACGACGTGCGGAACACCACCGGCCACCGGGGCCACGGGTTCTCCGTCGAACGAATCACAGGCGGCGCCGGGAACAGCTCCACCTGCCGCACGCTCTTCGCGCCCTGGCGCAGCGCCGTGCCCAGGCAGTCCGAGCCCGTGTCACCACCACCCAGGATCACCACGTTCTTGCCCGACGCATCCAGCCGCGCCTGCGCCTCTCCATGCCCACCCACGAGCCGGTTCTGGTGCTCCAGGTACTCCATCGCCTGCACCACTCCCGCCAGCTCGCGCCCCTCCACCTCCAGCTCACGTGCCCTGCGCGCGCCCATCGCCAGCAGCAGCGCATCATGCCGACCGCGCAGCTCGCGGAAGCTCACCGAGCCCCCCACGTCCACGCCCGTGCGGAACACCACGCCCTCCGCCTCCATCAGCGCGATGCGACGCTCCACCACGGACTTCTCCAGCTTGAAGTCCGGGATGCCGTAGCGCAGCAGGCCGCCGACGTGCGCATCCCGCTCGTACACCGTGACGGTGTGTCCGGCCGCGTTGAGCTGCGCCGCCGCCGCCAGGCCCGCGGGCCCCGACCCCACCACGCCCACCGTGCGCCCCGTCCTCCGCTGCGGCGGCCGAGGCTTCACCCAGCCCTCCGCGAACGCCCGTTCGGAGATCTCCTTCTCCATCTGTTCGATCGTCACCGCGTCCCGGTCGATGGCGAGCACACACGCCGCCTCGCACGGCGCGGGGCACAGCCGCCCCGTCATCTCCGGGAACCCGTTGGTGCGACTCAGCAGCTCATACGCCTCGCGCCAGCGGCCCCGGTACACCGCCTCGTTGAAGTCCGGGATGAGATTCCCCAGGGGACACCCCTGGTGACAGAAGGGGACGCCACAGTCCATGCAGCGTCCGGCCTGTCGCTTCGCCTCCTCGACGGAGAGCGGCAGCGCGAACTCGCGGTAGTCCCCGAGCCGCTCCTCCTTCTCACGCTTCGGCGCGTGGACACGGCCCCACTCAGTGAATCCGGTCGGCTTGCCCATGACTCAGCCCCTCCCGCCCACGACGTGTTGGAGCTGCGCACCCACCGAGGTCTCCGGGGGCTTCTTCGCCGCGCGCCGCGCCTGCAGCACGCGCTTGTAGTCCGTCGGCATCACCTTCACGAACCGGGGCACCATCAGCTCCCAGTTGTCGAGCACCCGCCGCGCCAGCGAGCTGTGCGTGTGCTTCAGGTGCCGCTCGATCATCCCGTGGACGAGCCAGATCTCCGACTCGTCCACCAGTGACTCCAGCTCCACCATCTCCAGGTTGCACCGCTGCCGGAAGGCCATCTCCCGGTCCAACACGTACGCCGTACCCCCACTCATGCCCGCCGCGAAGTTGCGGCCCGTGGGTCCCAGCACCACCACCACGCCGCCCGTCATGTACTCGCAGCCATGGTCGCCCACGCCCTCGACCACCGCCTGCGCGCCGCTGTTGCGCACCGCGAAGCGCTCACCCGCGAGCCCACGGAGGTACACCTCACCCGCCGTCGCGCCGTACAGCGCCGTGTTGCCCACCAGCACGTTCTCCTCGGCCACGAACCGGCTCGACTGATGCGGGTAGACGATGATGCGCCCACCCGACAGCCCCTTGCCCACGTAGTCGTTCGCGTCGCCCTCCAGCTCCAGCGTGACGCCGGACACCAGGAACGCACCGAAGCTCTGTCCCGCCGAGCCCTTCAGCCGCACGTGCAGCCGGCCATCCGGGAGCCCGCGCGCGCCATGTCGCCGCGCAATCTCGCCCGAGAGCATCGTCCCCACCGCGCGGTGCGTGTTGCTCACCGGCCGCGTCAGCAACATCGCCGGGCCACCCTCCAGCACGGCCTGCGCGTCACGCAGCAGCTCGTGGTCCAGGTGGTCCGACACATCCTTGGACCGAGCCTCGATGCAGTGCCGGGGCTCGCTCTCCGGCGCCGCGGGAGCCGCCAGCAGCGCGGACAGGTCCACCCGCCGCGCCTTCCAGTGGTCCACCGCCGCGCGCTGGCGCAAGAGGTCCACCCGACCCACCAGCTCCTCCAGCCGCCGCGCCCCCAGCTCCGCCATCTTCCGCCGCAGGTCCTCCGCGATGAGCAGGAAGAAGTTCACCACGTCCTCGGGCTTGCCCTGGAAGCGCTCGCGCAGCGCGCCGTCCTGCGTGGCGATGCCCGCCGAGCACGTGTTGAGGTGGCACTTGCGCAGCATCACGCAGCCCACGGCCACGAGGCTCGCGGTGGCCATGCCGAACTCCTCGGCCCCCAGGAGCGCGGCCACCAGCACGTCGCGCGCGGTGCGCAGACCTCCGTCCACCTGCACCCGGATGCGCGAGCGCAGCCCGTTGTGCACCAGCACCTGCTGCGTCTCCGCCAGCCCCAGCTCCCACGGCAGCCCCGCGTGGTGGATGCTCGAGATGGGGGACGCCCCCGTGCCGCCCTCGTAGCCCGAGACGACGACGCAGCCCGCGCCCGCCTTGGCCACGCCGGCGGCGATGGTGCCCACGCCCACCTCGCTCACCAGCTTCACGCTCACCCGCGCCGACGGGTTCGTGGACTGGAGGTCGTAGATGAGCTGCGCCAGGTCCTCGATGGAGTAGATGTCGTGGTGCGGAGGAGGGGAGATGAGCGTCACGCCCGGCGTGGACCACCGCACACGCGCGATGCGCTCATCCACCTTGTGGCCCGGGAGCTGGCCGCCCTCACCGGGCTTCGCACCCTGGGCGACCTTGATCTGCAGCTCGTCCGCGTTCACCAGATACTCGGTGGTGACGCCGAAGCGCGCGCTCGCCACCTGCTTGATGGCGCTGCGGCGCAGGTTGCCGTCCTCGTCCGGCGTGTAGCGACGCGACTCCTCGCCACCCTCGCCACTGTTCGAGCGCCCACCCAGTCGGTTCATCGCGATGGCCAGCGTCTCGTGGGCCTCCGCGCTGATGGAGCCGAACGACATGGCGCCCGTGACGAACCGACGCGCGAGCGACAGCGCCGACTCGACCTCGTCCAGCGGGACAGGGCGACAGCGCTCCGTCGAGACCTCCAACAGCCCGCGCAGGTTACAGTGCTCGTGCGTCTCGTCGTCCGCCAGCCGTGAGTACTCGGTGAACAGCGCCGCGTCGTTGCCGCGCACCGCCGCCTGGAGCTTCGCGATGGTGGCCGGGTTCCACTTGTGCCGCTCGCCCTGGCGTCGCCACCGGTACTGGCCTCCCAGGGGCAGCTCGCCCTCGGACGGCTCGAAGCCCCGGGCATGTCGCTCCGCCACCTCGCGGCCCAGCTCGGGCAGACCCACGCCCTCCACTCGCGAGGACGTGCCGGTGAAGTGCCGCTCGATGAGCCCGCGCTGGAGCCCCACCGCCTCGAAGAGCTGCGAGCCTCGGTAGGACTGGAGCGTGGAGATGCCCATCTTGGACATCACCTTCATCAGCCCTTCCTCCACCGCGTGGACGTAGCGGTCCTGCGCCTTCTCCGCGTCCACACCCAGCTCGCCCGAGTCCGCCAGCGAGCGCACCGTGTCCAGCGCCAGGTACGGATTCACCGCCGCCGCGCCGTAGCTGAAGAGGCAGGCGAAGTGGTGCACCTCCCGCGCCTCCGCCGTCTCCAGCAACAGGCCCGTGTACATGCGGATGCCGTCGCGCACCAGGCGCTGGTGCACCGCCGACATGGCCAGCAGCGCGGGAATCGCCGCGTGCGTGACGTCCACGCCTCTGTCGCTGAGGAGCAGGATGCTCGCGCCCGCGTCCACGGCGTCCACCGCCGCGGCGCACAGCTTCTCCACCGCGTCCTCCAGCGCGCCCTCGCCGCCCTCCAGCGGATAGAGCAGCGACAGGCGCCGCGTCTCGAACAGGCCCTCGCCCCGGATGCTCGCGAGCCGCGCGAGCTGTCCGTTCGTCAGGATGGGGCCGGGCAACGACAGCCGGTGGCACTGCTCCGGCGTCTCCTCGAAGGTGTTGCTCTCCGGGCCCAGCGCCGTGGCCAGCGTCATCACCAGCTTCTCTCGCAGCGGGTCGATGGGCGGGTTGGTCACCTGCGCGAAGAGCTGATGGAAGTACGAGAACAGGCTCGGGGCCTGGTCGCTGAGCACCGCGAGCGGCGTGTCCGTGCCCATGGAGCCCACCGGCTCCTTGCCCGTCTCCGCCATGGGCGTGAGCACCGTGCGGATGTCCTCCACCGTGTAGCCGAACGCCCCCTGCAGCCGCGTCAGCTCGTCACCGCGCAGCCGCTCCGGCGCGGCCACGGTGGGCAGGTCGTCGAAGGTGAAGACGTTGCGCTCCAGCCACTTGCGATACGGCCAGCGCGAGCTGATGTCCCGCTTCACCTCCTCGTCCTCGAGGATGCGGCCCTCCGTGGTGTCCACCAGCAGCATGCGGCCCGGCGTCAGCCGTCCCTTGCGGCGCACCTGCGCGGGCGGCACGTCGATGACGCCCGTCTCCGAGGCCAGGATGATGCGGTCATCCTCGGTGACGAGGTAGCGCGCGGGCCGCAATCCATTGCGGTCCAACGTCGCGCCGATGAGCTGCCCGTCCGTGAAGGCGATGGCCGCGGGCCCGTCCCACGGCTCCAAGAGCGCGGAGGAGTACTCGTAGAACGCGCGCTTCTCGTCCGACATCAGCGCGTCGCCCTCCCACGCCTCCGGAATCATCATCATCATCGCGTGGGGCAGGGTGCGCCCACCCAGGTAGAGCAGCTCCACCATGTTGTCGAACTGCGCCGAGTCGCTCTTGCCCGGGACGATGATGGGCCACAGCGGCTCCAGGCTCCCGCCCAGCCGCGCCGTCTGGAGCAGGCCGCGCCGCGCCGTCATCCAGTTGCGGTTGCCACGCAGCGTGTTGATTTCGCCGTTGTGCGCGATGAAGCGGAACGGCTGCGCCAGCTCCCACGTGGGGAACGTGTTGGTGGAGAAGCGCGAGTGCACCAGCCCCAGCGCGCTGACGAACTCCGGGTGCTGCAGGTCCACGAAGAAGCGGGGCAGGTCGGCGGGCAGCAGCAGGCCCTTGTAGATGAGCGTCTCCGACGAGAGGCTGGCGATGTGGAAGCGGCCCTTCGGGTCCACGCCGCGTGCCTGCACGCGGTTCTCCGTCAGCTTGCGGATGCGGTACAGCTTGCGCTCGAAGGCGCTGGGCACCACGCGTCGCCGGGCGATGAAGAGCTGCCGGATGACGGGCGCGGCCTCCAACGCCACCGGCCCCAGGTGCTCGGGCGCCACCGGCACGTCGCGCCAGCCCAGCACGCGCTGGCCCTCCTCGGCCACCACCTCCTCGAGCGCCGCCTCACACGCGGCCCTCGCGTCCACCTCCTTGGGCAGGAACACCTGCGCCACGCCGTACTGCCGACGCGGGGGCAGCTCGAAGCCCAGGCCCGGCGCCTCGTGCTCGAAGAAGCGATGCGGCAACTGCACCAGGATGCCGGCGCCGTCGCCCGTCCGTGGATCCTTCCCCGCCGCCGCCCGGTGACTGAGCCGGTTGAGCAGCTCCAGGGCGTCCTCCACGATTCCTCGAGAGCGCTCACCTCGCAGGTGGGCCACGAAGCCCACCCCGCAGGCGTCGTGTTCGGTCTCGGGCTCGTAGAGGCCGTACCGGCCGGGGAGGATCGCGGTCATCAACTTCCCCTTTCCCGCCTGACGCGGGAGGTCATCGCTGTGTGGCCCTACGCTAACGCGTCGCGTTGACTCCCGTAAAGACGGGCGGGAGCAGGGGGCCGGCAGAGGGGTGGCGGGGCGAGGTGCCAACAAGGGCCTCCCCTCGGACGCAGGCTCATGGTGAGGTGCGCGCCCATGCCCTACTCACCCATCATCGGCACCCTGGGCTACGTGATGTCGCCGGATCAGCGCCGCGTGCTGCTCATCCACCGCAACGCGAGGCCGGAGGACGCGCACCTGGGCAAGTACAACGGCCTGGGCGGGAAGATGGAGCGCGACGAGGACGTGGCCGCGTGCATGCGCCGCGAGATCCGCGAGGAGGCCGGCATCGAGTGCACCCGGATGGTGCTGCGCGGGACGCTCTCCTGGCCCGGCTTCGGCAAGCAGGGCGAGGACTGGCTCGGCTTCGTCTTCCGCATCGACGCCTTCGAGGGCACCCCGCTGGAGCGCAACGCCGAGGGCACGCTCTCCTGGGTTCCCCTCACCGAGCTCCCCCGCCTGCCCATGTGGGACGGCGACAGGCATTTCCTGCCGCTCGTGTTCGACGAGGACCCGCGCGTGTTCCACGGTGTGATGCCGTATTCCGGCGGTCGCGCGGTGAGCTGGAATTACACCCGGCTGTGAGGTGGGCCGCGCCGTGCGTTGACGCTGCCCGGGAATGGGCGTACTCCTGCGAGCGGCAGTGGCGATAATGATTCTCAATATCGACACCTTCTCCGACGCTCCCGTCGCGACGCCGTGAAGTGAAGCGCCCATGGTCCTCCCGTTTCGCAAGACGCTCTTCTGGATTCACCTCGTGGTTGGACTCGTGGTGGGGCTGGTCGTCGCCCTCATGTCGGTGACAGGGGTCGCCATCGCCTTCGAGCGACAGGTCCTCGAGTGGGCGGAGGCCGGCTCACGCACCGTGTCCGCTCCCGGGCCGAACGCGCCGCGCTTGTCGCTGGAGGACCTGGTCGCGAAGGCGCGCGAGGCGAAGCCGGACGCGCAGGTGTCGGGCATCACCGTGTTCCCGTCGGAGACGGCGGCGGTGCAGGTGGCGTTGGGGCGCGCGGGCGTCGTCTTCGTGAATCCCTACACGGGGGCGGTGCGTGAGAGTGACGCGAAGGGCTGGCGCTCCTTCTTCCAGGTGATGACGGAGTGGCACCGCTGGGTGTCGATGGCGGGGGACAACCGCCCGGTGGGCAAGGCCATCACCGGCGCTTGCAACGCGGGCTTCCTGTTCCTGGCCCTCTCCGGGCTGTACCTCTGGTGGCCGCGCAAGTGGACGCTGAAGACGGTGCGGCCGGTGCTGTGGTTCCGGCGGGGCCTGAAGGGCAAGCCGCGCGACTTCAACTGGCACAACGTCATCGGCTTCTGGACGCTGCCCGTGCTCATCGTCCTCACGGCGTCGGGCATGGTCATCTCGTACAAGTGGGCGTCCGACTTCGTCTACACGCTGACGGGCAACACGCCTCCGGCGCAGCAGGGCCCGGGCTCGGCGGGCGTGAAGGTGACGCCGCCGACGGAGGATGCCCCGCGCAAGGACCTGGGCTCGATGCTGGGCGTCGTGGAGGAACAGACGCCCGCCTGGACGAGCATCACGTACCGGGTGCCGTCGCCGCCACGCGAGGCGAAGGGAGGCAAGCCCGACGCCGCGGTGGACGCCGTCACCTTCAACCTGAAGCAGGACGGCTGGCCCTACTTCGCGACCACCCAGGTCTCCGTGAATCCCTTCTCGGGTGAAGTCGCCAGGAGCGAGGGCTACGCGGAGTTCAACAGCGGCCGCAAGGTGCGCACCTGGCTGCGCTTCCTCCACACCGGAGAGGCGCTCGGCTGGCCCGGCCAGCTCATCGCGGCCATCGCCTCGCTGGGCGGCGTCTTCCTCGTGTGGACCGGCTTCGCCCTGTCCTGGCGGCGCTTCTTCCCGAAGCGCCAGCCGCGCGACACCGTGGCTTCACCGTCGGGGACACCCGAGGCCTCCGCCTGAGACCGGGTGTCCCAGGCGGCGCCCCGGGTCCTTCGCTCAGCCCCGGTCCTTGCGGACGACGACCTTGCGGCCGCGAATCGTCGCCGCCTTCAGCGCGGCGATGACGCGGTTGGCCTCCGGCTCCGGCACCTCCACCAGCGAGAAGCCGTCGCCAATCTGGATGGCGCCGATGTGCGACGAGTCCAGGCCCGCCTCGCCCGCGATGGCGCCCACCAGGTCCGCGGGGCGAATGCCGGCCTGACGTCCCGCGCCGATCCACAGGCGGGTGACATCCCAGGTCGGGGCGGCTCGACGAGGTCCCCCTCGCTCGGGACGGCCACCAGGACCGGAGCGCCCCGCGGGGGCACCGGGACGGCCCGGGCGCTCCTTGCGCTCCTCCCTCGGCGCGACGGCGGGGATGTCCTCCTCCTCCTTCGCGCGGCCCTCGTCCTGGGCGTCCTGGAGCAGCTTCACCGCGGCGGCGGCGATGTCGAGCGGCTCGAACTCGCTGGCCAGGTCCTCCACCAGCCCCCGGAACGAGTCCTGTCCCCCTGCCACCAGCGTCTCGCGCAGGGTGGCGCGCAGCAGCTCCTGCCGCTTGGCGCGCAGGTCCGCCACGGTGGGGACGGTGGCCACCTGGATGCGCTGGCCGGTCACCTTCTCGATGTTGCGCACGAGGCGGGCCTCGCGCGGCTCCACCAGGGTGATGGCCACGCCCTCACGGCCGGCGCGGCCGGTGCGGCCGATGCGGTGCACGTACGCCTCGGGGGCGTTGGGCACGTCGAAGTTCACCACGTGGGACAGGCGCGGGATGTCCAGGCCGCGCGCCGCCACGTCCGTGGCCACGAGCAGGTCCGTGCCGTGGGACTTGAGCTGCTTGATGACCCGGTCTCGCTGCTCCTGCGTCATGCCGCCGTGGAGCGCGTGCGCGCGCCAGCCCCGGCCGTTGAGCGACACGGTGAGGTCATCCACCTCCGTGCGCGTGCGGCAGAAGATGATGGCGGCGGTGGGGGACTCCACGTCGAGCAGGCGCCCCAGCGCGGCGATCTTGAACGCGCGCGGGACGATGTACGCCGTCTGACGGATGCGCGGCAGCTCGCCCGGCTCCACCTTCTCCTTGGCGATGCGCACGCGCACCGGCTGACGCAGGTGGCGCTCGGCGATGCTGGCGATGCGCGGCGGCAGGGTGGCGGAGAAGAGCGCCGTCTGGCGGTCCTCGGGCGTGCCGGAGAGGATGGCCTCGAGGTCATCGGCGAAGCCCATGTCGAGCATCTCGTCGGCCTCGTCGAGCACCACGGTGCGCACGTTGTCGAGCTGCAGCGTGCCCCGGCGCAGGTGGTCCAGCGCGCGGCCCGGGGTGGCGACGACGACGTCCACGCCCCGCTTGAGCACGCGCAGCTGCTGGCCGATGACCTGCCCGCCGTAGAGGGGCAGCACGGTGGCGCCGAGCTTCTGGCCGTAGCGGTGGATGGCCTCGGAGACCTGCATGGCCAACTCGCGCGTGGGCACGAGCACCAGCGCGGAGGTGGCGTGGGCGCCGGCCTCCCCCGGGACCAGGTGGTGCAGCAGCGGGAGGGCGAAGGCCGCCGTCTTGCCGGTGCCAGTGGCGGCGATGCCCAGGAGGTCCTTGCCCGCGAGCAGCGGCGGCAGGGAGGCGTTCTGGATGGGCGTGGGCTCCTCGTAACCGAGGGCGGTGAGCGCCTCCACGAGCTGGGGCTTGAGGCCCAGGGATTCGAAGGTGGCGTCGGGGGGCGAGGACGGCGGTGCGGAAGTCACGCGGGGCTTGTACCACCGGCTTCCTCCCTCGTGCCTCGAAGAATCGCCGTTCTGTCCCACATCTATCGCCCAGGCGTGCGTGTCGGCCTCAGCGGACAGGCAGTGTGCCCAGGTGGGTGACCTCCTGGAGGGCGCCCCGGGAGGACTGGAAGATGGCGAAGGCCTCCGCGCCCTGTTCGACACTCGCCAGACAGCAGACCGGGGTGGCGGCGCCGGAGGGCCACTTCAAGGCGCCGCGATAGCGTTTGTGCAGGTGGCCGCAGAGCACGAGCCGGGGCTGGAGCGCCTCGGCCACCAGTCGGGCGTACTCGTTGCCCACCGCGTCCGCATGAGGGCTGCGGCGCTGGTGCTGGAAGTCCTGGCGGTCCTCGTCGGCGACGAGGCCGGAGGGCCAGTCATGGACGAGGAGGATGTCCGCCCGCGCGAGGCCCAGGGCCCGCTCGATGTCCTCCTCGTTGAAGCACGCATAGTCCTTGTTGGAGACGGTGCCGAGCAGGGACAGGGCGGGGTGGGGCTTCTGGAAGCCCGGGGCGTCGTGGATGCCGGAGAGGCCGGCGATGCGCAGCCCGCGGGTCTCCACGACGCCGACGCGGCCCAGGTAGTGGCAGTTCGCGGTGAGCAGGAAGCCCTCGGGGGCCGAGTCCAGGTAGCCGTGGGGCTCGTGGTTGCCGCCGATGAAGTACACGGGCCAGGGGAAGCGCCGGCGCTTCTGGTGGTAGTCCGCGAAGTCGCCCAGCTGCTTGTAGCGGGCGGGGGCGGCCATGGTCGCGAGGTCCGCCTCGTCGCGGTGGGGCTCGAAGTCACCGACCTGGAGGACGAAGGCCAGCTCCCGGTTCGCGCTCTTCGTCCAGGACTGGAGGATGGACACCATCCGGTCCATCCGGCCGTGCACGTCGCCCACGGCGGCGAAGCAGAAAGTGTCGGGAGGCGTGGCCATGGGTGACTCCAGCATGGCGCATCCGCGCGCCGGGCGGCGCAGCGACGCGGTGGGCGTCCGGCGGCTGACCGGGCTCGCGCCTCAACCGACGAGCGAGGGCCAGTTGCGGCCGACCCAGGCGCGCTGCTCGACCTCGTCCCGCCACCGTGGGTCCTGCCGGTCGATGCGGCGCGAGGTGGCGAAGAGGGCGTCGAGCGCCGCGAGCATCCGCTCGGTGAACGGCGTGTCCTCGACGACGAGCAGCGCCTCGCTCTCCCAGTACGCGGCGGTGACGTCCAGGTTGGCGCTGCCCACCGCGACGGCGCGGGTGTCGCACACCAGGACCTTCGCGTGGACGTGGGGGAAGAGGCGCTCCAGCTCCGGCTCCCAACCAGGCCGCGAGGGCAGCGCCAGCTCGTGGGCGATGCCTCCCGCGGCGATGACCGCGTCCAGGCGGCTGCGGACATAGCGGTCGGCCACCTCGCGAATCGCGCCTCCGGGGAAGTAGGTCCGCGCGTCGCCGTGGTGGGGCCGCACGCTGCCGAAGAGGACCTCCACGCGGACACCCCGCTGGAGGGCGGCGATGAGCGCGTTCTGGAGCTCGAGCAGCAGGGGGAAGGTGTTCACCAGGACCAGGCGAGAGCGCGCATGGCGGATGAGCGCGAGCTGCGTGTCCAGGGTGTGCGTGTCCTTGAGTCCCTCGTGCAGGGCGATTCGGGCCGCCATCGTCCCCGCCGGCGCGGAGGGCGTCACGGTGAACGGCTCTCCTCCCGCGCGCGTCCACTCCGCGAGGAACGCGTGCTCCAGGTCGGTGACCAGCGGTCCTTCCAGTCGCGCGCCACAGTCGAGCCAGGGGATGTCGCGGTAATGGGTGTCGCGGCCGAGTGGCACCTCGTCGAAGCCCGTGTAGTACGGCGCGCCGAGATTCCGGCCCGAGACGAATGCGAGCGTGGAGTCGACGAGCGTGAGCTTGCGGTGGTTGCGCTGCTTGAGCTCGTAGAGGTTGGGGCCTCCGACGAGCGGAGCAATGGCGCGCACCTCGACGTTGGGGGGGCCGGAGAGCCCGACGAGGGCGGGGTTGAGCGCGCCGAAGGAGTCGTGTCCGCTGTAGAGCGCGTCGGCGAGGAAGCGCACGCGGACACCTCGGGTGGCGGCCCGCTTCAGCGCCTCGGTGATGCGGGCGGTGATGGGGTCGTCCTCGACGATGTAGCACTGCCAATGGACGGTGCTTCGCGCGGCGTCGATGGCGGCCAGGACGGATTCGCGGGCCTGGGCGTTGTCGAGCTCGAAGTCGATGTGATGGCCCTCGGTGCGCGGGCTGCATCCGGCGAGCGTCAGCTCCCGGGCCCAGGCGTCCTGCTCGGATGGGAGCGGGAGCGGCTCCAGGGGGGTGTTCCTGGGCAGGGCCTCGCACTCCTCGGGGCTGAGCGTGCGGAGGGCGGGATGGATGGGTTTGTAGGCATCGCGCGTGATGACCGCGGCGATGGGCACGTGCGCGGCGGCGAGCCGGGTGGCGACGCGCAACAGACGCTGTCCATCGACCTGCCGGGGCACGTCATCCGCCCGGGCATCGTCGAGCCACGCGCTGGCGTCGAGCAGCAGGGGCCACGCGAGGTCGGGCAGGTGCTCACGCAGCCGCGCGCGCTGCTCGTCGAGCGAGTCGCTGTCTCGCATCCGCACGAAGCTCAGGTGGTACCGGTCCGCGGCGAGCTCGCGGACGGCCAGGAGCGTGTCCTCCTCGACGAGGCTGTCCACCAACAGCAGCGGCTTCTCCGGCGCGAGCACATGGCTGGGCACCAGTTCGCGCGAGGCGGAGGGGTCCGCGAAGGAGAAGGCCAGGGGATGCAGCCCGTGCAGGTGCCCGAGCCACGCGGCGTCGATGATGGCGGTGCCACCCTGGTGACGGACCTCGCCGAGCGCGGTGCCGTTCGCGAACACCGTCACGAGGCCCGGCTCCAGGAGGGTGACGCTGGACAGCAGCCCGACGCGCTCGACAGCGAAGCGCGGGGACAGGCCGGGCGCCACGAGTGAATCGGAGACGGCGTGATGGTCCTCGAAGAGCGTCAGCCCTGTCTGGGTCCGTGGCAGGAGGAGGGTGGGGACCCGGGCCTCCTGGAGCGCACGGGCGCCCGTCAGCCCGACATACAGGGCCTCCAGGTCGGCGAGGGAGTCGGCGGGGACGACGAGCAGGCTCGCCCCGGAGCGCAGCGCGACGTCGTCGAAGGCCTCCGCGCGACTGCTGGCGGCGTTCCCGGTGAGCGACTCGACGGCCAGCGTCTGGGTGATGCCCAGCGCTTTCGAGAGGGCCTGGAGCGCTCCGGTCTGCTCCGGCGCCAGGCCGGTGGTGAGCGCGATGAGCTCCGAGGGCTGCGCGCAGTGGGGCAGGAAGCTGGCCACGGCGCCGAGTCCCCGGCCGTCCGGTGCGATGGCCAGGGCCATGCGGAATGGCTCGGTGCTGACCCTGTCCGGCGCGCGTCCCAGGGAGAGCACGGGCAGGTGCTCGCGGAGGGCGAGCAGCAACATCGCGCCCACCCGGGCCCGGGGCGACGTGTCCAGGAGGGGGCCCAGCACGACGAGCTCCGCGCCGTGTCGCCGCGAGACCTGGACCAGGTCGCCGATGTCGAGGTGCGTCTCCAACGCGCCGGTGACCTGGATGGCGGGGCTCCAGTCCTGGAGGGTGTGCCGGAGCCGGTCCAGCACGGTGAGACTGGTGGGCGGCGGCGCCTCCAGCTCACTGCGCTCGGGGACCAGGCCGTACAGGTAGACGGCTTCGGGCTCGGAGGTCAGCCGTCGTACGGCGTGAAGGACGTGCTCGGACTCGGAGCCTGCATCGAAGACGACCACCAGACGTCGGAACATGGTGCGCGCGATTCCCGGGACGGCCCCTTCACCGACGCTCGGTTCCGGGGCGACAAGGGTCCCATCATGCCGGGAACCGGCCCGGTTGGCGTCACCGGAACGAGGGGGCCGGGATTCCGGGACCCACCGTGGCCGTGTCCGCCCCATGCCTTGCCCGAGTCCCGCCGCTCCGCGAAATTGCAGGCGGAATGAAAGTGGTTGCCTGAGTCAACCAGTCTGTCTTTGCCGTGCTAGGCTTCAGGGTATGACCTCTTCATCGCGTTGCAGGAGCCGTCAGTGGGTGGCGCTCGTCGTCGCGTGCGTCGTCCTGGGCTGTGGGACCGAAGTGTCGGAGCTCCGGGAGGGCCAGGCGGTAGCGTCAGCTCCCCTGGTGGACTTCGCGCTGGGCATCTCCGACTCGGATGCGGAGACCTTCTCCCATCCCGCGTGGGATGGGCTCAACGTGCAGCGGGCGCGAGTCGTCGTGCCGTACGACGTGGCGCTGCGTCCCGCGAATGACGCCCGACGCCTGAAGTTCGAGGCCTGGATGCAGGCCGCGGCGGCGAAGTCCGTGGAGCGCTACGTGACGCTGGGGCCGAGTGATCTGCGCAAGGCCGCGAACGGGAAGTTCCTGGCCCCCACGGATGTGGAGTACCGCGCGGCGTTCGAGGCCTTCCATGCCACGTATCCGGCCATCTGGCTGGTGGGCGCCTGGAACGAGCCGAACTTCCCGAACACGGTGCTCCAGAGCGGAGTCCCGTTGGACCAGCCGACCTGCGCCAGCGAGGATCTGGAGTCCTGTGGCCCGCTCCGGGCGGCGTTCTATTACCGGTTGGTGGTGAGCATCTGCGCGGAGTGCACGGTGGCGGCGGGCGAGTTCGACGCCACGCCGAATGACCCCTACTGGGATCGCTACCGCGTCTTCCTGCGGGGACACCG
The DNA here is from genome assembly GCF_024198255.1 of Myxococcus guangdongensis. Taxonomy (NCBI): domain Bacteria; kingdom Pseudomonadati; phylum Myxococcota; class Myxococcia; order Myxococcales; family Myxococcaceae; genus Myxococcus; species Myxococcus guangdongensis. Next base: position 137,193 of record NZ_JAJVKW010000007.1, read on the forward strand.
GCCCAAGCTGTGGAGCATCCACCCGCACCACGACGCCAATCGCTATCAGGCGAGCGGTGCGCACTGCATCCCGGGGGACCCGAGCTGCACGACGCGCACGTTCATGAACTGGCTCGGCGGGCTGGACTCGACCTGGGACGTGGGCCACGTGTGGCTGACGGAGGTGGGGGCCTTCTACCGGAACGCGGATGGGCGCGTGTTCAGCGATGCCTCTCAGCGCGACACGACGAAGTTCATCCTGCGCCTGCCGAACCTGAGCGGACGCATCACGCGCATCTACTATTACAACTACACCAACCAGTGCTCGACGGCCGCGAACTGCGCCATGCAGGACCGGGGCATCATCGCGCCCCAGCCGTGGGATGGCAGCCCGCTGTCCTATGACACCGCGGGCCGCATCCGCCCCGCGTATGCCGTGTTGCGAGACCGTGACACCAACGGCCCCTGAGAACACGCCCCGCCCGGTGTCGACGCATCTCTCCGCTCAAGCTGTAAATCGAGCTTAGTCTGTCGATCTTGCAACTGACTTGCTAACGTCACGGGCTCCACCCGAGCTGGAGAGGAGTCACCATGTCGACACCGCGGCGCATCTTGTTGGGGTTGGTCCTGCTGGCCGTGCAGGGCGCGTGGGCAGCGCAGGGCGACATCATCGCGCGTCCCATCAATACGGTGCCTGGGATGGATTTCGGGTACTGGGAGTACCTGCCGCTGGGCTACGACGACAACCCGACGGCGACCTATCCCCTGGTGGTCTTCCTGGGTGGGGAAGGGCAGGCGGGGAACGGAGGGGTCGCGGACCCCAATGGCCTCGAGCGGATGATGGGACCGACCGCGCCCCCTCTGCTGGTGAGAAACGGGAGGCATTTCCCGTTCATCCTCATCGCGCCCCAGCGCTTCAACGCCTACTGGCCGACGGACCGGATCGACCACGTCATCGAGTTCGCCAAGAGCCACTACCGGGTGGACACGAATCGCATCTACCTGACGGGGCTCTCCGCGGGCGCCATCGTCACATGGTCCTATGCGGCGGAGTATCCCCACAAGCTCGCGGCCATCGTGCCGATTGCCGGGAATGGCAATGGCGTCAACGTCTGCAACATGTGGGACGTGCCGGTGTGGGCGTTCCACGGGACGGCGGACAACGTGGTGTCACAGTGGGGCTCCATCGATCCGGTGAACAAGCTGAACACCGTCTGCAACCCGCGCGCGAATCCGCCGGCGAAGCTCACGCTCTACCAGGGCGTGGGGCACGACTCGTGGTCGCGGACGTACAGCGGCTCTGCGGGGCATGACATCTACACCTGGATGTTGAGCTACTCGCTCTGACGTGAGGGTGGGCTCGCTCGCCGCGGCACCGCAATGCGACGAGCGAGTCCATTCGTGTTCAGAGTGACTTGAGGAACGTCAGCACCGCGCCGCGCTCGTCCGCGCTCAACGCCTCGAACTGGGTGCGGCTGGAGTCGGCCTCGCCGCCATGCCACGCGATGGCCTCCATCAGCGTGCGCGCGCGGCCATCGTGCAGGTAGCGCACGTTCTGTGCGCCTCCCTGAACGGACTCGAGCGAGCCGAGCCCCCAGAGCGGCGCGGTGCGCCACTGTCGAGGCCCCGCCTGTCCCTGCGTCAGCGTGTCCGCCAGCCCCGGCCCCATGTCGTGGAGGAGCAGGTCCGTGTACGGGTGAATCGTCTGGTTGCGCAGCTCGGCGAACGGGTGGTGGGCGCCGGTGGTCAACGTGGCCGTGTGGCAGTGGGTGCACCGCGCCTGGGCGAACAGCGTGGCGCCGCGCTGGATGCGGACGGGGTCCACGTCATGCTCGGGCGAGACCCGGATGCCATCGAGGAAGGCGCTGCGCAGGCTGCGCTGGGCTGGGACTCCCAGCAGCGCGAGGTAGCTGGACAGTCGCTCCAGCTCGGTCTCGGAGATCTCGGTCGCCGCGCTCGTCGTGTTGCACCCCGGGACGCCGCGCTGGCAGTCGAGCGTCTTGAAGACGGGAGAGGTGATGCCCATGTCCTTGAGCAGCGCGTCCGCGGACTGCTGCCGCAGCGTCGCCTTGCTCGCCTTCCATCCGAAGCGCCCCAGGTGCCGGCTGCCCGTCTCCGGATTGATGACCCAGTTGGGCAGACCGCGCACGCCATCTCCGTCTCGGTCCGTCGGGTCGGCCAGCGCCAGCACGGTCGACTCGTCCACCGCTTCGAGCAGGCCCATGCCGATGACCTGCGGCGCCTGACGGACGGAGAGCTGCGCCGGCACGGGCCCCGTGAAGGCATACACGGGCTTGCGCAGGGAGACCGTCTCGCCATCGGGCAGCGTGTGGACGTGCTCCTCGTGGGATGGGATGGACACGGCATGGTCCGTGGCGCCAGCCTCGACGCCGCGCTGCTGGACGTTCAACCCGTAGGTCGCATCCGGGACGACCTGAGTGGACGAACTGGACGCCGCCACCTCGATGGCCATCGCATCCAGCCGCGCGCCGGGCGCCGCGACCGGGCTGCGTCCGTTGAGGGCATGACAGGAGATGCAGCTCACGTTGTTGTAGCGAGGCCCGAGCTGGTTCGCGTGCTCGGTGAAGACGGGGTTCACGTTCGGGCTCTCGGAGTGCTTTCCGTCCGCGAACGAGATGTGGAACAGCCGGCGCCCCTCGACGAAGCGCTGGGTGTTGGCGATGCCGATGTTGTTGGCCATCTGCTGGAACACCCGGTGCGGCTCCTCCGAGTAGTTGTAGGAGACGCTGGCCTCGCCGCCCGAGAGCGTGTGCGCGGGCAGCGGCGCCGCGTCGAGGATGGGCGCGATGCCGTACCAGGGCCGCATGCCCACGCCGACCTGGTAGAGCTGCTCGAAGGAGTAGTAGCGGCTCCCGCCTCCGTCGATGACGGCCCTGTTGTCGGGCGTGTGGACCAGGAACGGGGCCGGGGCCAGCTCGATGACATCACCCACCTTGAAGGGCGTTCCTGGCTTGGGTCCGCGCCAGTTGTCGCGGATGACGACCATGCAGTCCGTCCTCGCCGACGTGGAGTGGCAGGTGTTGGCGCCACCTTCGTTGGGGTTGGTGAAGCCGACGTTCATCATCCAGCCGTAGTCACGGATGTTGGCGTCGACGCGGCGGAAGGCGCTGAGGCCTGTGTTGACGAACGTCCCCGCGTTCACTCGCAAGGAGACCTCGACGCGTGAGCGGCCGGCGGGGACCTCGTCTCGAATCATCAGGCCGAAGGTGCGGTTCTGGAAGTACCAGGTCGGGAAGGTGAAGTAGTTGCCAGGGCCAACGTCCGGCGACTCCCACGGTTCACCGCGCTCGCGTGCGTGACGGTTGGTGGGACGGAAGCCCGCGAGCGTCACCCGTGTGCCGTCGGACTCCGTGTACTGAATCTGCTCGAACACCTGTTGGCCGGCGCCATACAGCGGCACGTACTCCGTCGCACCCAGGCCCGGGGTCGTCACGGGGACGGGAGGCGGCTCGACACGCGGTGGCGTGGGGAGCTGGGGCTGCTCGGTGGCGTCTCCGTTCTTGGGGGACGTGCTGTCTCCGCACGCGGAGAGCGACAGCATCACCGAGAACGCGAAGGGGAGGACCACGGCCGAGGATGTCCGCGCGGAGCGACGCGCGCGGCTGGCGAAGGAGGAAGGGGGCATGGCCTTGTCCTGCTCGGGGAGGGGGCTTTCTTCATAACGACCCCTGCTCGAAACGGACAAGGACTTCACAGGGTGACCCTGCGTCGTGACCTGTGCGTGTCTCGGGGTACAGCGGTGCTCGGAGTCCTACGACCGGAGCGGAATGCACCCCCACCCTCGAGAGACGGGTGGGGGCTCATTGTTGGCGCGTGGCTCAGTACGTCACGGTGAGCGCGGCACCCACGCGGAGGTTGTTGTCCGTGAAGAACTCGACCACCGAGGGCGGAGCCCTCAGGACCGCGCCCGGGTGGTAGCGGCCGATGGGCGCGTGGCCGGGCGGCACCGTGAAGGTGCCCGTGGTGCACTGGCCCGGCTGCAGAGCGGGAGCCTCCGTCATGCCCAGGAAGCGATCATCCGGCTGTCCGATGATGGCGTCGTTCGGGCTCAGGACGAAGTGCAGCTGCGCCTGGGACGCCGACACCGTCCCCTGGTTGCAGACCTCGTATGCGAGGTTGAAGGGCTGGTTCGTGGACACGCTCGCGGGGCCCGTCAGCGATGTCACGACGAAGTCGGCCTTGTCGCCCACGCCGAGGCGCCCGGCGGCCTTCGTGTTGTTCTCGTCGGAGAACTCCGCGATGCCCGGGGAGCGCAGCTCCACGTGGGCACCGAGGAAGTACGTGCCCGCGGGAATGCCCAGGGCCGTCGCGTTCACCGTCGTGGTGTGGCACGCCCCGGCGTCCAGCCCGACGTCGAGGTACTTCGTGGCGACGTGCAGGTCCTGCCCCGGCTGCCCACCCGTCCCCGGCGTGATGACCTCATCGTCCGACGCGTAGAGGTGGACGATGGCCTGGGTCCCCAGCGTGCCCTGGTTGCACACCGTCACCTGGACATCGAACGGCTCGTTCACCCGGACGCTGCTCGCGCCGCTGAGAGCCGTCACGACCAGGTCGGACCGCGAGCCGATGTCGATGCGGGCCCCCGAGGTCGAGTTGTTGTCCTCGACCAGCTCCGCCACGGTGTTCGCACCGTCGACGCGAGCGACCAGGACGCCACTTCCTTCCACGGGGTGGCCGAACAGGTCCGGCGTCGCCGTGAGCGACAACACCTGACACGCCCCCTCGGAGAGCGCGGGGACCGACGCCGACCCGAGCGACGACTCCTCGCCGTGGTAGTTCGTGTCCAGCGCCAGCCGCAGCTCCATCGTGGTGGGCACCGAGGCCGCCGTGCCCTGGTTGCAGACCCGCACCTGCGCCGCCAGCGATTGACCGAACGCCAGACTCGAGGGACCCGACACCTCGGTGACGACCAGGTCCGGGCCATGGCCCACGCCCAGCCGCGCGCTCAGGCGGGTGTTGTTGGCCTCACTCAGCTCCTGGACGCCGTTGTCGAGGTCCACCCACGCGCCCAGGTAGTACGCCCCGGGCGTGACGGACGGCGCGTTCGCCTGGAACGGCAAATCCCGGCACGCCCCGGGCTCGAGCATCCCGCTGTCCTGGCTGCCCAGGACGAAGTCGGGGAGCTCGAAGCCGAAGAACGTCCCCGCGAGCCGCTCATCCGCCGACAGCAGCAGCGTCACCGGCGCGCGCCCCGCCTGCGTCCCCTGATTGCACACCCGCGCTTGCGCGGTCAGTGCCTGCCCGAAGGCCAGACTCCCAGGCCCCGCCACGGACGTCACCACGAGGTCGGGCCGGAACCCGATGCCGATGGGCGCGCTCGCGCGGCTGTTGTTCTCCAGGTCCAACTCCGGCGCGAGGTTGCTCGCCACGGCCATCACGCCCACCGTGTAGGGCCCCTCCAGGACGGGACTCGCCGACACGGGATGACTCACGCGCTGGCACTGCCCCGGTTGCAGGTGGCCCACCGTCACCTCGCTCAGGAACGTGTCCGAAGCGGGCGTGAGCGGCACATGCGAGACGATGGTGGCATCCGCGCTCAGGTAGAAGCGCGCCGAGACCGAACCGGAGCCCGTCCCCAGGTTGCAGACCTTCGCCGAGGCGAGGAATGGCTGGTTCTTCAGGGCGCTCGTCGGCGCGGTGACGGAGGTGACGACGAAGTCGGGTTGATTCCCCACGCCCACGCGGGGGCCCACGCGCACGTTGTTGTCCAGGTTCCGCTCAGGCACGGGCGGCGGACCATGGCGCGGGTTCGCCCAGGCGGCCAGGTAGTAGGCACCCTGGACATTCACGGGCCCGTCCAGCGTGACGAAGGGCCTCACCGTCGCGCATTGCCCGGGCGCCGGCGCCGGCACCTGGACCATCGAATACGCGCCGAGGCGCACGTCCGAGGCGGGGACGAGCGGCCTGTCGGGCGTGATGACGGTGTCCGCCGACAGGTAGAGCTCCACGGGCACCGAGCCCCCGGACGACGCATCCCCCTGATTGCACACGGTGACGACGGCCTGGAGCGCGGCTCCGAGCTGGAGGCTCGCGGGCCCCTTCACGGACGTCACCACGAAGTCCGCCATCGGAGTCGTGGGGACGAGGGATGAGAGGGATTGCGCTGACCGCGCCGACGTCAGCGGTGTCGGGTCAGGTGAGGCTTGCGGGGTGGAAGTGGCGTCCGTGGGAGGGACTTCCCCGTTGCAGGCGCCGAGAGACAGACACGTCAGGAGACCCGCGGCGAACCGCAGGGGGACTCTTCTTGGGTGCATGATGGGCATCTCCTCGCGGAGTCGCTCCGGCCGGGCGTCCGTCGAGTGAGCCTGTGACGCCCCGTTGCACCTGGAATTCAATCGCAAACGCAATTTTGTCGCGTCAGTCCTTCCAGAGAATCTTCCACGGGTGCTTGCGCAAATCGGTGACGAGCGTTCTCAGCTCGTCATACAGCGTGGGGTCCTGGAGGACCGCGCCCGCCGTGCCTTCTCCGGCCTCGATCCGGGCCAGCACCCGGTCCGCGCGCGCCGCGATGCTATCGAGCTGTCCCGCCGCGGCCGTGAGCTTCTCCAGCGCCAGCTTCACGCGCTGCCCGTCCTCGGGCCCCAGGGAGCCGGTGAGGGCCGCGAGCCCATCCAGCGTGGTGCCCGCGGACTTCGTCAGCCCCGGCAGCTCGCCCCTCAGCACCGCCGCCGTCGCCGCCGCGTCGTCGAGCAGTCGCGCCGCCTTGCCTCCGGGCTGGAGCGCCTCGCGCGCGAGCTGTGAGAGCTGACGCAGGTCCTTCGACGCCGCCGCCAGCTCGGAGGCCAGCACCTTCACGTCCCCCCGGTTCTCCGTCAGCACCTCGTCCAGCGTCCGAGTCAGGCGCGAGATGTTCGCCACCAGCCCCGTCACCGCCTCCGGGTCCTTCTCCAGCATCTCGGAGAACATCTCGATGAAGCGCGAGAGCTTCTCCGCCAGCAGGTCCAACCGGGGTGCATCCGAGCCGCGCACGGCCTGTCCCGAGGGCAGCGCGCTCGACTGCGTGCCCGGGTTCAGCTCCAGGTACGGCTCACCCAACAGGCCCACCGTCGCCACCGTCACGCGCGCATCCGAGCGCAGCGCGCCGAGCGACTCCGGCGACACCGCCAGCTCCATGCGGACGGGCAGGGGACGGCCCTGGGCATCCCGACGCTCCGGCATCAGGCGGATGGCCTGCACGCGCCCCACCTGCACGCCGCCCAGCTTCACCGGCGCTCCCTCCACCACGTTACCCGTGTGGCCGAAGTCCACCGGCAGCACCGTGCTGGAGCCGAGCGACAGCTCGCCCATCAACCACAGCAACACCAGCACGCCCATCACCGCCGCCAGCACGAGGGCGCCCACCTTCAATTCCAACCGTCGCTCATCCATCCGTCGCACCCTCCATGAACGGCGCCGTCAGCACGCGAAGCTCCGGCGCGGAGGACTCCAGGAAACCCTCGGGAGGCCCCAGGTACGCGCACTGGCCCTGGGCCACCACCAACACCCGGTCCGCCAGCCCTCGCAGCTGGCGATAGTCATGCGTCACCACCAGGCCGCCCAGCCCTCGCGCCTTCAGCGAGGCCATGACCTCTTCCACCTGCATCGCCGCCCTCCGGTCCAACCCCGTGGTGGGCTCGTCGAGCAGCAGATAGCGCGGTGAGAGCACCAGCGCCCGCGCGATGGCGGTCCGCTTCTTCGCCCCGGGCCCCAGCTCTGGAGGCATCCGGTCCGCCCACTCGAGCAACCCCACCTGCTCCAGCGCGGACTCCACGGCCTCGGCGGGCGCGGCAGGGTCCGCCAGCCACACGTTCTCGCGCAGCGTGCGCCAGTCGAGCAGGGCCGGGCCCTGGACCAGGTACGGTGCCCGACGCCGCAGCTTCACCAGCGCTCGCTCCGGCCGCGTGTCCACCCGCTCGCCCCACAACTCCACGCTGCCCGAGTCCGGCCGCAACAGGCCCACCGCCATCCGACACAGCACGCTCTTGCCCGAGCCGCTCGCGCCCGCGATGAAGGTCAGCTCCCGCGTGGACACCTCCGCCGTCACGCCGTCCAACACGCGCCGTCCCCCCTCGAACGCGACGCGCACGTCCGTGAAGCGCAGCGTGTCGGGAGGGGCGTCGTTCGCCATCACAGTCGCACGAGGTGGAAGGCGAGGGACACGGCCAGGTCGATCAACAGACACCCCAGGCTCGCGGCGACGACGCCATCGGTGGTCGCCTCGCCCACGGCCTCCGCGCCTCCGCGTGCGCCCAGGCCCGCCACGGCCGCCGCCAGGGGGATGTACAGCCCACACGCCACGGCCTTGAGCCCCGCCGCCAGCAAATCCCAGCCATCCACGTAGCGCGGGTCCATGAAGGCCCGGCCATCCACGCCGAAGACGAGCCCCGCCACCGCCGCGGCGGACAACGTCGCGGCCACCGTCCCCAACATGCTCAGCAGCGGAACGCCCAGCACGCCCGCCACCACGCGCGGCGCCACCAGGTCCGAGTAGGGGTCCCCCGCGGACATCTCCAGCGCCTCCACCTGCTCGTTGACGCTCATGGTGGACAGCTCCGCCGCGTGGCTCGCCCCGGCGCGGGACGCCGTCAGGAGCGCGGACACCACCGGCCCCAGCTCGCGAATCAGGAGCTCGAAGTAGGCGGGCCCCAGCACCGCCACGTTCCCCACGAAGCGCCGTGCCTGGCTGTTGGCGATGGTGACCAGCACCGCCCCGAAGAACGCCATGCCGGTCAGCACCAGCCACACGCTGCGCCCGCCGAGCTCGTGGAGCTGCACCAACGACTCGCGCCAGGACACGCCTTCACGCAGCCCGGCCCGCGTCGTGCGCGCGAAGAGCACCACCGGCGCGCCGAAGAAGCGCAGCACCCGGTTCATGTCATCCACCCGGCGAGCGTGAGCGTGAGCACGAAGTCGATCACGAAGATGGCCGCGCACCCGCGAACCACGGCGCTCGCCGCCGCGCGTCCCACCGCCTGGGCGCCTCCTCGCGCGGACAGCCCCACCGCCGTGGACACCAACGAGATGGCCAGCCCGAAGGCCCCCGTCTTCAACACGCCGCCCAGGATGTCCAGCGGGCTCAGCATGTGCGCGAAGGTCCCGAAGAACGTCCGGAGCGGCAGGTCCAGGGTGAGCAGCGCGGCCAGGGCCTCGAACAGGATGGCCACCAGGAACGTGAAGGTGCTCATCGCGAGCATGCTCAGCTCCATCGCCACCACGCGCGGCGCCACGAGGATGGCGAAGGGGTCCAGCCCGATGCCGCGCAGGCCCTCGATCTGCCCGCCCACCTGCATGGTGGCCAGCTCCGCCGCGTTCCTCGCGCCGATGCGCGCGGACATGATGAGCCCCAGCAGCAGCGGTCCGAACTCCCACAGCACCCCGTAGCCGGCGGCCCACCCGAGGAACGCACGCGCCCCGAAGCGCTGGATGTACAGGCCCGACTGCAACACGACGATGACGCCCGCCAGCGCCGCGGTGGCCAGGGCCAGGGGCAGCGAGTCGTAGCCGAACTGCACCAGCGCCCGCGCGAGCTCGCGTCGCTCCAGCCGTGGCAATCCCAACACCGTGCGCGCCGCGACCAGGGCCAGCGCTCCCGCGCCGCGCACCGCCTCCAGCCCCACCGCGCCCGCGCCACGCACGGTCCTCAGCCCGGGGCTCTCGACGCGCGGCGATGGGCTCACGGGAGCACCTCGTCCTGTTCGCGCTCCAGCTCCGGCGCGGGTCCCCCGTCGTATATCAACCGCCCGCCTCGCAGGTAGAGCCAGCGGGGCAGGGGAAGGTCCACCGGCGCCTCGGGCGCGGCGACCAACAGCGTGCCGCCGCGCGACACCTCGAGCAGCACCCGCGCCACCTGCCGCGCCGTGCCCGGGTCCAACCCCGCGAAGGGGTCATCCGCGAGAAGTACCGACGGACGCGCCGCCAGCGCCCGCGCCAGCCCCGCGCGCTTCTTCATGCCTCCGGACAGCCGCTCCGGCAGCGTGTCCGCCGCGTCCGTCAGGCCCACGGCGCGCAGCACCTCGTCCGCGCGCGCCTGCGCCTCGGCCTCCGGTACGCGCCGACGCGTGAGCGGAAAGAGGACGTTCTGCCGCACCGTCAGCGAGTCGAACAGCGCGTCCGTCTGGAACACCATGCCGAACGAAGCCTGCCGCACGCGACGCTCGGCGGCGGACAGGCCCGCCACGTCCTGGCCATCCCACAGGACGCGCCCGCTGAACGCGGGGACCAGCCCCGCGAAGGCCTTGAGCAGCGTCGTCTTGCCCGAGCCCGAGCGGCCCAGCACCACCGCCTGCGTCCCCGGAGGCAGCGCGCAGGCCACCTCCGCGAGCACGGTGCGCGCGCCATGCCTCACCGTCAGGCCCTCCGCGCGCAGGTCCATGGTGGGACTCGGCTCCTTCCGGTCAGGGCTTCCAGCGCGTGAGCAGGCCGTCGTGTCCGGTGGCCCAGACCTCGCCTGGGCCGAAGCCGCCCAGCGCGTTCACCGTCCTGGTCGGGGTGGCGACAGTGCTCCACGCGGTGCCGTTGAAGAAGTGGAGGTCGTTCACCACCGAGGACGCCGCGTAGATGCCCGTGCGGCCGAACGCGATGAAGGCCCGAAGGTTCGGCACCACGCCGCCAGTCACGGTGAGCACCGGCTTCTGCGTCCACGTGGCTCGTGACTTCTCCAGCAGCAGCCCGCGGTCGCCCGCGACGTACACCATTTGGGGCGTGAGCACCTGGACGCCATTGAGGAAGCCCGTGGTGGTCTCGGGCAGACCGAGCACCTCGCGAGTCCAGGTCGTCCCACTCTCGGGTGAGCTCCACGCCACCGGACGCTGTTCGCCGTTCACCGTCTCCGCGCCCACCACGAACAGGGAGTCGGCTCGCAGGCCGTCGATGTCCCGCAGGTTCGCCGCGAACTGGGTGACGGTCGTCGGGTCCGGCTGGTTCCCCGAGGAGCCATGGTCGTAGCTCCAGGACACGACGCGCCCCGTACTGGAGACGCCATACACGTTGAAGACGTTGCTGTTCGGGTCCGGGAAGCCCACCAGGCCGTTGATGGCTCCCGTCTGGCCGCTCGAGCGGGTCTCGCAGGGGGTGGTGAGTGCGTTGGGCATCAATGTGGCGAACCGACCGTCGCTCGAGCCCAGGAACACGCGTCCGTTGGGCGCGGCCCAGGCGGACTTCCAATCTCCCGCACAGCTCGTCGCAGCCGTGAAGGTGTTGCCGTTCACATGGACGACGCGGTCGTTCGGGCCAGCCAACCACCCCAGTCGCTCGCCATAGTTGGCCACAGCGTCGTACCGCGTGCTCCCGTTGTTGAGCACCGTCACTGCGTTCCAGGCGACCGCGGCGCAGCCCGGCACCCCGTCATCCACTCCATTGACGCAGTCGTTGTCCAGCCGGTCGCACACCTCGGCAACACCGACGAACGAGACGCGGGGGGTTCCCTCGTCGCAGTCGTTCTTCTCCGTCGTCGCACCCAGTTCGGGCGCCTGGCAACTGAGCCCCAGGGACGTGCCCGCCTGGCCGTCGCCATCGTCATCCGCGAAGTACTCCACGGGCACCTGAGTGCTGACACAGGCCGAGGCCTGCGTGGACTGGCACTGCCGGGTTCCCGCGCAGAGTTGCTCCGTGACGCAGGTGACGCCCACGTCGAACGGGGCGTTGTCCGCGGCGCCATCGCAGTTGTCGTCCTTGCCGTCGCACCGGAACTCGTCCTGGCCCGGATGCACCAGGGGGTCGTTGTCGTTGCAGTCGCCCGCTCGCGTCGCGAAGCCCACGGGCGCCGCGCAGCCCATCTGCGGTTGGGTGGTGGCATCGCCGTACCCATCCCCATCCTCATCCACCCAGTACTGGACGTTTCCCGGCGCGTCGCTCTCGCCCGCGACGCAGTTGTTGTCCACGCCGTCGCACACCTCGGTGGCGCCGGGGTGCACCTCCGGGCGCGTGTCGTCGCAGTCGGTGCCGGGGTAGTCGCCCTTCATGGCGAAGAAGCCGTCGTCGTCGAGGTCCTCGGCGCGCAGATCCAGCTTCAGGTCCGTCAGGTTCTCCTCGGGGAGCTGCACGTCCGCGGACTGCCGGGCGATGACGGGGCCCTCACACGAGCCCTCGTGCGCCTGGGCGATCACCCGGAGGTCCTGACTCCAGCCCGCCTGCTTCAGGATGACGCCGACGCGCGTGTCGCTCCGGGCGTCCGCGTCCACCGTCACCACACCCGACTCCCGGCGCGTGGGCTCCCGACGGTCTTCCACGGACAGCGTCAGGCACTTGGGCCGGAAGGTCGCATACGTGATGAAGACCCGGAACCCGCCCTCATTGGTCGAGGTCTTGCTCTTGCAACCCGCCATCGAAAGTGTCAGCAGCGCTACACCGACCAGGAATAAACGCACCATCAATGCATTCTCCGGCGCGCCGAGGCGCCCACTGTCGTGACGTCCCGTCGTAGACCCCAGGACATCCGGAACTCCCCCTTAGACCGCCGTGCTGGCATCGTCCAGCAGCCCACTCCGCCGGGTTCGCCGTTTCGCTCGTCGGGCCCCAGCACGCACACCCCGCACTCCGTCGGCCCGAGCCTCGACTTCCCGCTCATGTCCACTGTCCGAACCGCCCTCGTCGCGCCCCTGTGTGCCTGGATGGTGCTCTCCCCATCCCAGTCCCAGGCGCTCCAGAGCGACGCTCCCGTGGCTCCCACCCCCTCGCGCGAGGCTGCGGATTCCGCACCCGGGGCTGCGAAAACCGCACCGACCGCTGCGGATTCCGCACCGGGAAGCACCACCCCCGCGGGCTCGGCGCTGACGTTCGAGCAGGCGGTGTCGATGGCGGCCGAGCGCAACGAGTCCGCGCTCGCCGCCCAGGAGCGCGTCAAGGCCGCCGAGGCCCGGGTGTCGCGGGCCCGCGCGTTCTTCTTCCCGGAGTTGACCGCGACGGGCACGTACACGCGCCGCCCCAACCAGACCACGCGCGAGGTCGGCGGACAGCAGGTCATCATCCAGCGCTACAACGCCTTCGGCGCGAACCTCGTCGCTCGGATGACGCTCTTCGACGCGCGCGGCTTCCCCCTGTACCGCGCCGCGAAGCGGGAGAGCGAGGCGGTGGGCATGGAGTCGGTGGAGGCCCGGCGGCAGGTCTCGTTCGAGGCCGCCAACGCCTTCCTCATCACGCTGCAGGAGCAGCAGGTCTTCCAGGCCGCCGAGCAGCGCATCGCCTTCGCCCGGCAGTCGCACGCGGACGCGCAGGCCCGCGCCAAGGCGGGGCTCGCCAGCACCAACGACGTCACCCGCGCGGAGGTGGAGGTGGCCACCGCGGAGGTGGAGCTCATCAGCGCCCGGAACCTGGCGCAGACCAGCCGCCTGGAGCTCGGCTATCTGCTGGTGGAGCCGGTGGAGGGAGCGCTCGCGGCGCCCCAGCGGCTGCTCGAGGACGCGGCCCGTCCGCTCGACACGCACGACCGCATCATCCCGGGTGCGGTGGAGCGGCGGCCGGACATCCTCGCGGGGCAGCTGCGCGTGGAGTCGCTGCAGGCCAACGCGTGGGAGCCGCTCGCGCGGCTGTTGCCCGCGCTCGGCGTGTCCGCGACCTACCGGCTCACCAACGAGCAGGGCCTCGCGGGCCGCACGGGGGATGGCTTCCTGGCCGCGGACCTGACGTGGAACCTCTTCGACGGCGGCGAGCGGTACGCGGAGCGCCACGAGCGGGTGGCCCTGGCGCGCGCCGCGGAGCTGGAGCTGGAGCAGGGCACCCGGCGCGTGGATGTGGACATCCAGCGGGCGCGGGTGGCCCTGGAGAACGCGCGGGCGGCGCTGACGCAGAGCGAGCTGGCGACGCGCGCGGCGAAGCAGAACGCGGAGGAGCAGGGCATCCTCTACCGCCAGGGTCTGTCCACGGCGCTGACGTTGGCGGACGCCTCGCTGCGCCTGTTCGAGGCGGAGGTGGCCGTGGCCCGCAGCCGGTATTCGCTGGGCGTCGCCCTGTTGGGCTTGAGGGCGGCGGTCGGACTCGATCCTTTGGGGAAGGAACCGTGAAGGTGATGCGACGCGCAGGAACGCTGACCTTGGCCGTGGCGATGCTCGCCATGGGGGCATGCAAGAAGGACGGGGAGGCGTCGAAGGGCGAGGCTCCCGCGGCGGGTGGGAAGGCGGGCGGTCGCCCCGGTGGCGGCGGCCGGGGCCCCATCCAGTTCCCCGTCGAGGTCGCGCCCGTCGAGGCACGCGACGTCGAGTACGTCGTGAACGCGGTGGGCTCCGTGGAGGCCTTCGAGCGGGTGCAGATCACCGCCCGCGTGCCGGGCGCCGTGGAGCGCGTGCTCTTCATGGAGGGGCAAGGGGTGAAGAAGGGGGACGTGCTCGCGGAGATCGAGCCCGCCCGCTACGCCATCGCCGTGCGGGCGGCCGAGGCCACGCTGGCCAAGGCCCGCGCCTCGCTGGTGGAGGCCCAGGCCGGCGCCGAACGTCGCACGGCCGTCAACGAGGCCAGTCCCGGCCTGTTGCCCGCCGAGCAGCTTGAGACCTTCACGGCGCGCGCGCGCACCGCGGAGGCGGACGTGGCCTCCGCGCGGGCCCTGCTGGACCAGGCGCAGCTCAACCAGCGCGACGCGTATGTCCGCGCGCCCATGGACGGCGTGCTGCAGACGCGCACCGTGCAGACGGGCCAGTACGTGCAGCCCGGCCTGGTGCTGGCGACGCTGCTGCGCAGGGACCCGCTGCTGCTGCGCTTCACGGTGCCGGAGGCGGACGTGGCGCGCATCAAGCCGGGGCTCTCGGCGCGCTTCACGGTGCGCTCGGAGAGCGGCGCGTTCACCGCGAAGATCACCCACGTGGCGCAGGCCGCGGACGAGGCCAACCGCCTGGTGCCGGTGACGGCGGAGGTGTCCGCCGAGGACGCGGCGAAGCTGCGCCCCGGCGCCTTCGCGTCGGTGGCGGTGCCGGTGGAGACGCGCGGCGGCAGCCCGGTGGTGCCGCAGACGGCGGTGCGCGCCAGCGAGCGCGGCTTCCTGGCCTTCGTGGTGGATGGCGAGAAGGCGCGCGAGCGGGTGCTGGAGTTGGGCATGCGCACCGCGGACGGACGGGTGGAGGTCCGCGAGGGATTGAAGGCGGGCGAGACGCTGGTCATCCGCGGCGGCGAGGCCCTGCGTGACGGCGTGACGGTGAGGGTGGTGCAGGAGAAGAAGCCCACCCTGACGGCGGAGCCGCGCGCGGAGGATGGCGGCCAGGGAGCGCGGCGATGAACCTGACGGAAGCGTGCATCAAGAAGCCCGTCCTGGCGTGGATGATCATGGCGGCCACCATCGTCTTCGGACTGGTGGCGGCGCAGCGCATCGGCATCAGCCAGTTCCCGGACGTCGACTTCCCCACCATCAACATCAGCGTGACGTGGGAGGGCGCCAACCCCGAGGCCGTCGAGACGGACGTCATCGAGCCCATCGAGGAGGCGGTGACGCAGGTGGAGGGCGTCACCAGCATCACCTCCAGCGCGCGCCAGGGCGGCGCCAACATCACGGTGGAGCTGGACCTGTCGCGCAACGTGGACATGGCGCTGCAGGAGGTCCAGACGAAGATCAGCCAGGCGCAGCGCCAACTGCCCGAGGACATCGACCCGCCCATCGTCACCAAGACGAACCCGGAGGACCAGCCCATCATCCAGGTGGGCGTGTCCGGGCCCTTCTCCCAGCAGGTGGTGAGCGACTTCGCCCGCTACCGCGTGAAGGAGAAGCTGCAGACGGTGCCCGGCGTGGGCGAGGTGTCCGTTGGTGGCTCGTTGGACCGCAACATCCGCATCTGGGTGGACTCGGCCAAGCTGGACGCGCTCGGGCTGACGGTGACGGACATCACCTCCGCGCTGCAGCGTGAGCACGTGGAGCTGCCGGCGGGGCGCATCGAGGCCGAGGGGCGCGAGGTCAACGTCCGCGTGCTCGGCGAGGCGCTGGACCTGGAGACGCTGCGCGACATCGTCGTGCGCGAGCAGGGCGGCCAGCCGGTGTACCTGCGCGACGTGGCGCTGGTGGAGGACGGGTTCGAGGACGTGCGGCGCATGGCGCGCGTCAACGGCACGCCCGCGCAGGGCCTGGGCATCCGCAAGCAGCGCGGCGCCAACGCGGTGTCCGTGGCGAAGGGTGTGCGCGAGGAGCTGGCGCGCATCCAGAAGGACGCTCCGGAGGGGATGGACGTGGCCATCCGCTTCGACACCACGCAGTTCATCGAGGAGAGCGTCCACGAGATCGAGTTCGAGCTGATGCTGGCCTGCATCCTCACGGCCTTCGTCTGCTGGCTCTTCCTGGGCTCGCTGTCGAGCACGATGAACGTGGTGCTGGCCATCCCCATGTCGCTGTTGGGGACGGTGGCCGTCATCTACTTCCTGGGCTTCACGCTCAACACCTTCACGCTGTTGGGCCTGGCGCTGGCGGTGGGCATCGTGGTGGACGACGCCATCATGGTGCTGGAGAACATCTTCCGACACTCGGAGGAGGGGAAGGACCGGGTGCGCGCGGCGCGAGAGGGCACCGCGGAGATCACGTTCGCGGCGCTCGCGGCCACCGCGGCCGTCATCGCCATCTTCCTGCCCGTCGTCTTCATGAAGGGCGTCATCGGCAAGTTCTTCCTCCAGTTCGGCGTCACCCTGTGCGTGGCGGTGATGCTGTCGTACGTGGAGGCGATCACCCTGGCGCCGGCGCGCTGCGCCCAATTGCTGAAGACGTCCCGTGAGGGGCGCAGCAAGGTCGGCGTGTGGGTGGACAAGGCCTTCACGAAGCTGGAGCACGCCTATGGCCGGGCGCTCGGGTGGGCGCTGGTGCGGCCGTGGCGGGTGCTGGCCGGGGCGCTGGTCATCCTGGCGGCGAGCGTGTTCGCCTTCCGCGCGCTGCCCGGTGAGTTCGTGCCGTCGCAGGACCAGAGCCGACTGATGGTCCGCATGCAGACGGCGGTGGGCAGCAGCATCGAGGAGACCAACCAGCTCTTCCAGAAGGCGGAGGCGTTCGCCGCCTCGCGGCCGGAGGTGACGAGCGTCTTCGCGTTGGTGGGCGGCGGTGGTGGCGGCGTGAACTCGGGCTTCATGATGCTCACGCTCAAGCCGCCCGACGAGCGCATGACGCAGTCGGAGTTCCAGCAGGTCCTCCGCAAGGAGCTCAACGGCTACCCGGGCCTGCGCGCGGTGGTGCAGGACCTGTCGCAGCAGGGCTTCTCCGCGCAGCGTGGCTTCCCGGTGGAGTTCAGCGTGCGCGGCTCGGACTGGGACGCGCTGGTGAAGGCCAGTCAGGAGATGCGCGACAAGGTCCAGGCCAGCGGCAAGGTGGTGGACGTGGACACCGACTACCAGCTCGGCATGCCGGAGCTGCGCATCACCCCGGACCGGGCGCGCGCGGCGGACCTGGGCGTGCCGATGCAGACGGTGGCGACCACCATCAACGCGCTGGTGGGCGGCGTGCGCGTGGGCAAGTACAGCACGGGCGGGCGCCGCATCGACGTGCGCCTGCGCCTGCTCGCGGGGCAGCGCTCGCGTCCGGAGGACCTGGCGCTGCTCAAGGTGCGCACGGCCAGCGGCGCGCTGGTGCCGCTGTCGGCGCTGGTGTCGCAGGAGGAGCGCCCGGCGCTGCAGGCCATCACCCGCAGGGACAGAGAGCGCGCCATCAGCATCTTCGCCAACGTGGCGCCGGGCTCCAATCAGGAGGAGGCGCTGGCCACGGTGGAGCAGCTGGCGAAGGACCTGCCGGGCGGCGTGCGCGTGGTGCCGGGCGGCGCGAGCGTGGCGTTCCGCGACTCGATGGGCAGCCTGTTCTTCGCGCTCTTCCTGGGGATTGGCGTCGCGTACATGGTGCTGGGCGCGCAGTTCAACTCGTTCCTGCATCCCGTCACGGTGCTGACGATCCTGCCGCTGTCGGTGGCGGGCGCGGCCTTCGCGTTGTTGGGCACGGGCAGCACGCTGAACATCTTCAGCATGATTGGTCTGTTGCTGCTGATGGGCATCGTGAAGAAGAACTCCATCATCCTGGTGGACTACGCGCTCCAGCAGCGGGAGTTGGGGTTGGGCGCGGTGGAGGCGATGCAGCGCGCGGGGCCGGTACGCCTGCGGCCCATCCTGATGACGTCCACGGCGACGATGATGGCGGCGGTGCCGGCGGCGCTGGCGTTGGGCGCCGGCAGCGAGACGCGCGCGCCCATGTCCATCGCGGTGCTGGGCGGGCTGTCGGTCTCCACGGTGCTGAGCCTGGTGGTGGTGCCCGCCTTCTACGTGGTCGCCGACCGCATGAAGACGCGGTTGTCCAACTGGCGCGGCAAGCGTCCGGACGACGAGGAGGGCAGCCCCACCGCCCACGGCAGCCCGGGCGGCGACGAGCCTCGCCCCGCGGCGCACGGCTGAGGCAAGCAACGGGCCCGTCGCTGCCCGAGGTGAGCGTAGCCGAGCGAGCACGTCGTCCCAGCAGTGCCCACCGTGACTGACACGCCGCGAAGCGCGCGCGTCTGCGGCGAGCAAGGAGACGACCCCATGGCGCAGGAGACGGAGCTTCCCACCACCATCACCCCGGTGAAGGAGCGCGACGAGTCGCTGGACCTCCAGGCGTTCCTGGACGAAATCGGCAACAGCCAGGAGGTCCGCGTCAACAAGCTGGATGGCCGGACCGCCGCGCACGCCGTGCTGTGCACGCTGGCGCGCAGGCTGTCGGACGGCGAGGACGTGAAGCTGATGCGCGCGCTCGGCGACGACATCGGCGAGATCCTCGGCGAGTGCACCATCCTGCGCGGCCCCTCACACGCGAAGCGCATGAAGCGCGAGGAGTTCATCTCCGACGTGGCGGACCATCTGGGCATCCCGGTGGACCAGGCGTTCCGCGTGATGACGGTGGTCTTCACCGCCGTGAGAGACCGCATCCCCGAGGACGAGGTCTCCGCGGTGGCCTCACAGCTCCCCGCGGACCTGGCGGACAGCTTCCGACGGCCGGTGTAGCCCGGCCAGGGGCCCGGACCCGGGCATGCGGCTTCCGGGGCCGGGCCGCCAGCCCCCGCTACAGCTCGTTGAAGATGATGAGGCCGCGCGCCGATTCCACGACGTACACGTAGCCATCGCCAGGGATGCGCACGCCGAAGGCCCCCTCCAGGCTGCCGGCCCTCCGGCCCGGGTCGGCCTCGCCGTAGGTGTTGAAGTGGGCGACCTGTCGGGGCTGGGTCGGGTTGGAGACGTCCAGCACGCGCAGGCCCTCCTGATACCAGGCGACGTAGAGGCGGTCGCCGCGCAGCAGCATGTTGTGGATGGACGTGGGCGCCCGCATCCGGAACGTCCCGATGAGCGGGATGTTCGTCGGGTCCGTCACATCGAGCACTCGCACGTGGGTGCCAGGGCCTTCACCGCCCTCGAAGGCGATGGTGCGCCCCGCGAACGTGCCCACCGCGCTGTGATGGGCGTAGACGAAGCTCCCAGGTGGCATGTAGTCGCCGAGGTGCTGGACGTTGTCCAGGTCGGTGACGTCCATGATGGAGTAGCCCGAGTCCGCGTTGCTGACGTAGAGCCGGCTCCCGTAGACGAAGACATCATGCGGACCGCCGCTGAAGCCTCCGGGCGTCGGCGTGACGAGCTGGCGCAGGGCGGGCGCGAGCGGCGTGGTGATGTCGTAGACGTAGGTGGCCACGCCAGCGCTGTTGGCGTAGAGGCGGTCGCCGTCGACGAGCACGGTGTGGACGTGGGACGGGCCCTCGGCGCGCCGCACGAAGACGGGATTGGCGGGGTCCGAGATGTCGAAGACGACGAGCCCCGACGAGTCGCTGGCGATGTAGAGCGCGTCCCCCTTCGCCCAGACGCCGTTCCAGGCATGGTCCCCAGGGATGTTGATGGTCTTGACGAGCGTGGGGTTCGTCCGCTCTCTCACGTCGAAGACCGAGAGGCCGCCCAGCAGGGGAGCGCGGGTCAGCGAGACGACGTAGGCGTGCTCCTTGGCGACATAGACGTCCACCGGCATCCCGATGGGCGTCGAGGCCTCTCCCACGCGAGCGATTCCTCCAGAGGACTCGCCCTCACCCGGGGCCCACGTCATCCGGTAGGCCTCGAAGGTGCCGAGCGTCTTGCTGTAGCCCGTGACGGGACTGTCCGTGCAGGTCACGTAGCAACCGGTGATGACACCGGGAGTGGGGACGTGGCAGCCGGCGAACGCGGTGGTCGTGATGATGTTGCCGTAGGGCGTCGTGAGGGTGCGGCGCCCCGCGACGAAGAAGGTCCCACCCTCCGTCACGCGGGCCACGAGCGGCGCGTTGCCCATCGCGTCGCGGGAACCATCCTGGCTGAGCATGAAGGCGTTGCTGCCGTTGGAGATGCCGGTGGAGTTGGGGCGGTCGGGGCGGACGCGCAGCTCCGAGCGGGTGTTGAGCTGGTAGATGCCCTTGCCCTCGAGTCCGGAGAGCTGCTCGGTGGAGCAGCTCGACAGGTCGAAGCTCGACAGGCTCTGGCACAGCTGCGGGTCCAGGTTGTCGGCGTCGAGGAACTGGCACGTGTCATAGCGCCCCGTGTCGATCCAATCGCCCAGGTCCTCGAGCACCGTATGGGTGCCATCCCAGGGCGGCGAGCCGCTGTCGGGCGTGCCCGCGTCCTCGGGAGGTGCGCCGCCATCCGGAGTGCCTGCGTCGGAGTCTCCGCAGGCGATGAGGAGCGGCAGGAGGACACAGAGGAAGCGCCACGAACCCGGCGGGGACAGCGGTGTCTGCATGGAAGGCCTCGGGAAGACCACCCGTGAAGCCGCGAGTGGTGTCTCCAGCAAGGGCGAGGCGTGCGCCCGACGCCAATGCGGGCCTCCGGTGCTTGCCGGATGATGACGGAATCGCGGCCACGTGCCGTCAACGCCGCCCGCCGGAACGTCCGGGCCGTGTCCTTGCAAATGACACGGCCCGGGTCCGGAGCTACCGCGCGGGCCTACAGTGCGTTGACGATGATGAGGCCGCGTGACGAGTCGACCAGGTACACGAAGCCATCCCCTGGGACGCGCACGCCGAAGGCGCCCTCGAAGATGTTGTGCCCTCGACGCGGGTCGGTCTCCCGGTAGGTGTTGAAGTGGGCGATCTGCCGAGGCCGGGTCGGGTAGGAGACGTCCAGGACGCGCAGACCCTCGTGGTACCACGCGACATAGAGCAGGTTCCCGCGGAGCAGCAGGTTGTGCATGGACGTGTGGGGGCGCATCCGGAACGTGCCGATGAGCGGGACGTTCGTGGGGTCCGTCACGTCGAGCACCCGCACGTGGGTGCCCGTGTACTCGCCGCCCGCGAAGGCGAGGGTGCGCCCCGCGAAGGTGCCCACCGCGTTGTGATGTGCATACGCATCGGCGAAATCCGGCTGCAGGTAGTCCCCGAGGTGCCGGACGTCGTCCAGGTCGGAGATGTCCATGATGTGGAAGCCGGTCCCCGCGTTGCTGATGTAGAGCCGGTTGCCGTGCACGAAGATGTCATGGGGACCGCCGGTGTAGCCCTCGGGGGCCCACGTGATGAGCTGGAGCAGCACCGGGGCCAGGGGCGACGTGATGTCATAGACGTAGGTGCCCGTGCCAGAGGAGTTGGCGAAGAGCCGCGCCCCCTCGACGAACACGGTGTGCACGGCGTCGGGGCCCTCGGCGTGGCGGACGAAGACGGGATGGGCCGGGTCCGTGATGTCGAAGACGACGAGCCCCGATGAGTCGCTGGCGACGTAGAGCGCGTCACCCTTCGCCCAGACGCCGTTCCACGCGCCGTCCCCGGGGATGGTGACGGTCTTGACGAGCGTGGGGGTCGTCCGGTCCTTCACGTCGAACACGGAGAGTCCCCCGACGAGGGGCGCCTTGCTCAACGACACGACGTAGGCGTGCTCCTTGGCGACGTAGACGTCCACGGGCAGGCCGACGGTGGTGGAGGCCTCGCCCACGAGCGAGAGCCCGCCGGAGGACTCGCTCTCGCCGGGGGCCCAGCTCATCCGCTCGGTCTTGAAGGTGCCGACCGACTTGGTGAAGCCGGACGTCGGATTGTCGGTGCAGGACACATAGCAGCCGGTGATGACGCCAGGAGAGAGGACGTGGCAGCCCGCGAGCGCGGTGGTCCTGACGATGTTCCCCCAGGGGCTGCGGGTGGAGCTCCTCGCCGCGAGGAAGAACGTGCCGCCTTCGGTGACGCGGGCGATGAGCGGCCCGGAGCTGTACGCGTCCTGGGTTCCGTCGGCGCTGAGCCGGAAGCCCACGAAGGAGTTGGTGACGGAGGCCGTCGGAGGCCGGGTCGCGGAGTAGGTCATCTCCTGGCGGACGTTGATCTGGAAGATGCCCTGGTTCTCCACGCCGGAGAGCTGCTCGCTCGAGCAACTCGACAGGTCGAAGGACGCGATGCGCTCGCACAGCTGCGGGTCCAGGTCCTCGGGCGTGACGAACTGACACGTGTCATGGCGTCCGCTGTCGATCCAATCGCCCAGGTCCTCGAGCGCGGTGTACGTCCCATCCCAGGGCGGAGGACCTGCATCGGGCGTCCCCGCGTCGGGTGGCCCGGCGTCCTCGGGAGGCGGGCCGCTGTCCGCGACGCCCGCGTCGGAGCCCGAGTCCGGGAGCGAGCCCGCGTCATCCCCCGAAGAGGCGTCGTCACAGGCGGACAGCAGCAGGAGCATGAGGGGGATGCAGCGCCAGGGGCCCAACGGATGGGGCGATGTCGTCATGGAGCGCCTCGGGTGCCCCCCGCGACAATGCGGGCGGCCTTCCCGGATAGGACAGTGCGGGCTCCCGATTCCATCGTGGGTTGCCGCTGATTTCGACCAGCGGACAGCGGCAACCCCAAGTGGGCGTCAGGCGCCCTTGGCCAGCTCCGCGTCGATGGCCTGCACCAGGCGCGGGTCCTCCGCGGTGACGTCCGGGGCGAAGCGAGCGGCCACGCGACCATCCCGGCCGATGACGAACTTCTCGAAGTTCCACTGGACCTCGGGAATGGGGTTCGCCTCGATGCCGTAGCCCTTGAGGCGCGCGCGCATGGGGCCCTCACCGGTGGCGTCCGGGAACGCGCGCGTCAGCTCCTGGTAGAGCGGGTGCTTGTCCTCGCCGACGACGGAGATCTTCGAGAACAGCGGGAACTTCACCGCGTAGTTGAGGTCGCAGAACTGCTTGATCTCCTCCTCGGAGCCCGGCTCCTGGCCCATGAAGTTGTTCGCCGGGAAGCCCAGCACCTCGAGCCCCTTCGCGCGCTTCTCCTCGTAGAGCTTCTCCAGTCCCGTGTACTGCGGCGTCAGGCCGCACTTGGAGGCCACGTTCACCACCAACAGAACCTTGCCCTTGAACTGTCCCAGCGTGCTGGGGGCGCCATCGATGGACTTCACGGGGATGTCGAAGAGGGTGCTCATGTGCGGCTCGCTTCCGGAGAAAAGTGGGAGGGCATCCCGCGTGGGAGGGCCCGCGAGGTATACAGGACGAAATCCCCGGTCCCGGCAAGCAACATCCCTGGAGTCGGACCTGGGAATCAGACGGCCGGTCCACCAGTGGACGGGGCCTTCCGGGTCACCCGTCGCGGGTGGAGCGCCGTCGGAACGGGGGGATACACCTCGCAAGGGAGTCCCATGTTTCCAAGCAAGTCCGTCTCGTGGTTTTCCGTGGTGCTGTTGTTGCTGCTGCCGCTGTCGTCGAGCGCGCTCACGTTCGTGAACGCCGGCGCCTACACCGCGCCGAAGACGGCGGCGGTGGGACAGACGGTGGGCTTCACCCTCGTCCCCCAGTCCCCGGAGGCCGTCTCCAACGTCACCTTCACGTTCCAGGTCCGTCCCTATTCGGCGGATGGCACCATCTCCCCCTCGGCCGTGTTCACGCACCGGGTGACGGGCCAGTCCTTCACCGCCGGGGAGAAGCGTCAGTACAAGGTCGCCTTCACCATCCCCGCGTCGTTGACGACGGGTGAGTACGTCTGGACGACGCGCGCCACCAACGCCGCGGGCACCGCCGTCTACATGAGCATCGCGCGTGTCGCCTCCAACTTCACGTTCCACGCGGACGCCGCACCCGCGCGCCGCTACGTGCGGGGCGTCAACCTCATGGACCTGGGCAACGCCGGCGGCGTGCTCCCGGGCGTCATGGGCACGAACTACCCCAAGCCGACGCTCGCCGGCCTGCAGCGACTGAAGGCGCGCGGGCTCGACGTGGTGCGCGTCCCGTTCCTCTGGGAGCGCATCCAGCCCGTGCTCAACGGCGCGCTGAACACCACGTACCAGAACTACCTGCTGGACACGCTGGAGGACGCGAACCAGGCGGGGCTGGGTGTCATCGTCGACATGCACAACTACGGGCGCTACACGTCGGGTGGGGTGCAGCGTCCCTTCGGTGCTCCGGGCGCGCCGACGAAGGCGCAGTACGCGGATGCCTGGAGGCGGATCGCCACGGCCATCCGGAGCAGCCCTTCAGCGTATGCGTCCGTCCATGCGTTCGACCTGATGAACGAGCCCTTCGGCCTGCCGTATGACGAGGGGACGTACGCGAGCCCGGTGACGTTCGCCTCGTTCGAGTCCGGCGTGGAGGGCTGGGCCCCGAGGTCCGCGGCGAACACGGCGGTGGCGAGGGTGGCCCGCAACGGGCAGGGCTCGCTGCGCATCACCACGCAGGCCACGTCAGGGAGCGGCCTGGTGCTCGGCGCGGGCGTGTCCGCGTCGACGAAGCGCGCGGAGCGGGCCCAGGGCGCGACGTTCCAGGCGAAGGTCTTCGTGCCCACCACCACGCCGGGCAGCGTCCGGGTGCGGCTGGTGATGGTGGATGGTGCCTACACGTACCAGTTGGGCGAGCCGTTCGCGGTGACGAAGGGCGTGGACACACGCGTGTACTTCAAGCCGCCCGAGACGGCGTGGAGCAACAACAAGAGCTTCTCCGTCGAGTTCATCGTGGATGGGAGCGACGGCAGCGCGCCCCTGGTGTTCTTCATCGACCACGTGGCGCAGGGGACGCAGAGCGGACAGCGCACGCCGCAGCAGGTCTGGGAGGACTACTCCCAGGCGGCGGTGACGGCGCTGCGCGAGCTGGGAGAGACGAAGCTCCTCATGGTGGAGGGCTACGAGTACGCCTCCGCCGAGCAGTGGCCGAAGAACCACCCGACGAAGTGGGTGAGCGACCCGCTCGACAACATCATGTACCACGCGCACTTCTACTTCGACCGCAGCGGCGAGTACGAGGTGAGCCACGCGGCGCTGCTCGCGAGCGCGAAGAGCGCGGGCCACGCGACGGTGGGGCAGATGGGCATCGCGCGGATGAAGAACTTCACCGACTGGGTCGAGGCACAGGGGACCCGGGGCTTCATCGGCGAGCTGGGCTGGCCGAACACGGTGCGACGTCCGACGGAGGGCGCGGCGTGGAACGCGGACGGCGAGGAGCTGCTGTCGTTCCTGGACTCGGTGGGCATGGGCGTGACGATGTGGACCACCGGCACGTGGGAGAAGGCCTCCAACCCGAGTGTGAACATCAACACGCTGTATCAAATCGAGCCGTCGTTCCTGCCGCTCTCGCAGGCCGAGGTGTTCGAGCGCCACCTGGGCAAGCCCTGAGTGACGAGAGCCGTGTCACGGTGACTTTCCACCGTGGAATGGCCAGGCGGGCATGGCCGTGAACGGAATCACGGCCTGCCCGCAACGAGGCTTGCGCGCCAGGGAGCACGACGGCAACTTCCCCCTCCGCTTCATCCCCCCCTCAGGAGAGAGACGCATGCGTTTCCTGTCGATGCCCCTCATCGTCGCCGCCCTCCTCGTCGGTTGCAGTGACGACCCCGACCCCACGCCAACGCCGGACTCGGGCGCCCCACAGCAGGACGCGGGCAATCCGCCCGAGGACTCGGGCACCCCACAGCAGGACGCAGGTGTGCCACCGGAAGACGCGGGCACCCAGGAGCCGGACGCGGGTGTTCCCCCGGAAGACGCGGGTCCGCTGCCCAGCGGGCCCCCCGTTCCCCAGGGGCCGCCCAACGTGCCCGAGTTCCCTCCGGCCTTCCCCGGACAGACGCGCGCCCCGGCCGTCCAGTCGCAGACGCAGCTCCAGGTCACCGAGATTGCCTCCGGCTTCAGGAATCCCTGGGCCATCGCCTTCCTGCCAGACCAGCGCATGCTGGTGACGGAGAAGGCCAACGGGCGGCTCTACATCGTCACCCAGCAGGGCGCGAAGTCGCCCGCCGTCACGGGGCTGCCCGCGGTGGACGCCCGGGGCCAGGGCGGGTTGCTCGACGTGGAGATCGGCCCCGACTACGCGCAGAGCCGGCTCATCTACTGGACCTATACCGAGCCGCGTGAGGGCGGCAACGGGCTGGCGGTGGCGCGCGCGAAGCTGGTGGACGGCGCACAGCCCGCCGTGGAGAACGTCCAGGTCATCTTCCGCATGATGCCCACGCTCGAGTCGACGTTGCACTCGGGCGGACGGTTGGTGTTCACGCCCGACGGCAAGCTGTTCGTCACGCTCGGGGAGCGCTCCATCCTCGAGGGCCGCAAGCAGGCGAGGGACGTGAAGAGCCACTTCGGCAAGGTGGTCCGCATCAACCCGGATGGCTCCGTGCCGCAGGACAACCCCTACGTGAACACGCCGGAGGCGAAGCCGGAGATCTGGTCGGTGGGCCACCGCAACATCCTGTCGGCGGCGCTCGATGGGCGGAACCGCCTGTGGATCGTGGAGATGGGGCCGCAGGGCGGTGACGAGCTGAACCGGCCCGAGGCGGGCAAGGACTACGGCTGGCCCACCATCGGCTATGGCGAGGAGTACTCGGGCGCGCCCATCCACGACAGCCCCGTGGGCGAGGGCATGGAGCAGCCGGTGTACTACTGGGATCCGGTGATTGCTCCCTCGGGGATGACCATCTACTCGGGGACGCTGTTCCCCGAGTGGCGCAACGACATCTTCGTCGGCGGTCTGGCGGCGCAGACGCTGGTGCGGCTCATGGTTCGCAATGACCGGGTCGTGGGTGAGGAGCACCTGCTCAAGAACCGCAACGAGCGCATCCGCGAGGTGGTGCAGGGGCCCGAGGGCGCGCTCTACCTGCTCACCGATGCCACCAACGGCAAGCTGCTCAAGCTGACGCCGCGCTGAGGTCTTCATCCAGCCACCGCAGCAACGCGCGCCCCGGGGCAATCGCTCCTCGGGGCGCGCGGTCGTTTTGAGGGCTGGGGCGACAGCCCTGGATGCCCATCAATACGAGTAGGTGATCTCCAGCTTGGGGCGCCGCGCCGGGTCCGCGGTCTCGCGTGAGTAGTAGTACCCCTTGTAATCCCCGGCCACGATTCGGAACGAGATGCGCCGGTCCGTGGCATCCGAGGCATTCTGGACGGCGGGGATGAGCAAGGGGCTGTCATTGACCGCGAGCCGATCGAGCGGGTCGAAGTTGGGGTACCAGACGAACCACGAGCCCAGGGCCTCGCCCGAGGTCGGCGGATGGTTGGTGTAGTTGAGCGTGTGCTCGCCCCACGAGTTGTCGGGGACCAGGTAGGTGGAGACGAGCCCATTGCCTCCCGGCGACGTGCCTTGCCTCGAGACGGCGGAGAGCTTCACGCTCTTGATGAGCGCGCCCGCGGGGAGGCTGCCGAGGTTGAAGCGCAGGAAAGGGGACTCGGGCCAGAAGAGCGTGCCGGGGAGGATCTCCGCCGAGCCGTAGTCGGCGGTGGCCTCCCACGGATGCCCGGAGATATAGGTGTCCGCCTCGGGCTCCAGCGTGGTGACGACCTCCGGCGGCGAATACGTATACGCGATGACGAGGCGAGGCCGCTGGGCGACGAAGGACGACTCGCGCGACCGATAGACGGTCTTGTACCCCGGGGAGTGCAGCCGGAGGCTGAGGAGCTTGTCTCCGTCGAGCTCGCCCTGGACCACGGGGATGAGCGCCGGACTGGCGTTGACGCCCAGCTTGTCTTCGGGCGTGGCGCCGTACGAGAGGTACCACTCGCCCAGCGTGTCTCCGGTGGCGGGGGGCTTGTTGTTCCAGACGAGGGCCGTCTCCGACCAGGAGTCATCGGGCACGAAGGTGGTGTAGACGTTGCCGTCACCGCCGTGGGCGACCCCCATGAAGGCCGTCGCCTCCAGGCGGACGGACGTCACGGTGGCACCGGCGGGCAGCCCGCCGAGGTCGAACCGCAGATAGACGTGGCTGAACTGGCGATTCACCTCCCAGGCCCCTGACGTGCCGTAGTTGGTGGTGGGCGAGGAGGGGGTGACCTGGGTGTCCGCCACGGGCGCGAGCGTCACGCTGCCCTCGAGCGCGGCGGTGCGGGTCGACATGGAGGGCGGCTGCTCCTCGGAGGAGGGAGCGCCACAGCCCAGGGAGGACAGGAGCAGCAAGGTGTTCGCGGCGAGTTGTCTCGAGCAACGCATTCGGGATGCCTTCGGCAATGAGGTGCCGCGGCGCTATGCAAGACAGCACCCAAGCTCACACAAGGGGTGTGAACAGGGATGGACGTGCGGCGTTGCGTGTCAGGAGGACGCAGGGCTCCGGATTCCGCGTTCCGAGACAACGAATCTCGCGGGGTGTGTCCGGTGACGCATGGGTCTCGGGTCACCTGGTGCGTTTCAGGGTGAACGCGTCGAGCGTCTCGCGGGGCCGCTCGTCACCGACGTGACGCAACCGATGCCCCCGATGCTCAGGAGCCCGCAGAGCCACGCCGAGCCGTTCATGGGAGCACAGCGACGCGTTCACGGGGTGTCTACGCGCTGAGCGCTTGCTTGTCAGGGGCGCAGCCCGAAGCCAGTGTGCCGCGCGCAATTCCTGGGACACCTCCCCCCTTCACATCGAGGACTCGCCATGCGTCCGAGGTTGAGTCATGCAATCCGCTGCATCCGCGCCTGGTCGAGCGGAGCGCTGGCCGTGTGGTTCCTGTCGAGCCTCGCGTGGGCCCAGCCTCCCGCGGGCGAGCCACCCCGCGCGGTGCTCTTCCAGGGCGTTCGCGTGTTCGACGGCAAGTCGAAGGGGCTGACAGGTCCCGTCAACGTCCTGATTGAAGGCAACAGGATCGCGCGCATCGCGAGCAGTCCCATCGCGCGCAAGGGCGAGGTGCGCGTCATCGAGGGGAAGGGGCGCACGCTGATGCCGGGGCTCATCGACGCGCACTACCACATGATGATGGCCTCGGTGCCGCTGACCGTGGCGTTGGCGGGGCCGGAGGGGTACCTCACGTTGGTGGCGGCCCGTGAGGCGAAGGCGACGCTGTTGCGAGGCTTCACCAGCGTGCGCGACATGGCGGGGCCGGTCTTCAGCATCAAGCGGGCCATCGACGAAGGGCTCATCGAGGGGCCGCGCATCTGGCCCTCGGGCGCGATGATTTCGCAGACCAGCGGGCATGGGGACTACCGTCGGGCGGAGGCGCTTCCTCGGACCGCGATGTCTTCGCTGACGTTTGCCGAGCGCGTGGGAGGGGCGGCCATCGCCGACGGGCAGGACGAGGTCCTGCTGCGGGTTCGTGAGCAGTTGATGCTGGGGGCCTCGCAGATCAAGCTCGCGGCGGGGGGCGGCGTGTCCTCGGACCACGACCCGCTGGATGTGTCTCAATACACGGAGGCCGAGCTCCGGTCCGCCGTGGAGGCCGCGGAGAACTGGGGGACGTATGTGGCGGTGCATGCGTACACGCCGCGCGCCATCCAGACGTCCATCCGGGCGGGAGTGAAGGTCATCGACCATGGGCAGTTGATGGACGACGCCACCGCGAAGCTCATGGCGGAGAAGGGCATCTGGCTGAGCCTCCAGCCGTTCCTCGACGACGAGGACGCGACGCCCTTTCCGGAGGGCTCCGACAATCGCGAGAAGCAGTTGGAGATGACGCAAGGCACGGACAAGGCCTATGCGTTGGCGAAGAAGTACAAGCTGAAGACCGCGTGGGGGACGGACTCGTTGTTCGACCCGAAGGTGGCGGCGCGGCAGGGGGCGCAGCTGGTGAAGATGACGCGGTGGTACACGCCGGTGGAGGCCCTGCGGATGGCCACGGGCACCAACGCGGAGCTGCTGGCGCTGTCTGGCAAGCGCAGCCCGTACAAAGGGCGACTCGGCGTCGTCGAGGAAGGGGCGCTGGCGGACCTGTTGCTGGTGGAGGGAGATCCCGTGGCGAACTTCGAGTTGATCGCCCACCCCGAGAAGAACTTCCTCGTCATCATGAAGGACGGGCGGATCTACAAGGACCTGCTCGGGCCTTGAGCACGGGTGTCCGGTGGCCCGTCAATCGAAGGCATTTGCGCGTCAATTGACGCGTCAGCCGTGAGGCCCGTGTCGAGGGGAGGAGCGTCCGTGCCCCTTGGAGCCGAGGGGTCCGTCATTTGCACAAGGCCTTCGTGCGGATCCCTCCACGAGGCCACTCATGCCACCTGTTCCCAGAGACATGTCGAGGCTGCTCGCGCGTCTGCTCCTGTTTCTCGCGTTGCTGTGGTTGGCGTGCGGTGAGCGGAGGCGCGTCGAGGACCAGAACCCGCGTCAGACCCAGGCCCTTCAAGACACGGCCCTGGAGACGTGGCGGCCCACGGGATCCATGGCCTCGGGACGCGTGGGCCACACTGCGACGTTGCTGCCAACAGGACAGGTGCTGGTCTCCGGCGGCGATGACCAGGAAGACTATTTCGCCGTCGCCAGCACGGAGCTCTACAACCCGATGACGGGACAGTGGAGCTCGACAGGCTCCATGGTCACGGCACGCCATCTCCACACGGCGACATCGTTGCCCTCAGGGCAGGTGCTGGTCTCCGGTGGGATTGGCCCAGAAGAAGATCTCGCCAGCGCGGAGGTCTACGACCTGGAGAAGGGACAGTGGAGTCCCACGGAGCCCATGACCACGGCTCGCGTGGGCCATACGGCGACGTTGTTGCCCTCGGGCAAGGTCCTGGTCTCCGGTGGTGGTGGCGCGGCGGACGCCCTCGCCAGCACGGAGGTCTACGACCTGGAGAAGGGACAGTGGAGTCCCTCGGCGTCCATGACCACGGCACGCAGGGGCCATACGGCGACATTGCTGCGCTCAGGTCAGGTGCTGGTCTCCGGGGGGGGAATCCCAGGCGACGACAGGCCCAACGCGGAGGTCTACGACCCGGGCAAGGGACACTGGATGCCCACAGGCGCAATGGTCGCGGCACGCCGTGACCATGAGGCGACGCTCCTGCCCTCGGGCCAGGTGCTGGTCTCCGGTGGCCTTGGCCCTCAAAGAGCCCTCGCCAGCGCGGAGCTCTACGACCCGATGACGGGACAGTGGAAGTCCACGGGCGCCATGGCCACGGCACGCTCTGGCCATACGATGACGTTGTTGCCCTCGGGCAAGGTGCTGGTCACCGGAGGGAGTGACCTGGAAGATTTCCCCTCCAGCGCGGAGCTCTACGACCCGATGACGGGGCAGTGGAGCCCGACGGCCCCCATGGCCGCGGTTCGCTCTGGCCATACGGCGACGTTGTTGCCCTCGGGGCAGGTGCTGGTCGCCGGTGGCTATCACCTGGGCCGCGACCGCTCCAGCGCGGAGGTCTATGGCCCGACGTCGGAGCAGTGGCGTCCCGCGGAGTCCATGACCCTGGCACGCAGTTCCCACACGGCGACGTTGTTGCCCTCGGGGCAGGTGCTGGTCTCCGGTGGCAATGGTCCCGAGGACACCCTCGACGGCGCGGAGGTCTACGACCCGTCGACGGGGCAGTGGAGTCCCACGGAGCCCATGACCACGGCACGCCGTTCACACACGGCGACGTTGTTGCCCTCGGGGCAGGTGCTGGTCGCCGGTGGCCAGGGTCCAGAAGGCGCCCTCGACAGCGCGGAGGTCTACGACCCGACGACGAGAAAGTGGAGCTCCACGGGCGCCATGGCCACGGCACGCCGTTACCACAAGGCGATCCTGCTGCCCTCGGGCAAGGTCCTGGTCTCCGGAGGCAATGGCCCCGCAGCAGCCCTCGAAAGCACAGAGGTCTACGACCCGGCGACGGGGCAGTGGAGTCCCACAGGGGACATGATCACGGCACGCTATTCCCACACAGCGACGTTGTTGCCCTCGGGCAAGGTCCTGGTCTCCGGAGGTCACGGCCGGGAGAACCACCTCGCCAGCGTGGAGCTCTCCGGCGGTAACAGCGACGAGGACTACCTCGACAGCGCGGAGGTCTACGACCCGAGGACAGGACTGTGGACGCTCACGGGGGCGATGGACCGGGCACGCCTGGCCGCGACGGCGACGCTGCTGCCCTCGGGCAAGGTCCTGGTCTCCGGTGGCCAGCACCCAGGCGGCATCCACACCAGCGCGGAGGTCTACGACCCGATGACGGGACAGTGGAAGGTCACGGGCGACATGGCCACGGCACGCCAAGACCACACGGCGACGTTGCTGTCCTCGGGCCAGGTGCTGGTCTCCGGTGGCCAGACCCTCGGTGGCACCAGCACCCTTGCAGAGGTCTACGACCCGGCGACGGGACAGTGGAGTCCCACGGGCCCCATGGCCAATGCGCGCCGCTACCACACCGCAACGTTGCTGCCCGCTGGCCAGGTGTTCGGCAAGCTCCTGGTCTCCGGCGGCAGGGGCCCGGGCGGAGACCGCGCCAGTGCGGAGGTGTACGCGTTCTTGCTGGACACCACGCCGCCGGCAGCCCCAGCGTTGCTCACTCCCGTCAGCGGAATCACCACCAACGACGCTCGGCCCACGTACAGTGGCACGACGGAGCCGGGCAGCACCGTCACGGTGATGGTGGATGGGACGGTCGTGTGGATCACGGTGGCCAGTGTCTCGGCCGCGTGGAGCGTCATGCAGCTCGGGGCGCTGGCGGATGGCGCCCACTCCGTGAAGGTCTGGGCGACGGATGCCTCGGGCAACACCAGCCCCGAGTCCAACACCCATCCATTCACGGTGGACACCAGGCCGCCGGTGGCCCCGGAGGTCCTCACACCCGCCACCACCAACGCCTGGCCCACCTACAGCGGCACGGCGGAGCCAGGCAGCACCATCACCGTGACCCTGGATGGGGGCGTGGTTGGAACCACCACGACGGATGACACGGGCCGTTGGAGTTACCGCCCCGCCATGGAGTTGTCCCGAGGCGCCCACATCGCCGAGGTCACGGCCACCGACTCCGGGGGCAACGTCAGCCCCATCACCGTCTACGCCTTCACGGTCGACTCCGTGGCGCCCAGGATGCCTGAGCTGACGGCGCCTGGAGCCTGGGTCAATACGTCGATGCCTGTCATCGGCGGCAGGGCGGAAGAGGGCAGCACGGTGACGGTGTGGCTGGATGAACAGGAAGCAGGCCACGCCCTGATGGACGCTGCGGGCAATTGGAGCTTCGCGCCAACGACTCCGCTGTCCGAGGGCGCGCATCGGGTATCCACCGCGGCCAGGGATGCCGTGGGAAATGACAGCCTCCGCTCTCCGGACGCTCACTTCACGGTCGACACCCTGCCTCCGCCGGCGCCGGAGGTGCGCTCGCCCAGCACCATCGCTCCCTCCCAGAAGGTCACGGTCCGCGGCGTGGCGGAGCCGGGCACCACGGTGATGGTGTGGCTGGATGGTATTGCCGCGGGAACAGCCCAGATGGATGAGGTGGGAAACTGGAGCCTCGTCCTCACCACGACGCTGACCGACGGCCGCCACCTGGTCGTGGCCTCCGCCACGGATGAAGCCCTCAACACCAGCCCGCTCTCCAGGGCGCATCCCATCTTCGTCTCCGAAAGCCACTACGGCTGGAGTTGTGCCACCACGCCCGCCCTGCCTGCCACCTGGGCCTTGCTGACGCTGGCCTTGCTCCTCCGCAGGCACCGGCCCAGCCGCCCCATCTGAACAGGTCAGTAGGTGGGGATGAGCGTCACGGTGAATGCATCCACCGCCGCCGTGTTCCGTCCCCACACGACTCGCTGGTACCCCACGAGGAACTGGAGGTCCTCACTGAAGAGGACCTCCACTCCGGCGCCCACCATCACCTCTCCGAGCGAGCCCTCCGCCTCCTGGACGCCGTCGAGCCGGGTCGGCCCCTGGTGTATGCCGCTCACCTCCAACATCAAGGCATAGCGCTCCTGGAGGAAGGGCCACTCCCCGGCGGCGCTCCAGGAGAACGTGTCCCCATATCGGGTGTCCACGCCACCGACGCGCGCCTCGAGCGCACGGGTGTAGAGCACCTCCAGGTGCAGCAGCACGGGCCGCAGCCCCTTGGTGACATCCACGCCCACCGTCAGGTCCACGTTCCCCGTGCCGCGCACGTCGGTGTCGAGCAGGGTGTTCCTCGCGCTCGCCTCACGCCCCGTGGGGAGCTTCACCTGGGCCTGGAGCGTCACCTCGGGCCTCGCGCCCGGTGTCTCGCTCAACAGGACGCCCCGCGCGAAGAGGAGGGTGTCGCTCATCCCCGTGGAGGAGGCCCGCTCCGCCACCTCGCGTCGCCGGTTGTGCAGCACCGCCAGCTGCGCCCCCACGGCCAGTCGGTCCAGGACGCCGTACTCCATGAAGAGGCTCAGCGCGGCGCAGTGCTCGGACTCGTCCTCCGAGAAGGGCGTGTAGCGCTCCCGCGCGTCATATGCCCCCCGGGTGGGTGAGACGGACAGGATGGGCTGGAACAGGAGATATCCGCGCGGCGTGGTCAGCGCGGTGAAGGTGACGAACGGACCCGCGGTGGTGGGGCGGAACACCTCAGCGCCCTGCGGGGCAACCACGGCGCCAGGCTCCTCCGCCCTCGAAGGCCGCCCGAAGACGAGGGCAATCAACAGGGCTATGGGAAGGGCCCATCGGCGAGGGGACATGCGGCCGAGGGTAGGGACCCACCCTCGCGCCCCGGTATCGGACCAGCATGCGGCCTCAGGGTCCTGAACCGAGCCAATCCCCGCGTCACTTCCGCTTCGGCCCCTTCAAGTACTTGCTCAGCCGCACCTTGCCCAACCCACGTCCACCGAACAGGTACCAGGTGATGGCCGCGCCGAAGAGCGCCGCCGCCAGCGCGATGCCCAGCGCCCCGAGCACCGGGATGTTCCCGTACATCCACGGCTTGGGCGCGAAGGAGATGAACGCCCCGACGATGAGTCCGCAGGCACACAACCCCATGAACATGATGACCGAGGCGCTGCGCAGGTTCTCGTTCAGCTTCTCGAACTGGTCCGCCCGCACCGTCACCGTGAACTTGCCCGACTCCATGTCCAAGAGAATCTGCGACAGCTGCGTGGGCAGGTCCGCCGCCATCGACTGGA
This sequence comes from Myxococcus guangdongensis, assembly GCF_024198255.1. Lineage (NCBI taxonomy): Bacteria > Pseudomonadati > Myxococcota > Myxococcia > Myxococcales > Myxococcaceae > Myxococcus > Myxococcus guangdongensis. The sequence goes on from NZ_JAJVKW010000007.1 coordinate 172,214, forward strand.
TGCGCAGCAGCGTGCGCATCAGCCCGCCCTGCAGCTGCATCGGGTCATAGCGCCCCGCGAGCAGCTCCTTCGCGTACGGCAGCACCACCTCCACGATGTTCATCTCCGGATACAGGCTGCGCAGCATGCCCTCCGTCGACACCGACGCGCGGCTGAGCAGCGCGTACTCCTTCGGAATCCGGATGCGGTACTTCACCGCCAGATCCAACAAGTCCCGCAGCAGCGAGCGCGTGTCCACCTGGCCCAGCGTCGTGGGCAGGTGCTGTCCCAGGATGCTCTCGATGTCGTTGCGGAAGCCCACCAGGTTGGCCCGCGCGTCCGGCACGCCCACCCGGTAGAGGATGCGCGCCACCGAGTCGCTGTCCTTCAGCGCCACCGCGAGGCACAACATCACCAGCGTCTCCTGCATCGGCCGCGTCAGCCGACCCACCACGCCGAAGTCCAGCAGCGCCAGCCTGTTGCCCTCCAGCAGCAACACGTTCCCCGGATGCGGATCTCCGTGGAAGAGCCCGTCGTCGAAGAGCTGCCGGAAGCTCGCCTCCAGGATGTGGTGGGCGATGGCCTTCCGGTCCTCGTCCGACAGCTCCGCCTGGCTGATCTTCAGCCCGCGGATGAACTCCAGCGTCAGCACCGTCCGGCTCGACAGCGCCGCGTAGACGCGCGGAATCTTCATGTACTCGCGCTCCCGGTGGTTCTCCAGGAACGCGCGGATGTTGGCGGCCTCGTTGATGAAGTCGAGCTCCTCGTGGATGGCCCGGTCGAACTCGTCGACGATGCCCGTGGGCGTGTAGATGCCCGTCTCCTCCACCACGGCTTCCAAGAGGCGCGCCAGGTTTCGCAGCACCACCAGGTCCGAGTCGATGCTCGCGGCGATGCCCGGCCGCTGCACCTTCACCACCACCTCGTCGCCCTCCAGCGTCACCGCCCGGTGCACCTGGGCAATCGACGCCGCCGCCAGCGGCGCCTCGTCGATGTGCTTGAACAGCTCGCGGGCGTCCTTGCCCAGCGACTCGCGAATCTGCGCGTGCACCTGCTCCAGGGGAATCGGGTCCACGTTGTCCTGCAGCAGCGCCAGCTCGTCCACGAACTCCGCGGGCAACAGGTCCGCCCGAGTGGAGAGCACCTGGCCCAGCTTCACGAAGGTGGGGCCCAAATCGTTGAGCAGCATCCGGAAGCGCCGGGCCGTGGACGCACGCTGCGCCTCCGGCGACACCTCGACCTTCTCCTGCCTCCCGAGGATGCGCCACAGCCCCGCGCGCTCCAGCACCTCGCCGAAGCCGTGACGGGCCGCGATGACCGTAATCTGCCGCACACGGTTCAGGTCCTGGAAGTTCACGGAAACGCTTTCTCCTCGCGACGACGTTAGACCGCGACCGCCGGCTTCGCCACGAAGCGCAGGAGGACATACCCCACCAGCGCCGACAGCAGCGAGCCCACCACGATGCCCAGCTTCGCTTCGTTCAACACCGAGGGCTGGTCCCCGAAGGCCAGCCCCGCCACGAACAGCGCCACCGTGAAGCCGATGCCCGCGACCACCGCCACCCCGTGCAGCTGGGAGAGGCTCCCGCCGCCCGGCATCGACGACACGCCCAGCCTCACCGCCCCCCACGTGAAGGCGAGGATGCCCACCTGCTTGCCCACGAAGAGGCCGACGATGATGCCCAGCGGCACGGGCGACACGAGCTGTGCCCAGCCCATGCCCGCCAGCGAGATGCCCGAGTTCGCCAGCGCGAACAGCGGCACGATGCCGTACGCCACCCAGCCCTTCCACAGGTGCTCGAAGCGGTTGAGCGGCGGCTCGAGCTCCTCCAGGCGCTCCTCGATGTAGAGCAGCTGCGCGCCCCGCATGGACTCGTCCTCGGAGCGCTCGGTGCAGTCCCGGATGTAGACGGACAGGTCGTCGAGCACCTCGCGCCCGGGCCTGGTGGGCCGCGAGGGGATGCACAGCCCTATCACCACACCCGCCAGCGTGGCGTGGATGCCGCCGCGGTGCATCGTGTACCAGAGCGCCGCGCCTGCGAGCAGCCATGGGATGCCATTGCGGACATAGAAGCGATTGAACGCGACCAGCACCGCCACCACCGCGCCCGCGGCCAGGAGCCATCCGCCGTGCACACCGGTCCCGTAGAACAGCGCGATGACCAGGATGCCGCCGATGTCATCGAAGATGGCGAGCGCCGTGAGGAACACCACCAGCCCGTGGCTCACGCGCGAACCCACGAGTGACAGACACCCGATGGAGAACGCGATGTCGGTGGCCATGGGGATGGCCCAGCCCGCCTGCGCGGGAGTGCCCGTGTTGATGACGGCGTAGATCAGGCCCGGCACCACCATGCCGCCCAGGGCCGCGATGAGCGGGAGCACGGCTCGGGCCGGCGTGCGCAGCTCCCCGGCGCTCAGCTCGCGCTTGACCTCCATGCCGACGAGGAAGAAGAACAACGTCATCAGCCCGTCGTTGATGAGCTGTCGGACGGTGAAGGTCGCGTGGGTGCTCGCCACCCCGAAGGACAGCCGGGCATCGAAGAGGCCCTCATAGGACGTGGCCCATGGGGAGTTGGCCCAGGCCATGGCGAGGACAGCGCAGAGGGCCAGGAGGATGCCGCTGCTGGTCTGGAGCTGGAAGAAGGCGCGCAGCGGCGCGACCGCCACGCGAAAGAGGGCGGGCACGGGCGTCGGGCTGCGTGTCCTGGGGGCGGTCGAGGGGGGAGGCGACTCCATGGCGGCGCGGAAGATGCACTCGCGCATGGAAGGCCGCATCCGTTTTCGCGACGGCGCGAGCGGAAATGTCGGTGGTGGATGATAGGGAAACCGGGCGGGTAGGGTCAGCGGTTCGTTGATCCAGGGGTGGGGGCATGAGAGAAGGGCGGGGATGGCCGTGACGCAGCAGATGAAGGCAGCCAAGGCAGCAGCGATGGAGCTTCCCGTGGACCCGACGCAGGACGTCGCGCCGGATGGGGAGAAGGCGAGCGAAGGCTCGGGCGCGAGGGAGATCGCGTCCCTGACGCCGATGATGCGCCAGTACCTCGAGGTGAAGGCGCTGCACCCGGACTCGGTGCTCTTCTTCCGGCTCGGGGACTTCTACGAGATGTTCTTCGAGGACGCGGTGAAGGCCTCGGAGATCCTCCAGATCACGCTCACCGCCAGGGCCAAGGGCGCCGACAAGGTGCCCATGTGCGGCATCCCCTACCACTCCTCGCGCCGCTACATCGCGCGCCTCATCGGCGAGGGGCTGAAGGTCGCCATCTGCGAGCAGGTGGAGGAGGCCGGCAGCGGGCCCGGCATCGTCCGGCGCGAGGTGACGCGGGTCATCACCCCCGGCATGGTGCTGGACGAGGAGGTGCTCGAGCCTCGCGACAGCAACTTCCTGGCGGCGGTGTTCTGGAACGAGAAGGGCTGGGGTGGGGCGCTGTTGGAGGCGTCCACCGGCGAGTTCCTCGCGATGGAGGCGGGCTCGGCGGCGGAGCTGGCGGAGTCGCTGTCGCGCGTGGAGCCTCGGGAGCTGTTGGTGCCCGCGGGGCAGCGCAATTCGGCGGAGGTGGCGCAGCTGTGCTCGCGGCTGCCTCGCGTGCCGGCGGTGGCGGAGGGCGAGCTTGCGGCGTTCGAGCCTGCGCGTGCCGCGGGCTTCCTGCGGTCGCACTTCGCGGTGCAGTCGTTGTCGGCGTTCGGGTTGGATGACGCGCCGCTGGCCACGGGGGCTGCGGGCGCGGCGCTGCGGTATCTGAAGGACACGCAGAAGACGCCCGCGGCGCACGTGGACCGGCTGAGCCGGCAGGAGCGCTCGGGCAGCCTGCTGATGGATGAATCCTCTCGCGCGAACCTGGAGGTCCTGCGCTCGCAGCGGGATGGTGGGCGCAAGGGTTCGCTGCTCGGAGTGCTGGACCGGACGGTGACGAGCCTGGGGGCGCGGAAGCTGGCGCGCTGGCTGGCCTCGCCGCTGGGGTCGCTCCCGGAGATCCACGCGCGGCTGGACGCGGTGGAGGAGCTGTCCGCGAAGAGCGTGTGGCGTGAGGAGCTGTCGGGCATCCTCAAGGAAGTGGCGGACCTGGAGCGGCTGACGGGCCGGCTGTCGTTGGGCGCGGGGAATGCGCGGGACCTGCGGGCGCTCGGGGTTTCACTGGCGCAGCTGCCCCGGTTGGGTGCGGCGCTGGCGCGGTGTCAGGCGTCGTTGCTCCAGTCGCTCGCGGGGCCGCTGACGGCGCTGCCGGAGCTGGCGAACCTGTTGGCGCGCTCGGTGGTGGACGAGCCTCCCGTCGCGCTGAAGGAAGGCGGCTTCATCCGGCAGGGGTACCACGCGGAGCTGGACCGCCTGGTGGAGCTGTCGACGTCCGGCAAGGACGTGCTGCTGAAGATCGAGGCGCGGGAGAAGGAGCGCACCGGCATCGGCTCGCTGAAGATCCGCTACAACAAGGTCTTCGGGTACTACCTGGAGGTGACGAAGTCGAACCTGCACCTGGTGCCGGCGGATTACATCCGCAAGCAGACCACGGTGGGGGCGGAGCGGTTCGTCACGCCGGAGCTGAAGGAGCACGAGGAGCAGGTGCTGACGGCGGAGGAGCGCCGGTGCGCGCTGGAGCTGCAGCTCTTCGAGGAGCTGCGGGCGAAGGTGGCGCAGGCGGCGCCGCGCATCCGTTCCGCGGCGGAGGCGGTGGCCACGGCGGACGCGCTGTTGTCCTTCGCGCGGTGCGCGTCGGAGTACGGCTACACGCGGCCGGAGGTGGACGCGTCGGAGGTGCTGAGCATCACCGCGGGGCGTCACCCGGTGGTCGAGCGGATGCTGGGGGCAGGGGAGTCCTTCGTTCCCAACGACGTTCGGATGGACCCGGAGGACGCGCAGCTGCTGGTCATCACGGGCCCGAACATGGCGGGCAAGAGCACGGTGATGCGGCAGGTGGCGCTGACGGCGCTGATGGCGCAGGCGGGCTCGTTCGTTCCGGCGAAGGCGGCGCGGATTGGCCTGTGTGATCGCATCTTCACGCGCGTGGGCGCGGCGGACAACCTGGCGCGCGGCCAGTCGACGTTCATGGTGGAGATGACGGAGACCAGTCACATCCTCCACCATGCGACGAACAAGAGCCTCATCATCCTGGATGAGATTGGCCGTGGGACGTCGACGTTCGATGGTCTGTCCATCGCGTGGGCGGTGGCGGAGCACCTGCACGACCACGTGAGCGCGCGCACGCTGTTCGCGACGCACTACCACGAGCTGGTGGACCTGGCGCGTGAGCGGTCCAAGGTGAAGAACCTGTGCATCGCCGTGAAGGAGCAGGGCGGCAAGGTCATCTTCCTGCGGAAGCTGATTCCGGGCGGGGCGAGTCGCTCCTACGGCATCGAGGTGGCGAAGCTGGCGGGCCTGCCGACGGAGGTGGTGGGGCGGGCGCGCGAGCTGCTCCAGAACCTGGAGTCCGGGGAGCTGGATGACGCGGGGCGGCCCCGGGTGGCGGTGCGGCAGAACCCGAAGAAGGCGGCCGTGGCGGCTGGGCAGTTGGGGCTGTTTGGTGAGCCCGTGGCTCCGGCTCCCGCGCTGCCTGCGTCACATCAGAAGGCACTGGAGGCGCTGAAGTCAGCGGCCATCAACAACCTGACGCCGCTGGACGCGCTCAACCTGTTGGCGAAGCTCCAGCGCGAGCTGGAGTAGCAGCGGGCCGGGCGAGGTTCGCGGACCTGCACCCGGCGCCGCGGCCATCGCGACTACTTCTTCTTGGCGACGCTCAGGGGAACGGAGACCTGGGTGTTCTCCCAGGCGATGTTGAGCGCGGGGGCCTTCTCGTCGAGGGTGATGGTGAGGGCCTCGTAGGTGTCGGCGGACTTCTTCGTGGGGACGTCGACGCGCAGCACGTCCTTCGTCTTGTCGTACTTGTACGCGCCCCACTGGCCCACGTCCTTGCTGACGATGAGGGTCCACTTGTCAGCCTGGGGAATGGTGAAGAGCGAGTAGGTGCCGGCGGCGAGCTTCTTGCCGGCGAGCTCGATGTCACCCGTGGTGGTCAGCTCCGTGGCCTGGTTCGCGCCCAGGCGCCACACCTCGCCGTAGGGGACGAGCTTGCCGAAGATCTGCCGCTTCTCGCCCGTCTTGGGGTCCTGGATGCGGGGCGAGTTGTACGTCACCTTCACGTACGTGGTGTCGTCCAGCTTCTTCGCCGTCATGGCGAGGGGGCTGGCAGGTGCCTTCTCGGGAGGAATCGACTTCTGGGCCACAGCGGGTGTGGCCGCGAGGAGGAAGAGCGCGGCGAGGGCGGGGATGCACAGGTGCCACGAGAGTCGATGGTTGGTCATAGGGGCGCCCATAGTACACACCGCGTGGCGGCACATCACCTCGAGACGCCCCGTCCGCGTCACCCGTCTCGGTGGCGCTCTCGCGCTTCAATCTGGCCACGCGCGCCGAGCGCTCGGAGAAGACGTCTGCGGAAGCAGGCGCTCATTTCAGGCGCCCAGGCGTAGCCAGTTCGATGCGGCCCTCCGAGTCGATGACGATGTCGGCCCGCCGGGTGGAGACGAAGAGTCGCCCATTCAACAGGAGCCCAGACTTCAGGGCCTGCCCCGGCAGGGCTCGCCAGGGGCGGGCCACGTAGCCATCCCCTTCCTGGATGATTCGGTACAGCATCCCTTCATCCAGATAGCGCGAGAACGTCCCGGTGACGGCGACGAGGTGTCGACCCAGTCTGTGGAGCTTCGACACGTTGGCGGTAAGGACCCGGCTCACCCCGCCATCGTCACCGACGTGAACGAGCGTCCCTCCCCAGAACCGAGGGTTCGAACCCAGGAGCCGCCCGTCGGAAACACGCATGCCGCAGTCGGGCCCCGGAGGAACCGGCACCTGGGCGGGACGTGCCATGGCGTGTTCGGGAACGAGCGCGGCGAAGTCGATTGCGTCGAGCTCGGCGCGCGAAATCGCGCCCGGCCCGTCGTCGACGACGGTGTCGGGAGAAGGCTTCATGGCTTCGCGAGTCAGGGGCGGGCGCAGGGGCGCGAACCTGTCGGAGTAGGACGACCTGTGTCGAATGATGTCCATGGCCTGGTAGGCGGCATTCCGTACGTCGGACATCACGTGTCTCCTTGCGACCCTCTTCAGACTGGGAAGCGCTTCGACCGCGTGCATCGCCCCCAGCGACTTGCATGCGAAGTACACACGTTGCCAGTCCTCGGAATCCTCCAGGAGGTTGATGAGCGAGGCCGTGGCGCCGCGGTGTTGGATGGCTCCGAGGACCTGGATGGCGGCGAGCTTCACGTTCCACTTCTTGCTGTCGAGAAATGGGAGGACGTCCGCTCCCGCCGAATCAGCGCGGCTGAGGAGATTGCCGATCAGAAGAAGGGCTTCGGCCGAAGGCTCGTCGTGGAGGGTCTCGAGGAGCTTCGGTAATTCGGCGGGGGGATGCAGCGCCTTCCGGGTCTCCTCGACCGCCACTCGAAAGGTCCCATCGCCGCCGGCCAGTTGTTCGAGTGAGGGGAGGCTGCTCCGAGCGGAGGGACCGATACACCCCAACAAACGAATGGCGTGCCACCGGTTCCGCGGAGAGACCGTGTCGTCCATGGCGACGGACAACAACGCGGAGACGCCTCCGCGCGCCCCTGCTTGCATCTCCCACAGCACGCCGCAGACCGCGTTGACATACATGGGAAACAGTGGGTCCAGGGAGGTCGAACCACGCAAGGTTTCGGCGAGCGCGACGGCCGCATCGCTTCCCGCGATGACCAGGCCCTGGGTGACATGGACGTTGCCCTGGGGTTGGAGCATCAACTGCCGGATGAGCCAGTCGATGGCGCGGGCGCTTCCCAGGCGTCCGATCGCCACCTCGATGTAGCCACTTCCACGCGCGTGGGCACGTAGCAAGGCGGGCAGGTGCTTCGCGTTCAGCCCTTCGATGTCGCTGAGCGCATGACTGGCGTGCCTCCTGACTCTCTCCGAGGGGCTCTCCAGCAGCGCCATCAGGGAGGGAATCGCCTCGGCTCGATAGGCCTGGATCTGTCTCGCGGATTCCTGGGCCTTCTCGTCGATGTAGTCATGGCTGTCGTTCGCGCGGGCGACCAGGTCCTGCACGAGCGCCTGGAGGTGGGGATTCTTCCTGGCCTCGGCCCGTTGCAGGGGACAGAGCAGCAGCAGGAGCAGACTCCAGAAGACACGGGGGTGGCACGCTGGGGACATGGGGGCCTCGCGGTCGAGCCGGTGAAGGGTCCCCCAGTTCGCGAGTGGTGGCCTCACGTCGCGCGCACGGAAGCATCATGGCTTCATCACCGAGCTGCCTGCGCAGTCGGCCCTCCAGCGCTCAGCTCCCGTGGTCGTGCAGGCACGTCTGACACGTATTGGGGAGCAGCAGGCACGGGACGAACTGCGAACAATCGCAGCCCATGACGTAGCACGAGTGCAGGTTGTCGTAGCGCCCACCGGAGGGGTGGGGCGAGAACGTCTGCATCGACACCTTGCTCACGCTGGTGGTCGGCGTGGGGAACGACGACCCTCCGTAGCCGATGAACAGGGGCTGGGGGATGGGGTCCGTCTTCAATGCCTTCGGACCCTGGCTCCGCGGGCTGGCCCACAACAGCAGCTTCACCAGGGGCACGTCGTTCTTGCCCGGGTCGGGCAGGCGTACCAGCACGCGGAAGTACAGCGCCCTCGTCGCCCAGTGCTCGGGTGACTGGAAGTCCCAGAACAGCTCGCTGACCGTCGCGACGGTGGGGTGGACCGAGCTGCCTCGATACGCCCCGAGGCCCTTGTACTTGTCGACGTGCATGACGGCCTTGGAGCAACGGTCCATCACGAACATCCACTGCTCCTCCTCCGCGTGCTCCAGCGACGTCTGGAACTTCGCGGTGCTGGCCTTCACCTCGAAGAAGGCCCAGCGGGGACTGGTGGGCGTGTGCTTGAGCTTCGCCGTGATGTCCACGCCGTTGCCGGTGTTGTTCTGCACCGGCCCGCGGATGTCGAACCCGAGCTGCGCGAGGAACTGCATCGCGATGCGCTCGCCGATGTCGCCAATCCAGCTGCTGTCCATGTACGTGATGCTGTTGCACTGGGGTAGGAGCGTCATCAGGGTGCCGCCTGTGACTCCCGTCTCGCCCCAGGGGTATCGGACCGCGGTGATCGGCGCGCCCTGGGTGTACTCGTCGCTGCCGAAGCGGGGCATCGACACGCGGATGAGGTGCAGCTCGAACTCAGCGCCCTTGTTCATGGCGCGCTCGACCGCCCCCGCCCCCTGGAGGGCGTCGTCGCCGTAGTCTCCCCCCAGCGCCCGCTTGATGCGGTCATTGACGAACTCCTGGGCGTTCTTCTGGGCCTTGGAGCATTGCGCGTCATTCACCTTCACCTCGACGCAGTGGATGACGCGGCCACGCTTGACCTGGATGCGCGACGTGCGCTCCCGCGAAGGATAGCGCGAGGTGCTGACGTGGACCGTCGGGGCCACGCCCATGCACTTCATCAGTTTGTCGTAGTCGTCGTCGCCGTTCGTGATGAAGACCAGGTCGATGCCGTTGTTCCTGCTGACGCAGATGGAGTCGATGTTCGTCTGGGCCTTGATGAAGTTGCGGAAGAGGGTCTCCGCATGGACGCCGCCATGGTACTGGGGGACGTCCAGCTTCTCCTGGCTCATGGTGATGATCCGCTCTCCGGCCAGTCCCTCGTAGTACTGCCGCGAATAGCAGTCCGCGCAGGTCGTCCGGGACGTGCATGCCCAGAACAGCCGGGTGCAATCCTTCGTCGAACAGGTCTTGATGCTGGAGGACTGCTTCATCGCGCAGGAACCACAGATGAACTGGCTGAAGTCCGAGCTGCTGAACCAGTCACTCCCTGTCCCGTACTTCTCCAGATCCAGCGGCGTCGTGCACACCGTGCACTTCTTGCGGTCATCCCGGAAGACGAAGCCCTGAGTGAAGGTGACCTTCGGCGTCTCCAGCTCTTTGCACCGCTTCTCCATGTACGCGATGACCGTCCCCACGACGGTCTCGTTGCCGAAGGACTTGAAGCGCAGCGCGGTGATGGCCTGTTCGAGCTTCCAGGTCTCCACGCAGGTGTTGATGGCACGCGCGAGCGCGTCCTTCTGGGAGGTGTTGTCCGTCTCGTAGTCGATGCCGTCGAAGGTGATCTTCATGCGAGGGACCCACGTCACGCGAAAGGGTGGAGCCCCGGAGCACGCCTCCACGGGACCATGGCCGACCCCGTGAGCAAGGGCCGTACCGGGGCCCAGGGGCCGCGCGCCAGGGAGTGGCTGTCGTCGTCCTGCGTTCCCCGACGACGCAGGTGCGTCTCGTGGTGACGCTTACTTCCGGTAGCGCAAGGGACTGTTGCTCAGCCCACACTCACGTCACGAGGGCTTCCCGCGCGGCTGGCCCGTGACGAGATCTGGGGGTCTATGAGGCTGGCCTCCATCATCCTGGGAATCTGCGTGACGGGCTGTGCGGCCCGTGGTGTCTCCTCGGCGCCCGAGCGCGCTCCGGCCTCAGGTGGCTCTGGGCGGGATGTCCTCGTGTTCGAGGGCATGTGTGATGCCTCCGGCGCCGTGGCCCTGGGCGGCTCGCTGTTCGTCGTGGGCGATGACGAGGACAACATCCTCCGTGTCTACGACGCGCGGCGCGGCGGCGCTCCCGTGCAGAGCGTGGACCTGTCGCCGGACCTGGAGCTCCCGGCCCACAACCCCAGGAAGAAGCCTCCCGAGGCGGACATCGAGGCGGCGACGGGGCTCGGCGCTTACTCGTTCTGGCTCACGTCCCACGGACGCAACAGCGCCGGCAAGAAGGCTCCCAGCCGGCTTCGGTTCTTCGCCACCGAGGAGGTCGACGGCAAGCCCCAGCTCGTGGGCCGGCCCTATACACAGCTCCTCGACGACCTGCTCGCGGCGCCACAGCTCGCGGGCTTCCGGCTGGCGGAGGCGGAGACGCTCGCGCCCAAGGCCGAGGGCGGTCTCAACATCGAGGGCATGACGTCCATGGCGGATGGCTCATCCATCTACGTCGGCTTCCGCAGTCCCGTGCCACAAGGAAAGGCGCTCCTGGTGCCCGTGCTCAACCCCGTGCAGATGGTGCTCGAGGGTCAGTCCGCGCGCGTGGGAGAGCCCCGCCTCGTGGACCTGGGGGGCATGGGCATCCGCTCGCTGTCCTGGTGGCACGGCCGGTATCTCATCATCAGCGGCGCCACCGATGGCTCGGGCACGTCGCGTCTGTTCACCTGGTCCGGCGGGGACGACGCGCCCGTGCTCGCGAGCGACGTCGACCTCGCGGGATTCAACCCGGAGGCGTTCTTCACGCCCGAGGACGCGGAGGAGATCCTCCTGCTCAGCGACGACGGCACCGTTCCCGTCGGTGGCACCGCGTGCAAGAAGCTCAAGAACCCGGCGCGCAAGCGCTTCCGCGGCGTCTGGGTGAAGCTCCCAGCGCAGGGCTGACAGCGTCGACGCAGCCGCGCGGGGCGCGCCGTCCCGCATCGAAGGCGCGACCTGCGCGCCTCGACATGGCTCCTTGCCTCGCGCCCATGCGCAGGCCCACTGGCAAGGGGAGCAGACCCGCATCGAAGGCGTGTCCTGCGCGCCTCGACATGGCTCCTTGCCTCGCGCCCATGCGCAGGCCCACTGGCAAGGGGAGCAGACCCGCATCGAAGGCGCGACCTGCGCGCCTCGACAAGGCTCCTTCCTTCGGGTCCGTACGCGGGGCGGCTGCACCCACCTGCATCGAGGGCGTGACCTGGGCGCCTCGACAAGGCGCCTTGCCGCGCGCCCGTACGCGGGCCTCTGGCGCGGAGGCGGATCGCGTGTAGGCTCGTGCCGCCATGCAGCTCGCCATCCCTCATGCACCTCGGAAGATTCGTCTGACGCAGGTCCCCGGCGCGGTGGGCCGCCTCGCGCGTGACGCCGTGCTCGGGCTGGCCTTCGTGGCGCTGCTCGGCGCGGTGGCCCTGTGGGCCGGCCGCCACTTCGTCGAGGAGCAGGGCTTCGCCTCACGCGCCGAGGAGGTCGACGGGACCATCGTGTCCACGCGCCTGCCTCCCGTCGATGCTCGCGTCGGCGCGGAGGCCACCCTGGAGGTCCTCTACACCTTCCAGGACGTGGAGCACTCCGTCTCCGGTGTCAGGACCTTCGCCGAGGACGCCGAGGGCCTCGGCAAGGGCGCGATGGTGAAGCTGCTCGTGGACCCCGCCGACCCGGGCAAGCCCCGCGAGGCGCGCTTCGCTCGCGCCCAGGCCCTGCGCACCAACCTGGTCCCCTGGGGCGTGCTCCTGGGGTTGATCCTCGCCGGCATCTTCTTCACCCGCGAGGCGAAGCGACTCGTGCGCTCCGAAGTGGAGCCCCTCCGCCTGGGCGCGCTGGTGTGGCTGACGCCGGACGGGCCGCTGCCGGAGGAGGGCGGCGAGGTCGTGTTCCCCGCGCACTACTTCCGTCAGGACGTGAAGATGGAGGTCCGCGCGCGGGTGCGGCCGGGCAGGGCGCCGGTGCGCAACGGGACGAAGGTGCTCGCGGCGGTGGTGCCCCGGGAGCCCGGCTGGGCGCGCGTCATCGACCAGGACCTGGCGGGCGTGCTCGGGTGGCTGCGCTGACGGGCCCTCGGTGGGGGTCGAAAATTTGCCGGTGACGTGGGGCTGTGTGACACACGCCTGTAGCTCCCAGTCCGCCGGAGGTTCTTCATGTCCCCACGCCTGTTGCTCGCGCTGCTCGTCCTCCTGCTCCTCCCGGGCACGGTGGGCGCAGCGAAGCGGAACGAGGCCGAGGACGCCTACCAGGGAGCCCGGCGCGCCTACTACGCGCTGAAGGACGACGCCGCCCGGCGCAAGCTGCGCCACCACTGGCTCAACGTCGTGCACAAGTTCCAGGCGGTGGCCAAATCCCACCCCAAGTCGGACCGCGCGCCCGACGCCCTCTTCACCGCGGGCGAGCTGCTCCAGGAGCTCAGCCGCATCTCCTTCGTCGAGGAGGACCTGAAGGCGGCCATCGCGGACTACGACAAGCTGCGCACCGACTACCCCAAGCACCGGCTCGCCGATGACGCCGCGCTCGCGCTCGCGCGCATCCACGTCCACCGCGCGGACCGCCCCGACGAGGCCCGTCGCGTCCTGACCGAGATGCTCGCCGTCAACAGCAAGGGCGACCAGACCAAGGAGATGAAGGCGCTGCTCGCCTCGCTCCCCGCGTCCAAGGCCACGCCGCCCCCCGCGCGCAAGCCGTCCCCCACGCCCGTCCCCGTGAAGGAGGACAAGGGCACTGCCATGGCCCAGGTCGAGACGCCGGCCGAGAAGCCCGCGTCCGCGCTCGTCGGCGCCATCGAGAAGCTGGCCCGCGAGCCGTCCCCGATGATTCCGCGCCTGGACCCCGCCACCCCCGTGGGCGGTGAGCCGTCCGGTGAGAGCAAGGGCGGACTGGACGCCGCCGTCGCCTCCGCGCTGGCCTCCAAGGAGACCCAGACGCCCACGTCGAAGCCCGTGGAGACGGCGAAGGTCGCCGCCGTGACGAAGCCCGTCGAGCCGGCGCCGCAGCCCACGCCCGTGGTCGACGTGAAGACGCCCGCTCCGGTGGCGGTCGCCCCGGCGAAGGTGGAGGCCCCGCGCGCGCAGGAGCGTCGTCCGGAGCCCGAGCCCGTCAAGGTCGCCGTCGAGCCGCCCAAGCCCATCACCCGTCCGGTGGACGACGAGGTGGCGCAGGCGCGACTCAAGGCGGTGGCGAAGCAGTCGCGCCGCGCGGAGCTGACGCTGGCGGAGCAGCTCGGACTGAAGGTCCGCCGCGTCATCATCGACCCCGGTCACGGTGGTCACGACTCGGGCGCCATCGGCAAGGAGGGGACGCGTGAGAAGGACGTGGCCCTGTCCATCTCCCTCAATCTGGCGGACCTGCTGCGCGAGAAGGGCCTGGAGGTGGTGCTGACCCGCGAAGATGATCGCTTCATCCGCCTGGAGGACCGCGCCAAGTTCGCCAACACCGAGCGCGGCGACCTGTTCATCTCCGTCCACTGCAACGCGGCCAGCAGCCGGAAGCTGCGCGGCATCGAGACGTACACGCTGAACACGTCCGCGGACCGCTACTCCATCCGCCTCGCCGCGCGCGAGAACGCGTCGTCGGAGAAGGGCATCAGCGACCTGCAGTTCATCCTCGCGGACCTGGCGACCAAGGCGAACACCGAGGAGTCCTCGCGGCTGGCGAACCAGGTGCAGCGCAGCCTGGTGACGGAGCTGTCCGGCAAGTACTCGGACATCAAGGGTCTGGGCCACAAGGAGGCGCTGTTCTACGTGCTGCTCGGCGTGAAGATGCCGGCCATCCTCGTGGAGACCGCGTTCCTGTCCAACCCGGACGAGGAGAAGCGGCTGGCCTCCGGCGCGTACCAGACGGACGTCGCCAAGGCGATTGCGCACGGCGTGGAGGAGTTCCTCGGCGACCGCAACCGCGTGGCGAAGGTGGACTGAGGCCGCGCCCGCCTCAGTCTCGCGAGAGCACCAGGCTCACCAGCGCACCCAGACACGCCAGGGTCCGCACGTGATTCCACGCCGTCCATTCTGACTGGTAGCGCTCCCAGTACGCCGGAGCCTCCGCGCTGTCCGCCTGGAGCCTCGCCAGCGCATCGTTGCGCGGGACGTTGAACCCGGCCGTCACCCCGAAGCAGCCCACCAGGTAGAGCATGCCGCCCAGCAGTCGCAGGCGCGCGGCCGGTTGGGCCCAGGTGAACACGCAGGAGACCACCAGTCCCGCGCACACCAGCGCCGTGGCCATGAACACCACCAGGAACACGCTCGGCATCACGGCGGTGTTGATGCCTTGCATGGCGGCGATGCCCGTCGCCGGAGGCACTCGCTCCAGGCCCTTCATCACGAAGGTGGAGAAGGCGAAGAACACTCCGGCCATCAGACCGCAGCCGAGCAGGGACGCCCACGTCAGGAGGGGCAGCAGGGTTTCGAGCATGGTGGTCGTTCTTCCTCAGTGGGACGCGGGGAGTCGCAGCGCGGCGACGAAGTCCTCGAACCGCGTCGGGGTCGTGTTGTCGCGAGTCCTGCCCGCCCGAGGTTGGATGCGCCCCTCGTTGAAGGCGCGCGTCATCTCGACATAGAGCCCGGCGAACGTCTCGGAGATTCCAGCCTGCATGAGCGCCTGGCGCATCGCCTCGGGCGGGAGCTGCACGTAGTCGAGGCCGGGGCGACCCAGTCGCGCACCGAGGATGCGGGTGGCCTCGCGGTAGCTGATGTCCCTTGGACCGAGCAGCTCGCGGACGGAGACGCCCGTCCAGTCGCGCCGAACGAGCGCTCGGGCAGCGACCTCCGCGATGTCGCGTGAGGCGATCATCGGGAGCGCGAGGTCCGGCGTGACGGAGTCCGCGTTGACGCCCTCGTGCTCGATGACGGGGAGCGCGTCGAGGAAGTTCTCGAAGAAGGACACGGGACGCAGCAACATCACGTGCGTGTCCTTCAGCGTCCCGAGCCGCTGCTCCTGCGCATGCAACGTGGCGAGCAGGCCCGTGCCCTCGGCGAGCTCCGCGCCCAGGCTGCTCAGCGCGACGACGTGTCGCACGCCGCTGTCACGCAGGGCCTGGACGATGGCCTCGCCCTTGCGGCGCTGGGATTCGTGGTAGCTCGCGGACTCGCGGTCCGTGGGGAGCAGCGTGTAGACAGCCTCCGCTCCACGGAAGGCCCGCGTCAGGTACGCCGCGTCCTCGGACTCCCCCGCGAGCACCTTCGCGCCTCGCGCGGCCAGCTCACTCAGACGCTCCTTCGAACGCCCCAGGGCCAGCACTTCCTGGCCCTCGGCCAGCAACAACTCCACCACCTTCTTGCCGGTGTTCCCGGTCGCTCCCATCACGGTCAGCATGTGTTCTCCCAGGGCCTGGGGCCCCACGGCATTGGCTTGCCTGGAGTCCAATATCGGGCCGGGAGACAGGACTCTCAATGACGCCAAGTCGCTGGTTCATGCTCATTCGTCCAGGCTGGGCTGGACTTGGAGGAGGGCAGGGCGCATCGTCGCGGCATGGCGGAACTCAGACCTCCAGTCGACGCGCTGGGCGAGGCGCTGCACTTCCTGCGGATGAGCGGCACGTTCTATTGCCGCTCGGAGCTGACGGCGCCGTGGGGGCTCGACCTTCCCGCGACCGAGGGGAGCCTCATGTTCCATGTCGTCACCACGGGACAGTGTTGGCTCGAGGTCGACGGCGTGGAGGCGCGGCTGCTCCAGCCGGGCACGTTCGCGCTCGTGCCACACGGCGCGGGTCATCGACTGGTGCACGAGCGAGGCGGGTCGGCGCGCAGGCTCGAGGAGCTCCACGAGGAACTCGTGAGCGAGCGCTACTCCATCCTGCGGCACGGCGGCGGCGGCGCACCCACGACGCTCATCTGCGGTGCTGTCCGCCTGGACCATCCCGCCGCGCGACACCTCATGTCCCTGCTGCCGGGCATCATCCTGGTGGAGCCGTCCAACTCACCGCGCATGGACTGGCTCCAGAGCACGCTGCGCTTCATGGCCGCCGAGGCGCAGGAGCTGCGGCCCGGTGGCGAGACGGTCATCACGCGGCTCGCGGACGTGCTCGTGGTGCAGGCCCTGCGCGAGTGGATGGCCCAGGACTCCCAGGCGAAGTCCGGTTGGTTGGGCGCGCTTCAGGACCCGGACGTGGGCCGCGCGCTCGCGCTCATCCACCGTGAGCCCACGCGGCCGTGGACGGTGGCTTCGCTGGCATCGAGCGTGGCGATGTCCCGCTCCGCGTTCTCCGCGCGCTTCACCCAGCGGATCGGCGAGCCGCCCATGCACTACCTCGCGCGCTGGCGGATGTACGTCGCGCACTCGGCGCTCAAGGACGAGCGTCCCGGGCTGGGAGAGCTCGCCACTCGCATGGGCTATCAATCCGAGGCCGCGTTCAGTCGCGCCTTCAAGCGCTTCATGGGCGTGTCTCCCGGCGCGGTCCGGAAGACGGGCACGTCCATTCTCCGAGCCTGAGGTCAGAGCCCGATGGCGCTCATCGGGATGCGGTACATGTCGCCCGTGCCGCTGCCGATGCCCTGGAGGTTGGCGTCATCCCGGGGCGAGTCGAAGCGCTCGCCCGTGTCTCCGGTGAAGGGCCGCGTGCTGCTGAAGTAGAGCCACTTCCCGTCGGGCGACACGCTGTGGTTGTACTCGCTGTCGCGCGTGTTGATGCCTTCGCACAGTCGCCGTGCGGGCTCCCACTTCCCGTCGACCTTGCGGCTGAGGAACAAGTCGTACCGGCCCAGTCCTTCGGGGCGTCGCAGCGCGCTGAAGAGGAGGTAGCTCTCGTCGGGGGCGATCCACGGCTCCAGCTCGTGCAGCGTGGAGTTGATGGCGGGCCCCAGATTCTCCGGTGCCTGGTAAGCCCCATCGACCCAGCGGGAGACCCAGAGGTCGCTGCCGCCCCGCGTGCCCTCCCGGTCTCCGCCGAAGTAGAGGTTGCCGTTGGCGGCGACCGCAGGAGACCACTCGTCGCGGCTCTTGTCGTTGACGGGGGCGGGCAAGCGGCGCGCGTCCTCCCACTCGCCATCGGCCCCCAGCGACGCGGACCAGATGTCATAGGTGGCGCGAGGCCCGGGCTCACCTGGCTCGGGACGGTCCGAGATGAAGAACACCGTGCGCCCATCGGGCGACAGATGCGGGTCCGCGTTGCTCCACTCAGTGGCGAAGCGCGGATGTGTCGGACGGGACCAGTGTCCCTTCGCGTCGAGCCGTGTCTCGTACATCGCGAAGCGCTCGAAGGCGTCATCCGCCCGGCCGAAGAGCACGCGCCGCTGGTCCGGCGAGAACGCCATGAAGAAATCCCAGGCCCCGGTGGTGAAGAGCCCCGCGCCGTAGAGCTCCGGCGTGCAGGGCTCCGCGTGCTTCGCCGGTGTCACCCGCTCACCGCCGAGGTGCGCGCCGCACCCCAGGCCCCACAACCCCAACGTCAGAAGCACGCCGCGCATCGACGACAACCCCGCCATGTGCCACTCCTCCCGAGCAACGATTCCGTCCTTCGGAGGTCGGAGTAGCATCGGCCCATGACGCGAAACTTTGGGAATGTTGCCATGCTCCCCGAGCGCGCCCCCGGCTACCACGTGCTGGAGGAGGGCGACGCGTTCGACGTCAGCGACTGCGTCTGTCGCGCGGGCTGCCACAGTCCCGTCGTCGAAGGCATGCACACCCGGGTCTGCGTCAGCGTGGTGCTGTCGGGCGTCTTTCATGCGCGAGGACCCGAAGGAGACGCGGTGGTGGGGCCAGGCGCGCTGCTGCTCGGCAATCGCGCGGCGCCCTATGAGTTCCGCCACGTCGATGAGGGAGGAGACCGCTCACTCGTCATCGAGTGCTCGGACGCGATGCTGGACGAGGCCCTGGATTCACGGGGCGATGACGTGAGGAGCACGCGTCCCTTCGAGCGGACCTGCGTCCCCGCCTCGCTCGCGTCACTGGAGGCGGTCCTCCTGGCGCGACAGGCCCTGGAGCCGGGCGACGCGGAGGACCTGCGTCAGGTGGTGCTGGCGGTGGTGGACGTCGCGCTGCGCCTGGGCGGTGAGCGCGCCGATTCGCGGGTGGAGCGCTCCGAGCGACAGGTCCGGAGCGTGGCGCGTGTGCTGCGCTACCTGGAGTCCCATGTCGCGGAGGACTGCTCGCTGGAGACGCTGGCGAGCATCGCGGGACTGACGCGCTTCCACTTCCTGCGCGTGTTCCGCGCGGTGACGGGACAGACGCCCCGGCAGCTCGTCATCGCCACGCGATTGCGCCTGGCTGCGAATCTACTCAGGGCAAGTCGGACCCGGGTCACGGATATCGCACTGGAATCGGGCTTCGGTGACCTGTCCCATTTCACGATGAGCTTCACGAGAGCGTTCGGTATTTCACCTCGCGCCTACCGGGTGCGTGCTCTTGGACGCGGGTGAACACCCGCCTTGGAATCCATCGGCACCGGCGGGATGATTCCAGGGCACCCTTCGAGATGTGAGGACCCGTGGTGAACCGTGCCCAGTCGTTGGATGAATCCGTGTCCCGCCTTTCCTCCTCGGACCCGCGAGGTGTGTCGGAGGCGCTGGAGACGCTGGGCGACGCGCTCTGCGCGGAGGACCATCAGGTCCGTGAACGCGTCGCGCGGCTCCTGCTGAAGGAGCTGGAGCGTCCGGAGGCGACGAAGGCGTATGGCCCCATCCTCCACCTGCTCCAGACGACCTGGTGGCCGCCGCCCGTGTCGCTGACCCAGCCCGCGATGGTGGCGGTGCTGTCCGCGGTGTCCCGCATGGATGCCGATGCGCCCCCGCTCGATGACGCGGCGCTGCTCGTGGCGAACCTCTACCGAATGGCGCCCCTGCCGCTGAGCGCGTTGGAGCAGGCGCTGGGGCACTCGCAGGCCTCGGTCCGCCGCGTGGCCGCGGGCGTCGTGGGCCGCGTGGGCGAGTCCGCCGTGTCGTTGCTGCCGCGTCTGCTGACGGCGCTGGAGGATGTCGAGCCCGTGGCGGGGGCCGCGCTGGAGTCCCTGGGTTCGCTCGCGCCGGCGGCGCCGCAGCTCGCCGTGCCCGCGCTCGTGGACCAGGTGGGCCGCGCGGACGGCACGCGTCAGTACCTGGCGCTGATGTCCCTGCGCAGCCTGCTGGAGGATGACCGCCGCGAGGGCCAGGCCGCGCCCGAGCTGGCCGCGCTGGAGCCCGTGCTGTTGAAGGCGGCCGAGGACCCGCAGGCGCCCATCCGGTTGGAGTCCGTGTCGTTGCTCGGACTGGGGCGGCTGTCCTCGCTCGCGACGGTGGCCACGCTGCGTCGTCATCTGCTGGACGAGAGCCCTCGCGTGGCCGCCAGCGCCGCCGTGGCGCTGCTGCGCGTCGGCGCGCCTCCGCAAGAAGCCGCCACGCTGTTGTCGACGCTGCTCACGTCGGAGGACTCGGAGAAGGACACCGCGGCGCTCACCGCGCTGGAGGGCGTGGAGTCCGCCACGATCGGCCGCATCCGGGACGCGCTGGAGCAGGCCGCGAACAGGGCGAAGGGGCTGGTCGCGGAGGCCATCCGCGAGCTCCTGCTGGCATGAGACAATTCCGGAAATTCTAATAATCCGGCTTCAAGTCCTCCGCATGAAGTGATGGAGTCCCGGGCCGCAGCGCCCGGCGTGTGTCCGCGCTCGCCGGGAATCACCCGTTGTCCTGGGGGCGAACGTCATGCGCCAGCAAGCGATTCTTCGTGTCGTGTTGAGCAGTGCCTCGCTGTGCCTGGGAGGCTTCGGTGGAGCAGCGTGGGCCGGTGGGCCGACCACGGAGCCGGCCAACGTTTCTCCTGCCGCCCGTCCTCGGACGTTGGACGACGCGCTGCTCGAGGTGGAGCGCTCGGCGCCGGGCTTCGCCGGCATGTACCACGATGAGAAGGGGCGCCTGGTGGTGCGGCTGGTGAATGCCTCCGCGGCCCCGGCGGCGCGCGGCGCCATCGCCTCCGTGTTCGGCGCGGAGAAGATCCCCGCGGCCGGCGTGGTGACGGAGCCGGCGACGCGGACGTTCTCCCAGCTGAAGGCGATTCAGGAGCGGCTCACGCCGGAGGTGCTCGCGCTGCCGGGCGCCGTCTTCACGGACGTGGACGAGAAGTCGAACCGCGTGGCCATCGGCGTCGAGCGCGCCGAGTCGCGCGCCCGCGTGGAGTGGACGCTCGGGCGGCTGGCGGTGGACCGCGACGCGGTGGACGTCGTCGAGGTGGGCCCCATCCGCCCCGCCAGCGTGCAGAGCGGATGGACGCCGGTCGCGGGCGGACTTCAAATCGAGACGCCGGGCAAGTACTGCACGCTCGGCTTCGCGGCCCTGCAGGGCGGGACGCTGGGCTTCGTGACCAACTCCCACTGCACCACGGTGCAGGGCGGCGTGGAGTCGACGATTGCGTATCAGGCGGTGTACCCGTGGCAGGTGGGGACGGAGACGACGGACCCGTTCTACGCGACAGGGGGCAGCTGTCCCGCGGGGCGTCGTTGCCGCTACAGCGACAGCGCCTTCTTCCGCGCGGATGCGGCCATCAGCTCCCGCGTGGTCCAGACGCCTGGGGCGTTCAACCTGAACATCTCCGCCTGGAACGAGGTGACGGGGAAGGTGCTCTACCCGTCGCAGGGGCAGACGGTGTTCAAGACGGGCCGCACCTCGGGCACCACCAGCGGCACCATCCAGTGGGCCTGCGCCACGGTGAACGGCGGCGGAGTCCCCGACACGTTCTACTGCAACTACATCGCGACCAGCGGCGCGCAGAACGGCGCGGGCGGTGACAGCGGCTCTCCCGTGTACGTCTTCACCGCGAACGGCGTGGCGCTGACGGGCCTCATGTGGGGCGCGGGCTCCAACCCCTGGAACTTCGGCTTCGCGCCCCTGGGCGGCGTGGAGTTCGAGCTGGGCATCGTCCCGTACTGCTGGGGCAACGTGGGCTGCTGAGCTGCGCGCGCCCCTGGGGGAGGGACCTGGGGGCGCGTGGAGGGCGGGTTACTTCCGCCGGCGGCTCGGAGACGTATACGCGAGCACGGGCTGGCCGCGTCGGACGTAGGCGGCCAGCTTCTCCGTGTCGATGGCGTCGATCCACGGCTCATCAGGGTCGACCTCCTCGTCCTCAAACATCTCGTCGGCGAAGCGCTTGAGCAGCTTGGGCGAGAGGAGGTCGCGGACCTCGCGCTCGGTCTCCTCGATGAAGGCGACCTTCTGAGGGCTCCGGATGTACTTCCCGTCTCCGGTGACGAGGCGGGCCTTCACGCCGCCGTGCACCTTCACCGCGTGGGAGCTGGTGTAGACGAAGGGCGCGCGGACATCTCCGAAGACCTCGCAGCACGCGTCGTTGTCGAGGAAGAGGATCGACCGCTCGGCGATCAGCTCGCCCTGGACCTCGAGGAAGCCCCTGGTGATGACATCCCCCGCGCGGAGGGTGCCCGTGACGATGACGACGGACTCGGGGTCGAGCGAGTCCTCGTAACGTCCCTTCACGTGGAGGTCTCCCTCGACGATGAGCAGGCCGAGCCGAGGCCGCTTGCCGGTGGCGAGCTCGTCGAGGACCAGCCGTCCCTCGTGATGGAGGATGTCGCTGTCCTTCCGGGCCCCCGCGAGGCGCTCCTCGACGAAGCGTCGGGCCGCGCGCAGGGTGCTCGACTGCGCGAACCTCCCACGGAGGGTCCGCTTCAGGAGCGCTGGGAGGTCCTCCGGAAGGAGGGTTCCATCCGTGAGTCGCTTCGCCTTCGAGCGTGGCTGCTTCTTCGTGGTGGGCACGTCACCACCCTACTGCGGGCTGGCGGTCTCCCGCCAACCCGCGACACCCCGCGCACTTCAGCGGGGGCGCTTGCTCTCCTGGAACGTGACCTCGAGCGGCAGCTCCTTGCCGTCGCGAACCACGCGGGCCTCCACCGTCTCACCGGGCTTGGAGGCGTTGAGCACGAACATCAGGTCCTCCACGCCGCCGATGACGTGCTTGCCCAGCTTCACCAGCACGTCGCCGCGCAGCATGCCGGCCTGGTCCGCCGCGCCGCCCGCGCGCACGCCGGCCAGCAGCATGCCCTTCAGTCCGTTCGGCGGGCCCGCGTAGTCCGGCACCGTGCCGAGCGACGCGTTGAAGCTGCGCATGTCTCCGCGCGGCGTGGGGGAGGGGACCTTGCGGTACGTCAGCGTGGTGGCGCCATCCAGGCCCAGCGCGACGACGGACGCGACCTGCGCCACCTGCGCGGTGCCCACGGCGTTGAGCCCCTCCACCGTGTCGGAGGGCTTGTGGTAGTCCGTGTGCGTCCCCGTGAAGAAGTGCAGCACCGGCACGCCCGACGCGTAGAAGGGCGAGTGGTCGCTGGGGCCATAGCCATCACCGCTCGGGTTGCACGAGACGCGCGCCTCGGCGCACGCGCGGGTGAGCAGCGGGGCCCACTCGCTCGCGGACTCGGCGCCCAGCACGGAGAGCCCGCCCGCGCGCAGCCGGCCCACCATGTCCAGGTTCAGCATCGCGGCCACCTGCTTCATGCCCGCGTCGCCCCGCTGACGGGTGAAGTGCGTGGAGCCCAAGAGGCCCGACTCCTCACCGGAGAAGGCCAGGAAGAGCACGTCGCGCTTCAGCTCCGCGCGGCGCTCCTTCAGCGTGCGGGCAATCTCCAGGAGGCCCGCGACGCCCGAGGCGTTGTCGTCCGCGCCAACGTGCGGCTCGTGCCGGTCCGGCGTCAGCGAGCCACGACCGCCGAAGCCCAGGTGGTCATAGTGCGCGCCCACCACGATGACGCCGGGCGCCTTGCCCTCGCCGGCCTCCAGCAGGCCCGCGACGTTGAACGCCGAGCGCTGCTCGACCTCCAGCTTCACGCCGACCTTCGCGTCCACGCGCTGGCCCTTGGTGAGCGAGGCCCACACCGGCTCCAGCGCCGCGCGCTTCACCACGACGACAGGCAGCCCCGCATCGCCAGGGCCCTCGGGGTGCAGCGTGGGCAGCGTCGCCTCGGGCGGTATCTGCCACTCCTTGGGCGCGGGCGTCGGGGCCTGCGGCCAGTCCACCACGATGAGCGCCTTCGCGCCCCGCTGCGCCGCCTGCCACGCCTTGTAACGGAGGTCACCGAAGCGCCGCTGCTTGTCCGTGTCGGAGAACGCCGCCGTGTCCGGGACGAAGCGCCGCACCACGACGATCTTCCCCTTCACCGACAGCTTCGCGTAGTCGTCCACGTCGAGCGACGGCTCGACGATGCCGTAGTTGGCGAAGACCAGCGCCCCTTGCGCCTGCTGCTGCGCGGAGAAGCCGAGCACCGAGAACGCGTCGCCCGTCAGCGCCGTCTTCCCGATGCGCACCTCGGTGCCGACAGCGGGCCGCACCGCGGTGACGACGGGGAACGCCTGACGGAAGGAGTCCGTGTCCCCCGCGGGCTTCAGGCCCAGCTCCTGGAAGCGCTTCTCGATGTAGCCGCCGGCGGCCTCGATGCCATCCGTGCCGATGCCACGGCCCTCGCGCTCGGACGAGGCCAGCCAGGTGACATCCTGACGGACGCGGTCCGCGGCGGCGGACGCGGCGGCCACGGGCTTCGCGTCCTCCACCCACCGGGCGATGAACAGGTTGGTGTCGCTCTTGCCCGGCGCGGTGGCGCGGTTGCTGGAGAACGCCAGCCACTTGCCGTCCGGCGAGAACATGGGGAAGCCGTCGAAGCCCGGCGCGTGGGTGATGCGCTCCAGATTGGAGCCGTCGACGTCCACCGCCCAGATGTCGAACTCGCGGCCCTTCGGGT
This sequence comes from Myxococcus guangdongensis, assembly GCF_024198255.1. Classification (NCBI taxonomy): domain Bacteria; kingdom Pseudomonadati; phylum Myxococcota; class Myxococcia; order Myxococcales; family Myxococcaceae; genus Myxococcus; species Myxococcus guangdongensis. Next base: position 196,310 of record NZ_JAJVKW010000007.1, read on the forward strand.
CGCCGTGGTTGGACGAGAACAGGATGCGCCGGCCGTTGGGGTGGAAGAAGGGCGCGAAGGCGGCGCCGTTCAGCCAGGTGATCTGCTTCGCCTCGGAGCCGTCCGCGTTGGCCACGTACAGCTCCAACTTGGTGGGGCGCACCAGCCCCTTCTCGAGCAGGGCCTTGTAGTCGTCCAGCGCCTTGCCCGGCGCCGGCCGCGACGCGCGCCAGACAATCTTGGAGCAGTCCGCGTTGAAGAACGCGCCGCCGTCATAGCCGGGCGTGTTCGTCAGTCGCTTCACGTTCTTCCCATCGCGGTCCATCCGGTACAGCTCCAGGTCTCCATCCCGCACGGAGGTGAAGATGATGGAGCCGTCCTTCGCGCAGACGGTGCCCTCGGCGTCGTAGCCCGGCGTCTCCGTCAGCCGCGTCAGGCCCGAGCCATCCGCGTTCGACTTGAAGACGTCGTACGAGTCATAGAGGGCCCACACGTAGCCCATCGAGTGGTCCGGCCGGGGAGGGCACGCGGCGCCGCCCAGGTGCGTGGACGCGTAGATGACCTCCTGGTCACCGGGCAGGAAGTGCGCGCACGTCGTGGCGCCCTGGCCGCTGGAGACGGGCGTCACCTTGGCGGCCGCGCCGCTCGCCGGGTCCACCTCCATCCGGTAGATGCGGTCACAATCCATGCCCTCGTGCCGGGCCTGGAGCGAGAGCTGCTTGCCGTCGAAGGACCAGTACGCCTCCGCGTTCTCACCGCCGAACGTCATCTGCCGCAGGTCCGCCAGCCGGACCTCTTCCGGCAACGCGGGGACCTGCGACGCGGTGGTGTCCGAGCCCGGTGTCGTGGTGCTCGAGGGAGTGGCGCAGGACGCCAGTGCCAATAAGGAGAGGAGTGAACGCTTCATGGGCGCGACCATGTCAAAGGCCGCGCCCGCACTCAACGTTCCACCCCGGTTTCGTGAAGCGCCCCTACTGGAGCACCGCGAGCAGGTCTCCGCCCTGGACCGCGGCCTTCAGCGTGGTGGCCACCTCCGCGAGGGTGCCCGCGCGAGGAGCGCGCACCACCGTCTCCATCTTCATGGCCTCCAGCGTGACGAGCGGCGCGCCGGCCTCCACGCTGGCCCCGGCCTTCACGTGCACCGCGATGACCGTGCCCGGCATGCTCGCGGCGACGTGGTTGGGGTTGGCGCGGTCCGCCTGCCGACGGGCCTCCACGCGCGCGGCGCGGCTCCGGTCGCGCACCTGCACGGTGCGGTTGTGGCCGTTGAGCGCGAAGTAGACGGTGCGCAGGCCATCCTCGTCCGGCTCGCCCACCGCGGACAGGCTGATGACCAGCGTCTTGCCCGGCTCCAGGTCCACCCAGATCTCCTGGCCCACCTCCATGCCGTAGAAGTAGTTCGGCGTGTCCAGGATGGACACGTCCTCGAAGCGGCCCGCGTCGTCCAGGTAGCCCGCCATGACGCGCGGATAGAGCGCGCTGGAGATGGCGTCCGCGTGGGAGATGGGCTGGCCCGTCTTCTTCGCCAGCTCCGCGCGCAGCGCCTCCAGGTCGAGCGCGGGCATGCTGGCCGAGGGACGTCCCTCCACGCGCGGCAGCCCCTTGAGCACCGCGGCGCGCAGGTCCTCGGGGAAGCCGTTGGGTGGCTGGCCCAGCTCGCCTCGGAAGTAGCCCACGACGCTGGAGGGGAAGTCGAGGCGGGGCGCCTCGACGATGAGCTTCTGGTGGGTGAGCGTCGCCGCCTCCGCGAGCGTGGCCGCGCGCACCATCAGGTCGTTCTTCAGGAGGAAGATGGCGAAGTCGCCCACCATCTTCGACGACGGCGTCACCTTGGGGATGTCGCCCACCAGCACGTTGACCAGCGCGAACGCGTCCTTCACGTCGTTCCACCGGTTGAGCAGACCCATCTCCGCCACCTGCGGCCGGAGGTTGGAGTACTGACCGCCCGGAATCTCGTGGTAGTAGACCTCGCTCGTCGTGCTCTTGAGGCCGCTCTCGAAGGGGGCGTAGTACTCGCGCACGTCCTCCCAGTAGTTGGCGAGCGGCTGCAGTCGCGCGTTGGCCAGCCCCGTCTCACGCGGGTGGCCCCGCAGGGCGCTGACCAGCGCGTTGAGGCTGGGCTGGCTGGTGAGGCCCGCCATGCTGCCCAGCGCCACGTCGACGATGTGCACGCCGTGCTCGATGGCCTCCAGGTAGCTGGCGACGCCGTTGCCCGCGGTGTCGTGCATGTGCAGGTGGATGGGCAGCTTGGTCACCTCGCGCAGGCGGTCCATCAGCATGGCCGCGGCGCGGGGACGCAGCAGGCCCGCCATGTCCTTGATGCACAGGAAGTGCGCGCCCGAGTCCTCGATGCGCTTCGCCAGGTCCGCGTAGTAGTCCAGCGTGTACTTCTTGCGCTTGGGGTTGGCGACGTCGCCCGTGTAGCAGATGGCCACCTCCGCCACCTTGCCCGTCTTGAGCACACGCTGGATGGACACCTCCATGCTGCCCAGGTCGTTGAGGCTGTCGAAGATGCGGAAGACGTCCACGCCCGCCTCCGCCGCCTCGTCGATGAAGGCCTCCACCACGTTGTTCGGATAGCTGGTGTAGCCCACGGCGTTGGCGCCGCGCAGGAGCATCTGGAGCAGCAGGTTCGGCGCGGCGGCCTTGAGCGAGCGCAGGCGCGCCCACGGGTCCTCGTTGAGGAAGCGGTACGACGTGTCGAACGTGGCGCCGCCCCAGCTCTCCAGGCTGAACAGCTCCGAGGCTAGGTGCGCGGTCGCCGGGGCCACCCGCAGGATGTCGCGGGTGCGCATGCGCGTGGCGAGCAGCGACTGGTGTGCGTCCCGCATGGTGGTGTCCGTCAGGAGCACGCGCTTCTGCGCGAGCACCCACTCGGCCAGACCCCTGGGGCCCTTCTCCGCGAGGATCTGCGCGGTGCCCTTCGGCACGGGGCCAGGGGGCGCCACCGGCACGCGGGGCTCCATGAACTGGGTGGGCTTGAGCCGCTGGTGCTTCTTGATGGTGGGGTGGCCGTTGACGATGACCTCGGCCAGGTACGTGAGCAGCTTGCTCGCCCTGTCTCTCCGGGGCGTGAGCTGGAACAGCTCCGGCGTCTCGTCGATGAAGCGCGTGTACGTCTCACCGGCCAGGAAGGCCGGGTGGCGCAGCACGTTCTCCAGGAAGGGGAGGTTGGTCTTCACGCCGCGGATGCGGAACTCGCGCAGCGCGCGCTGGCCCTTCATCACCGCGCCCTCGAACGTCGGCGCGTAGGCGATGACCTTCACCAGCATGGAGTCGTAGAACGGCGAGATGTGCGCGTTGGTGTAGCCGTTGGAGCCGTCCAGGCGGATGCCGAAGCCGGTGGCCGCGCGCCACGCGGTGATGATGCCCGCGTCCGGCATGAAGTTGTTGGTCGGGTCCTCCGTGGTGACGCGCAGCTGCACCGCGTAGCCGCGCGGCTGGAGCGACTCCTGCGAGGTGATGCCCACCTCGGGCGAGCCGAGCGCGTAGCCCTCCGCGATGCGAATCTGGCTCTGCACCAGGTCCACGCCCGTCACCTGCTCGGTGACGGTGTGCTCCACCTGGAGCCGCGCGTTGCACTCGATGAAGTAGAAGTGGCCCTCGGAGACCAGGAACTCCGCGGTGCCCGCGCTGCTGTAGCCCGCCTCGCGCGCCAGCCGCACCGCCGCGTCGCAGATGGCGCTCCGCAGGGCCGGGGCCAGGTTGGGCGCGGGGGCGATTTCGATGACCTTCTGGTGCCGCCGCTGCACCGAACAGTCGCGCTCGTGCAGGTGGACCAGGCCGCCGTGCAGGTCGCCGAGCAGCTGCACCTCGATGTGGCGCACGCGCTCCAGGAACTTCTCCAGGAACACCGCCGAGGAGCCGAAGGCGCTCTTCGCTTCGGAGCGCGCGGACGTGAGCGCCGCCTCCAGCTCCTTCTCCTCGCGCACCACGCGCATGCCGCGTCCGCCGCCGCCGTGGGCCGCCTTCACCAGCACCGGGCCGCCGTGCTCCTGGAAGAACTGGCGGGCCTGGGCGAGCACGCTCGCGTCGTCGCCCTCCAGCGTGGTGCCCGGGACGGTGGGCACGCCGACCTGCTTCGCCAGCTGCTTGGCGGCGACCTTGTCGCCCATGGTCCGCACGACGGCGGACGTGGGGCCGATGAACCGGATGCCCCGGCGCTCACAGGCCTCGGCGAAGCCAGCGTTCTCCGACAGGAAGCCGTAGCCGGGGTGGATGGCGTCCACGCCGGCGCGCTCGGCCACGTCGAGGATTTCGTCGATGCCCAGGTAGGCCTCCACGGGGCGCTTGCCGCGGCCCACCAGGTAGGCCTCGTCCGCCTTGTGGCGGTGCTCGTGGGTCCGGTCCTCGTCGCTGTAGATGGCGACGGTCCGGATGCCGAGCTCGTTGCAGGCCCGGAACACGCGGATGGCGATCTCACCGCGATTGGCGCACAGCACTTTCTGGATGGGTCGGATGGAAGAGGGAGCCATGGCTTGAGTCCAGGGGATAGGGCGGCGGGGGTACCGGGTGCAACCGGCCCGAGGGCGGACGTCGGGTTCAGGTCAGTGGAGGACACCTTGACGGCTCGGAGATGACCAGCGCAAATCGGGCCATGGACACCTCCGTGAACTCACCCTCCGGGCGCCGCGTGGCCGGCCCCCGGGGACTGCCCGTCCTGGGGAGCTTCTTCCCCATGCTCAACGAGCCCCTGGCGCTCGCGAACAAGCTCCATGCCGAGTACGGCGACGTGTCCCTGGTCCGGGTCTACGGCACCCCCATCGCGTTCCTGCGAAACCCCGTGGACGTCAAGCGGGTGCTCATCGACGAGCCCCACCTGTTCCCCAAGCCGCGCATCGAAAACCCCTTCAACGGCAATGGGTTGACGGTGAGCCGGGGGGACCACTGGAAGCGCCAGCGGCACATGGTCCAGCCGCTGTTCAGCAAGGAGAAGGTGCGCCTGTGGTCCGGGCTGTTCTCGGACGAGCTGCACAAGGGCGTGGAGCGGTGGATGGCGCTGGGCGCCAAGGGACAGTCCTTCGACATGTACACGGAGGCCGCGCGCCTGATGTTCGGGGTGATGTGGCGCACGTGCTTCGACGAGAACCCCCGCGAGGAGCACTTCGCGCGCATCATGGACGCCATCGACGTGTTCGGCCGGCGCCACTCGGCGTGGGGCGTGCTGTTCTACAAGCTGCTGCCCCGGTTGGACCCCAAGTCCGAGCGGATGGGCATGGCGCTGTGGCTCATCAACGGGTGGATCTACGGCCGGCTGAGCAAGCGCCGTGAGCGCGGCACCCGCGACGGCGACATCACGCTGCTGTCCATGCTGGTGGAGGCCCGCGCGCGGGAGACGGCCGAGTCGATGAACGACAAGGAGGTGCGCGATGAAATCGTGAACCTCTTCGGCGCGAGCTTCGAGATGATCGCCACGTCGCTCACCTGGGCGGTGCACGCGTGCACCCAGCACCCGGAGGTGGTGCGCCGCATCCGCGAGGAGGTCCAGGAGGTCTGCGGGGCGGAGGCGCCCAGGTACGAGGACGTGGCGAAGCTGACGTACACCACGCGGGTGGTGCAGGAGATCAACCGGCTGAGCCCTCCGGCGTGGACCATCCTGCGCGAGACGGCGGAGGACGTGGAGGTGGGCGGCGTGGCGCTGCCCAAGGGCACGCAGCTGCTCATGTGCCCGTACGCCATCCACCGGCACCCGGACCACTGGAAGGACGCGGAGACGTTCGACCCGGACCGCTTCCTGCCGGAGCGGCAGGTGGGGCAGCACAAGTGCGCCTACGTGCCCTTCGGGGCCGGGCAGCGCATCTGCGTGGGCCAGCACATGTCCCAGGTGGACACGGTGCAGACGCTGGCCTTGCTGCTCCAGCGCTGCGACGTGGAGTACCTGGGCCGCTCGCCGGTGGAGTGGCAGACGCGGCTGACCTTCGTGCCCAAGCGCGGCATGCCCATGCGGGTGCGCGCGCGCCAGGGCTGAAGGGCGGCTCAGGAGGCCTGGGGGCCGGTGCTCGGCGCGGTGGCCGCGTCGGGGCCGGTCTCCTCGTAGTCGAGGTCGCGGTGGAAGGTCTCCTCGATGCGGGTGAGCGCGATGAGGGCCAGGCCGAAGCAGATGGTGCCCACGGTGAGGGCGGCGGCGGGCACGCTGATGTGGCCCTTGAGGACGGCGAACCCGCTGGCGGCGATGGCGGCGGAGCCCCGGACGAAGTTGGGCACCGTCGTGGCCACCGTGCCGCGGATGTTGGTGCCGAACTGCTCGGCGGCCATCGTCACCAGCACCGCCCAGTAGCCCACCATGATGCCGATGAGGAAGCTGAGGATGTAGACCATGGTGCTGGTGAGCCCGGGCACCAGCCCGTAGACGAGCATCAGCAGGAAGCCGCCGACCAGGTTGAGCGCCACGGCGCGCTTGCGGCTCTTGAGCCACTGGCTGAAGAGGCCCGCGAGCAGGTCGCCAATCGTCAGGCCGATGGAGCCGTAGAGGATGGCGTTGCCGGCCGTCACGGTGCCCTGGACGTTGAGGCCCGCGGTGAGCTCCGGCGCGAAGGTGAAGAGGATGCCCGTGGTGAAGTAGATGGGCACGCCGATGAGGATGCAGCAGATGTACTTGAGGAAGCGGTTGCCCTGCAGCAGCAACAGCGGGTTGGCGCGCGACGGGTCCGTCTTCTTGGTGAAGAGCTCCGACTCGGAGACCTTGAAGCGGGCGAACAGCAGCGCGATGCCCATGATGCCGCCGGTGAAGTAGGCGACCTTCCAGTTGAGGTGCTGGCCCACGAAGGCCGCGGCGACGATGCCGAGCATGCCCAGCGTCGCGACGATGGTGGTGCCCAGGCCGCGCTTCTCCTTGGGGAGTGACTCCGCGACCAGGGTGATGGCCGCGCCCAGCTCGCCCGCGAGCCCCACGCCGCCCAGGAAGCGGAACACCGCGTAGCTCGTCACGTCCCACGCGAAGGCGTTGGCCAGGTTGGCGAACGAGTACAGCAGGATGGAGCCGAACATGACGGACAGCCGTCCGCGCTTGTCGGCGAGCACGCCCCACAGCAGGCCGCCCACCATCATCCCCACCATCTGGCAGTTGTAGATGAGGATGCCCTTCGACAGCACCTCCTCCGGGCTGGTGATGCCGATGTCGCGGAGCGAGGCGGCGCGCACCACGCCGAACAACGTGATGTCGAAGAGGTCGACGAAGTAGCCGAGCCCCGCCACCAGCACCGTCAGGTTCAGGACCGAGCGCAGCTCACGCAGGAATTTCATGAGCACCATTCAATGGGTTGGGTCGCTCTGCGGCAAGGCCGATTCTTTCGACGCAGCGCGTGCAAGACAGGCCCGCTTGCAAGGGGCTGGAAAATATGAACTTTGATTCAGGTCTCATCCCTGGCGGGGGCGGTTTCGTCCCGCCTCCGGGCCGTTTCGTCACTCTCCTCCCGGCCGTTTTCCGGGGGGCCGGTATCTCCGTGGACCACCGGGACCCCATTGGCGGGGCCCGTGGCGGGTCGAAGGAGAGACACCATGAGAGGCGTGAAGGCGGTACCAGGGTGGGCGTTGTTCGGCGCGCTGGCGCTGGGGGGCTGCCAGGGTGGTGAGCCACCTGTCGACGGCCTCCAGGAAGAGCTGGCGAGCTCGGCGCGGGCGCTCGACAACTGCGTGAACATCCTGCCGGTGATGACGAGCGCGACGAGCCCTTCGGGCATCGTCACCAGCTCCGGTGGATGGGCGTCGAACCCCACGATCTACGAGGCGTACAAGGCGTTCGACAACACGAGCGCCTTCTGGCTGTCCACGAAGAACGTCGCGCCCGCGTGGTTGGCGTACGAGTTCCCGGGGCTGCCGCGCATCATCCGGCGCTATGCGATCAGCTACAACAACGGCGGCATCACCTCGAGGGCGCCGCGCAACTGGACGATGGAGGGCTGGAGCGGCAGCGCCTGGGTGGTGGTGGACACGCGCACCGCGCAGACGGGCTGGGCGGGCGTCGAGCGGCGTCAGTTCGATGTGGCCTCGCCCGGGTCCTACAAGAAGTACCGGCTGAACATCACGGATGACAACGATGCTCGCGCGGGCATCGAGGCCATCGCGATCAACCTGGTGGAGATGTACGAGTGCCGGGCCTTCCCGACGGTGGATGACCTGTGGACGAACACCTCGGGCGCCACGGGTGGGTTCACCCGCATCCACGACATGGCGGGCGACCCGGCGGCGCGGACGTACACCACGGGCATGACCAACGTGGGGCTGCATGGCTCACCGCTGGTGGGTGGCATGGACGCGTTCCTCACCTCGAGAGACCCGAACGGCACCGTCAGCTTCCACAAGCAGTTGGGCGTGCCGAACGGCATCGTCGTGGGTGAGAGCGTGGCGCGCAATCGGCGGTTCGAGGAGATCTACGTCGCCGGCTACACGAGCGGCTCGCTGCAGGGGGCGCCCCTGATTGGCAGCAAGGACGCGTTCCTGCTGCGCTACCGCTACACGGGGGTGCACGGCTGGACGCGGCAGGTGGGCGCGCCGGGGGCTGGGACGGAGGGGCTCGGGGTGTCCATCGACCACGTCGACAACGCGTTCCTGGTGGGGCAGACGGAGGGGGCGCTGCCGGGCAACACGAAGACGGGGGTCGCGGATGGGTTCGTGAGCAAGTTCGACGCGGCGGGCACGCTGCTGTGGACGCGGCAGTTCGGCGTCGCGGGGCAGCGCACGCGCGCCAATCGGGCCGCCGCGGATGACTCGGGCAACGTCTACGTCGCCGGCATCACCGCGGGCAACCTGGACGGGCAGGTGCTGACCGGTCCGGAGGATGCGTTCATCATCAAGTACGACGCGGATGGCGTGAAGCAGTGGACGCGGCTGTTGGGGGCGCCGGGCACGAACGCCAGCCTCCGGGACGCGGTGGTGGATGTGAACGGCCAGCTCTACGTGACGGGGTACAGCGGCGGAGGCATGGATGGGCTGCCGGTGGGCACGCCCCAGGTCTCGACCTTCGTCGCGCGCTACAACCCGGCGGGCACGCGGCTGTGGGTGAAGGAGCTGGACTCCGGGGCGGGCAACTACGCCTGGAGCATCTTCAGCGACCCGTTCGACGCCGTCCTCTACGTGGCGGGGACGGGCCACGGGGACGTGAGCACTCCTTCGGACACCACGGGAGGCGCGGGACATCCCTTCGTCTTCAAGATGGACACGGCGGGCACCATCCAGTGGCTGCGGCAGACGGCGCCGGCGGTGCTCGGCGGCGTGGAGAAGCCGGTGTACCCGATGGGCGTCGTCCTGGACCAGAACGACAACGTGTACCTGGGCGGCTACCTGGAGGGGAACTACGAGGGCAACACGCTGCTGGGCAATCCGGACGGGTTCGTGACGAAGCTGCCCGCGGTCGTGCCGTGAGGTGAGGATCACTCCTCTTCGTGGGCGCCGATGTTGAGCACCGTGGCGCGGGCGCGGCTGATGCGCTCGCCGTCGGGGTCCTCCTGGCGGAAGGCGGCGAGGCGCTCGCGGGCCTCGGCGTAGCGGCGCAGACCGACGAGGGAGGTGAGCTCCGCCTCCCTCGCGTAGCGCAGGTCGGCCTTCTGCGCGGGGGTCGTCGCGCTGGCGCCCCAGGTCTCGTAGTACGTGCGGCACGGAGCCAGGGCATGGACGCGGAAGCGCGGGTGGTTGTTGTGCTCCAGGCAGCGACGGATCGCGAGCTTGCGGTGCTCCTCCTTGACGGGCTTGCCCTTCTTCTCCAGTTCGGCGATGCGCAGGGCCACGGCCTGTTCTTCCGTGGCGAGGTCGGCGCGCATCTTCTCGAAGTTCCGTTGGCCGTCAGCCACGTTGCTCGCGGTGGTGCGCAGCATCATGTCCACAAAGGCCGACAAGGGGCTGAGCGGCCAGCGGCGCAGGAAGTCCTCGCCCGCGACACGTTGAGATGCCCAGTCGTCGAGGTAGCCGAAGGCCTGGAAGCGATAGATCGAGGCCTCCTCGGAGGGACGGCGACCGAGGTGCTCGGGCAGGTCGAACGCGAGGATGCGCTCCGAATCACGGATCAGCGTGCGCCAGCGTCCTCGCGTGCGGGTCAGGTGGATGAGCTGGAGGGCCGCGGCCGAGCGCTCGTCAGGGGGACGCTTCAAGTCCTCCATGACGACGCGCAGGCGAGCCTCTTCGTCCTTCACCTCGGGCTCGACCTTGCGCGCGAGTTCGGCCAGGCGCTGGTCCATCCGGGACAGCTCCTCCTGGGCGTAGGCGAAGTCCGGCGATCCGGCCAGCGTCGCACGCAACAGCCAGGCGCGCTCATCGGGCGAGGTGGTGGCCAGGGCGCGCCCGTAGGTCTCGAGCGCGAGCACGGCCGCCTTGCCCGAGGGGCGCCCCGCGCGTGGCTTCACGGGCTCACGGAGCAGCCGGCCACAGACCTCGTCCTGGAGTGCGAAGATGCGCTCCAGGGGTCCGGTGACCTTGGCGGTGTCCAGGACGACGCCTGTCTCCACGTCGATGAAGCGCGCGTTGATGCGGACCTGCTGGTCCGCGCGCTGGATGCTGCCGAGCACCAGGGTCCGGGCCCCGACGAGCCGGCCCACGCGGACGGCCGAGGACTCGGTGAGCTGTTGTCGCTCCGCGGCGTTCAGCTCGGCGAGCGCCGCTTCGAGTTGCTCACGTTCGACGACCTGGACGTGTCCGCTGGCGCGCAGGTCGGAGATCAACGTCTCCGTCATGCCGCGCGCGAGCCAGTCCATGGACGTGTCGCCATTGAGGTTGCGGAACGGCATCACCGCGGCGGGGCCGGGCGGGGGCTTGGGCGGGGTGGCCGCGAGGGCGGTCTGGGCGAGAAGGAGGAGCAGGAGCGCGCGAGCGGGGCTCATGGACGCAGCCTCGCGCTCAGTGCAGGGAGGAGCGCGCGCACCTGCGCGGTGAGGGCGTCCTGCACCTCGAAGGGCTGCTGTGCGGGGCCTTCGACGCGCGCGGTGTCGAGCACCTCGCCGGTCTCCACGTGGACGAACCGGGCGGCGACGCGGAGCAGGGGACCGGAGCGCTGGATGCTGCCGAGCACGACGACCTCGGCGCCGATGAGGCGGCCCAGGCGCGCGCGGGTCTCCGGGTCCACGCGGTCCGACTGGTGGAAGTCCTGTTCCTTCATTGGCAGGTCGAGCTGCTCTCGCTCGACGATGCGCAGGCCGGGGTGCGCGCCGATGTCCGTGATGACAGCCTCGGCGAGGGCGAGCTCGAGTGAGGAGTCCTCGTTGATGTCGCGGAACTTCAGGACGCAGATGCGCACGGGGCCCGTGGGGGCGACGGCGCTGGCCGCGGGTGCGGACACAGCGGGGTGTTCGCGGGCCGGGGCCGCTGTGACGGGGCGCAGCAGGTAGGCCGTCATCCCCGGGAGCGCGAGCCCCACGGCGACGAGGATGGCGGTCCCCGCCTGTCGAGCGAGCCCGCCCCTCGCGGGTGGAGCCTCCATCAGGTTCGCTCCCTGAGAGCCGACGTCACGCAAGGAGCGGTGACGGCTCATCCTCCCTCGGAGGTTCCACCCCCGTTGCCGCAGCTATAGCAGGACGGCTCGCGCCCGCAGGCGTTCGGGCCACGCGTGGTCGAGCACCACGGTCCGCACGCCTCACAGTTGGGCTCCGTGCCGCACCACCAATCGCTGCTCCGGGTCTCGGAGCAGGCCGGACAGGCGTAGCAGTTGGGCTCGGTCCCGCACCAACCCGCGCCGCGCCCCTGAGAGCACGCCACCGGGCACAGGGAGCAGCTGGGCTCGATGCCACACCAGGTCGGGCCCCGGGTCGACGCGCAGGACTGCGGGGTTCCAGGTTCGGCTTCCCACTCAGGAGGAGAGGGCGGGCTTCCGAACTTCGTGCACCAGGGTTCCATCCCTCCCCAGCCCGCGCCGCGGGTCTGGTAGCACGGCGCATCCCACATCGTGCGGCACCGCGACATGGAGGCATCCCACTCCTGACCCGCGGGACAGTTCTGGAGGGTGTAGAGGGATTCGGCGAATCCCTCGCCGCCGACGGCTTCATCGTCCTGCTGGGTCCAGGACGCCTGTGTCTCCACGTCCTCGTCGACACAGCCGGACTGGAGGAGGGCAAGACACAGACAGCTCAAGAGCCCGATTCGGGGCAGCACGTCGAGTCGCGTCCACATGTCGTCGTCTCCCGATAGGGCACGAGAAGCCCCCCCACGGACGCCGCCATTATTCTGGGGTTCGAACGGGCGCACAAGGTCGCACGAACCCCAACCGACGCGTCATCGCCGCTACTCGTAGTCGGCCTGTTCGTAGAACAGCACCGTCCCGGAATGGGCGAAGAGGATGACGTAACCCTGGTAGTACCGGGGGAGCCGATGGTGTTGATAGGCGGCGACGAAGACCTCCTCCTCACCGTCCCACCAGTTGTTCAGGTAGGCGTCCGCGAGTGGTTGGAAGGGGTAGTAGAGCCGGGTCGCGAACTGCTCATACGTGAGCGTGCCAGCGCTGATGAAGTTGGGATTGAAGCCCGGCATCGCCGCGATGGCGCGCGCGGCCATCTCCACCGTGGGCGCGTCCTCGAACTCCCAGGAGAAGGTGAAGACACGCGTCCACCCCTGGCACTGGCCGAGACAGCGGTGGTACCCCTGCATCTCCAAGTCCTGGATGTCCCCAGGCGTGAACTGCTCCTCCAAATCCAGTGCATGGCCCGGGGGCGCCGTCTGGGCATTCGCGGCGAGCGGGGTCACCCACAGAAACAGCGCCACACACATGAGCGACAGTCTGCGATGCATGCGTTCTCCTTGAGGATTGTGTCGCGACGAGGGTCTCACGCAACACGCCTATCCAGAAAGAGCGGGAACTGTGACATCGCGATGGCCCTCGGTGAAGCAGGGGCCGCAACATCCGTGACCCACGGCATCCTCAGGGCCTCCTGGAGAAACGCCGCGCGCCAACGAAATAGCTCGCGCTGAACGTTCGTTGTGCCAGAGGGGTGGGTAACCGGCGACACGGAGCCGTCTTCCACTGAGGGAGTTCAACGAATGAGCCGCATGGTATCCCAAACCTGGCGCCTCCGGATGCTCTCGCTTGTGGCGCTGGGGAGTGCCGCGTGCGCCGCGCCGTCCGTGCGTGCCGTGTCTGCCTCCGGGGTACCCGCGTTCAGCGAAGACATGCTGTCGCCCGAATTCTGGATCCGCCGCGCCCCCGCTCCTGACGAGGTGCTGCTCGATGCCGAGCAGGTGGCGGCCAAACGCACGCGCGCCTTCGGTCCGGAGGGCGGCCTGATGGATTTGAAGCGCATGCCGACCGCGCTGACGCGGGCGCAGGTCGCCGGGTGGATCAAGGATGCGCAACAGACACCCATTCAGGCCGTCATCGACGAGCAGGGCCAGCCGGTGACGGAGGCGATGCTCGAGGAGCTGCGCCGGAACGCCGCGACCGGGCACCTCCCCGAAGCCTCGCCTGCGCGCTACGGCCTGAGCGTGCGGCGCACGCCCCTGCGGTCACTGCCGTCCGACCGGCGGTTCTTCGCGGCGGAGGACCTGCGCGACTACGAGAGCCTGCAGGCCGGCATCCTGTTCCCGGGTGAGCCCGTCGTCATCGCGCACCACAGCGCGGACCAGCTCTGGTTGTTCGTCCAGACCGCCCAGGGCCCCGCGTGGGTCCGGCGAGAGGACGTCGCGGAGGGCACGGCGGACGCGGTGTTCTCGTACGTGGCGAAGGCGCCCGGACGTGTCGTCACGGGCGACCAGGTGCGCACGGTCTTCACACCGGAAGCGCCCGGGGTGTCCGAGATCGAACTCGACATGGGGGTCGCGCTGCCTCGGGCCGACGTGGCACCCGGCGAGCCTGTCAACGGCGCCAGCAGCTATGCGTCGTGGCCGGTGATGCTGCCGGTCCGCGAGCAGGACGGCACGCTGGCCTTCCAGAGTGCGCTGCTGCGCCGTACCGCCGACACCGCGCCAGGCTATCTGCCGGTGACCCGCGCCAACATCCTCCGTCAGGCGTTCAAGTTCCTCGGCGAGCGCTACGGTTGGGGGCACCAGTTCAATGCGCGCGACTGCAGCGGACTGACCAGCGAGGTGTACCGCAGCCTGGGCCTGTTCCTGCCGCCCAACTCCGGGATGCAAGGCAAGAGCGCGGCGCTCAGCCACCGCCTCTTCACGGCGCGCGACTCGCATGCCGAGCGGCTGCGCGCGGTCGCCCAGGCGCAGGTGGGTGACCTCATCGTCGTTCCCGGTCATGTCTTGATGATCATCGGCCACGTGGATGGCGAGCCCTACGTCATCCAGGATGTTCCGTTCGCCGTGTTCAGGGACCCGGCCACGCAGCAGCTCCGCAAGACGAAGCTGAACCAGGTGGCGGTCACCCCGTTGCTGCCGCTGCATGCCGATGACACGACCCTGTACGTGGACGCGATGACGAGCCTCGTGCACGTCACGCGCCCATAGCCCCAGGGCACCGCGACGGACGGGCGCCTTCAACCGGCGAGAAGTGTGGTGAAGTCACGAGCGCCCGGCGACAGCCTGAAGCCGAGAGGGGGCGCACCGTGAGAAAGGCCTGGCTGTTGGGGATGGGGCTCGGCCTGCTCGCCGCGTTGCCGCAGGCGCTGACGGCACAAGTGCGTGGGCAGCAAGGCTTCTTCCTGGCGTTGGCGATGGCCCTGGTTCCCTACAGCGTCTGGGCGCTGCTGGCGACGCTCCTGCTGGCGACGTTCCGCCGGGTGTCGCGCGATGCACCGCTCGAGGCTCGGACGTGGGGATGGCTCATCGCGCTGGGCGGCGGCTTCGTCCTGGCCCATGCGGTGCTGCTCGCAATGGGCCTCTCGGCGCTCGAATCGTGGTCGGCTCGCGGGCTCTCGTTCACCGAGGGGCTCAGGAGACTCCTGTTGGAGCGAGGCGTGCTCGGGGCCTTCGAGTACCTGCTGTTCCTCGCGGCCTGGGCGACGCTGGGCGCGTTCCGCCGGGCCCGTGAACGCGAGTTGAGTGAAGCGCGGCTCGCGGCTCGGCTGGCTGAGGCGCGGCTGGAGGCGCTCCGGGCGCAGCTCGACCCACACTTCCTCTTCAACACGTTGAACGGCGTCGTCTCGCTCGTTCGCCAGACGCGGAACGCGGAGGCCGAGGATGCGCTCGTGGAGCTGGGAGCGCTGCTGCGAGCCAGTCTGGAAGGACGACACGAGCACTCCATCACGCTGTCCGAGGAGCTGGACCTGGTCCGCCGATATCTCGGCATCGAACGTCTCCGCTTCGGCAGCCGTCTGGGTTTCCATCTGGACCCGGAGCCGGAGACGCTCGGCGCACGCGTGCCCATGCTCATCCTTCAACCCCTGGTCGAGAACGCCATCAAGCACGGCACCTCACGCCGCGCGGCCCGAGGGAACATCTGGGTGCGGTGCATGCGCCGGGGCGAACGGCTGGTGCTCGAGGTCCGCGACGACGGTCCCGGGCTGCGTCCGGGGAGCGCTCCCGGAACGGGAATCGGCGTGGCGAACACGCAGGAGCGCATCCTGCAACTCCATGGTGAAGGCTATGGTGTGACCCTCCAGGACGCACCGGGCGGCGGCGCCCTGGTCCGCGTGGAGCTGCCGTTCCAGGTGTCCACGGCGGAGCCGTTACAGCAGGGGAGGGCAGCGCATGGGTGAGGGGAGCGAGGCAGGCTGGCGGGTGCTGGTGGTGGATGACGAGCCGCTGGCCCGCGACAACGTGCGCCACCTCTTGTCGCGCGCGCCCGACGTCACGGCGCTCTGGGAATGCGAGAGCGGCGGTGACGCGGTGGACGTCATCCTCCGCGAGAAGCCGGACCTGGTGTTCCTCGACGTCCAGATGCCCGAGGTCGACGGCTTCGACGTCCTGCGCGAAGTCGGGCCCGAGCTGATGCCCCCCGTCATCTTCGTCACTGCCTTCGACCAGCACGCCGTGCGCGCCTTCGAGGCGAATGCCCTCGACTACCTCCTCAAGCCCTTCAGCGCGGTCCGCTTCCAGGAGGCACTCTCACGCGCCCGCAAACAGCGTGAACAGGGCCGGGAGCGGGCGCTCCTGGAGCGACTGTCCTCCCTGCTCGCGGGCTACACACCGGCGAACGAGCCGCCCCCGGACAGCGGACAGTACCTGGAGCGCATCGCGGTGAAGACGGACGGCAAGGTGGTTGTCGTGCCCGTCGCCGAGCTGGATTGGTGCGAAGCGGAGGGCAACTACGTCGTGCTGCACTCCGCGGGCAAGCGCCCCATGTTGCGCGAGACACTCCACCGGGTGGAGCAGTGGCTGGACCCAAAGAGCTTCGTGCGCGTCCACCGGTCCACCCTGGTGAACGTGAACCGCATCAAGGAGCTTGAGCCCGACGTGGACAAGGGCTGGGTCGTCATCCTGCGCGACGGCACCCGCCTGCGCCTCAGCCCGGGGCGCAAGGCCGCGGTGGAGGCCGTGCTGCGCCAGTCGTTCTGAGCCTCACTCCCCCGAGCGCTGGAGCCGCTGTCGGTACTCGCTCGGCGACTCTCCGGTCCACTGCTTGAACGCTCGCGAGAAGATCTTCTCGTCCGCGTACCCCACGTCCAGCGCCACGTGCTTGATGGGCACCGAGGAGCGCCCGAGCAACTCCAGCGCCTGCCGTCGCCGCACGTCGTCCTTGAGGTTCTGCAGCGACGTCCCCTCGAGCGCCAGCTGTCGATGCAGCGAGCGCACCGAGACATGCAGCGCGGACGCCACGTGCTGCGCGGTGGTCCCCGAGGCGCGAGGGTCGCTCAGCTGCGTGCGCACCCGCTCGACGAGCCGCCGGTCCCTCCGGTACTGCCGCACCGTCAGCGGCAGCGCCCGCTTGAGCATCGCCCGCAGCGCCTGCTCGTCACGCTTGGCCGCCAGCTCCAGGTAGCCCACGTCGAAGCTCATGCTGGCGCGGGTGGCCGAAAAGCGCACCGGCCCCGGGAACAGGAGCGGGTACACGGACTGATGGGCCGGCGTCGCGAAGGGGAACGTCACCTCTCGCAGCGGCAGCTGGGAGTTGACCAGCCAACAGGCGAACCCGTGCACGTAGCGCAGGCTGCTGAGCAGACAGAACTCGCGCATCGCCCGCAGCTCGTGCCGCTCCTCGAGGACGAGCCGCGCCGTCGCGCCCTCCACCTCGAGCGAGAGCAGGACGTCCTCGGTGAGCAGCCGGTGGTGGCGGCACCAGCGCTGCAGCGCGATGCCCAGCGTCGGTGAGCTGAGCGAGGCCCGACACAGCATCCCGTACGTCCCCCAGGGCAGCCTGCGGGTGAACCAACCCAGGGCCTCGTCATCCAGCTCCTGCATCGCCGTGGCCGACAGCGTCTCGAACTGACCGGCGTTGATTCGCGCCGAGACCCGGCCGAGCTGCGCCCGCGTGATCTCCGCCTTTCGCAGTGCGTCGTGCGGGTCGACCCCGTACTTCTCGTAGGCGAGCACGATGGCCCGGACGAAGGCCATGGGCGTCTCCGCGCGCGGCAGGGGTTCGGGGGAGCGCTGGAGGCGTCGAGGCATCGGCGAGCAGCATGGCCGGGTTGGCACGATTTGCAACCACCCTGGCGCACCCGGGCCCTCCCTCATACCTAATGTCCGCAAGCCACCTCGAGACGCTGGTTGGGAAACGACTTCATGGCTCACTTCGCAGAGCTGGGCTTCGCGCTCGGTGAATCCGTCGAGATGTTGCGCAGCACCGTGCGTGCCTTCGCCGCCAAGGAGATTGCTCCCCGGGCGGCGGACATCGACCGGGAGAACCTGTTCCCGGAGGACCTCTGGACGAAGATGGGCGCCCTGGGCGTCCTCGGCATGACGGTGAGCGAGGAGTATGGGGGGGCGGGCCTCGGCTACCTGGCGCACATCGTCGCCATGGAGGAGATCTCCCGCGCCTCCGCGTCCGTCGGCCTGTCCTACGGCGCGCACTCGAACCTGTGCGTGAACCAGGTCTACCGCAACGGCAACGAGGCCCAGCGGCGCAAGTACCTGCCCGGGCTCATCAGCGGCGAGCACGTGGGCGCGCTGGCCATGAGCGAGCCGGACGCGGGCTCGGACGTCGTCAGCATGAAGCTGAAGGCCGAGAAGCGCGGGGACCGGTACATCCTCAACGGCGCCAAGATGTGGATCACCAACGGCGCCAACGCCAACGTGCTGGTGGTCTACGCCAAGACGGACGAGGCCCTGGGCCCCAAGGGAATCACCGCCTTCATCGTCGAGGGCGGCTCCCCGGGGCTGAGCTTCGGCACCAAGCTGGACAAGCTGGGCATGCGCGGCTCCAACACGTACCCGGTCTTCTTCGAGGACTGCGAGGTGCCGGAGGAGAACGTGCTGGGCGGCGTGGGCGCGGGCGTGAAGGTGCTCATGTCGGGGCTCGACTACGAGCGCGCGGTGCTCGCCGGGGGCCCGCTGGGCATCATGGGCTCCTGCATCGACGTGGTGCTGCCGTACGTCCACGAGCGCAAGCAGTTCGGGGAGAGCATCGGTCAGTTCCAGCTCATCCAGGCGAAGCTGGCGGACATGTACACGTCCTGGTCGGCGTGCCGCGCGTACGTCTACGCGGTGGGCCAGGCGTGTGATCGGGCGGACCACGCGCGCACGCTGCGCAAGGACGCCGCGGGCGCCATCCTCTACTCCGCGGAGAAGGCGACGTGGATGGCGGGGCAGGCCATCCAGATCCTCGGCGGCAACGGCTACGTCAACGAGTACCCCACGGCGCGCCTGTGGCGTGACGCCAAGCTGTATGAGATCGGCGCCGGGACGTCCGAGATCCGCCGCATGCTCATCGGGCGCGAGCTGTTCGCCGAGACCGCCTAGGGAACCCCATCATGGCCATCCTCAAATCAACCACGGATACCCGCTCCGCCGACTTCCGCGCGAACGCGGAGGCGATGCAGAAGCTGGTCGGTGACCTGCGCGAGAAGGTGGCGCTCACGGCCAAGGGCGGCGGCGAGAGCTCCCGTCAGCGCCACGTCTCGCGCGGCAAGCTGCTGCCTCGAGACCGCGTGGAGCGCCTGTTGGACCCCGGCTCGCCGTTCCTGGAGATCGGCCAGCTGGCGGCCTGGAACATGTACGGCGGTGAGTCCCCGTCCGCGGGGATGATCGCCGGCATCGGCCGGGTCCAGGGCCAGGAGTGCATGATCGTCGCGAACGACGCGACGGTGAAGGGTGGCACGTACTACCCGATGACGGTGAAGAAGCACCTGCGCGCGCAGGAGATCGCCCAGGAGAACCGCCTGCCGTGCGTGTACCTGGTGGACTCCGGCGGCGCGTACCTGCCGCGCCAGGACGACGTGTTCCCGGACCGCGAGCACTTCGGCCGCATCTTCTTCAACCAGGCGCAGATGAGCGCGGCGGGCATCCCGCAGATCGCCGTGGTGATGGGCTCGTGCACGGCGGGCGGCGCGTACGTGCCGGCGATGAGCGACGAGACCATCATCGTCAAGAACCAGGGCACCATCTTCCTGGGCGGCCCGCCGCTGGTGAAGGCGGCGACCGGCGAGGTCGTCACCAACGAGGACCTGGGCGGCGGTGACGTGCACACGCGCATCTCCGGCGTGGCGGACCACCTGGCGGAGAACGACGCGCACGCGCTGTTCCTCGCGCGCCGAATCGTCGCGAACCTGAACCGCTCGCGGCCGCACACGGTGGTGCTGGAGCGCTCCGAGGAGCCGCTCTACGACCCGAGCGAGCTGGGCGGCATCATCCCGTTCGACGCCCGCAAGCGCTACGACGTGCGGGAGGTGATTGCCCGGCTGGTGGACGGCTCGCGGCTGGACGAGTTCAAGGCGCGCTATGGCACCACGCTGGTGACGGGCTTCGCGCACCTATATGGGATTCCGGTCGGCATCATCGCCAACAACGGCATCCTGTTCGGCGAGTCCGCGCAGAAGGGCGCGCACTTCATCGAGCTGTGCTCGCAGCGCGGCATCCCCCTGGTGTTCCTGCAGAACATCACCGGCTTCATGGTGGGCCGGAAGGTGGAGAACGCGGGCATCGCGAAGGACGGCGCGAAGATGGTGACGGCCGTGGCCACCGCGCGGGTGCCCAAGGTGACGATGCTGATTGGCGGCAGCTTCGGGGCCGGCAACTACGGCATGTGCGGCCGGGCGTATTCGCCGCGCTTCCTGTGGATGTGGCCCAACGCGCGCATCAGCGTGATGGGCGGCGAGCAGGCTGCGTCGGTGCTGGCCACCGTGAAGCGGGACGGAATCGAGGGCCAGGGCGGCGCGTGGGCGAAGGAGGCGGAGGAGGAGTTCAAGGCGCCCATCCGCGCGCAGTACGAGGAGCAGGGGCACCCGTATTACGCCACCGCGCGACTGTGGGACGACGGGGTCATCGACCCCTCGCAGAGTCGTCGCGTGCTCGGCCTTTCACTCTCGACCGTGTTGAATGCTCCGATTCAGGAGACTCGATTCGGCGTCTTCCGGATGTAGGGCTCGACCATGTTCGAAAGTCTGCTCATCGCGAATCGCGGCGAGATTGCCTGCCGCATCATCCGCACGGCGCGTCGGCTCGGTATCCGCACGGTGGCCGTCTATTCGGACGCCGACGCGGGCGCCCGTCATGTCCGGCTGGCGGACGAGGCCGTCCGGCTGGGGCCTCCGGCCGCGCGCGAGTCGTATCTAGTGGTCGAGAAGCTCATCGACGCGGCGAAGAAGACGGGCGCCCAGGCCATCCACCCGGGCTACGGCTTCCTGTCGGAGAACGCTGTGCTCCCCGAGGCCTGCGCGGCGGCGGGAATCGTCTTCGTGGGGCCGAGCGCCGAGTCCATCCGGGCGATGGGCTCCAAGTCCGCGTCCAAGGCGCTGATGGAGCGGGCGAAAGTGCCGACGACGCCGGGCTATCACGGCGACGAGCAGGGCGTGGATCGGCTCCGGGAGGAGGCGAAGCGCATCGGCTTCCCGGTGCTCATCAAGGCGAGCGCGGGCGGCGGCGGCAAGGGCATGCGCCGCGTGGACCGGGTGGAGGACCTGGAGGCGCAGCTGGCGTCGTGCCGGCGCGAGGCGCTGGGCGCGTTCGGTTCGGACCTGGTGCTCATCGAGAAGTACGTCGAGCGGCCCCGGCACATCGAGGTGCAGGTGTTCGGTGACACGCACGGCAACTACGTGCACCTGTTCGAGCGGGACTGCTCGGTGCAGCGGCGTCACCAGAAGGTGCTCGAGGAGGCGCCTGCGCCGGGGATGACGGAGGCCCTGCGCGCGAAGATGGGCGAGACGGCCATCCTCGCCGCCAAGGCGGTGAACTACGTGGGCGCCGGCACGGTGGAGTTCATCGCGGACCCCTCGGGGACCTTCTACTTCATGGAGATGAACACGCGTCTCCAGGTGGAGCACCCCGTCACGGAGGAGATCACCGGGCTGGATTTGGTGGAGTGGCAGCTGCGGGTGGCTTCGGGTGAGCGGCTGCCGAAGACGCAGGCAGAGCTGTCCATCCGGGGCCATGCGATGGAGGCGCGCATCTACGCGGAGAACCCGGACGCGGGCTTCATCCCGTCCGTGGGTCGGCTGGTGCACCTGGTGCCGCCGGAGACGTCGCGGCACGTGCGCGTGGACACGGGCGTGGAGCAGGGGGATGAGATCTCCACGCACTACGACCCGATGATCGCGAAGCTCATCGTCTGGGGCGAGGACCGGCAGGCGGCGCTGCGGCAGCTGCGCGAGGCGCTGGAGCGCTACCAGGTCGTCGGCGTGGCGAACAACGTGGAGTTCCTGGGGCGACTGGTGAGGACGGCGTCGTTCTCCCAGGCGAACCTGGACACGAGCCTCATCGAGCGTGAGCGCGAGGCGTTGCAGCCGCCCAAGGGGGAGATTCCCGACGACATCTGGCGGCTGGGCGCGGTGGCGGTGCTCTCGCGGGCGCGTGACGAGGCCGCGAAGGAGGAGCCGGGCTCGCCGTGGGCGCAGTTGGATGGCTTCCGCCTGGGCGCGGTGGCGCCGTTCCTGGTGACGCTGCGCCAGGGGGACGTGGTGCGGGAGATTCGAGCCGAGCAGACCGGGCCTGGGGCCTATGTGATGCGGGTGTCCTCGCCAGGGGGGCAGGACAGCGCGGCGCGGGTGCCGGTGCGGTTCACGGTGGGCGAGCGGGACGCGGTGACGCTGGCGTCGCCCGACGGGACGGTGCACGCGACGGTGGTCCCGGTGGGGGCTCGCTGGAGTGTGTTCGCGTTGGGGCGGCGGTGGGAGCTGGAGTCGTTCGATCCGCTCGACGTCGAGGCGTCGGCTCCGGAGGCGGAGGGTGGGCTGCGCGCGCCGATGCCCGGCAAGGTGATCGCGCACCTGGCCGAGGTGGGGGCAAAGGTCTCCAAGGGCACGCCGCTGCTGGTGATGGAGGCGATGAAGATGGAGATCACCATCTCCGCCCCGCGCGACGGCGTGCTCGCGAGCTTCCGTCATCACCCCGGTGAGCAGGTGAGCGAGGGGACGGAGCTGGCGGTCATCGAGGAGAAGGTGGCCTGAGGGCGAAGCGGGCCGCGCCAGGAGGACCGCGCGGCCCAGGCGTCACTCGTCCAGGAGGTCCCTTTTCCTGTTCGCCGCAGTCAGCGTGTCGACGAAGGTCGGCTGGAGGGGAAACCTGAGTGGCAGGGCCACGCTGTCGTCGAGCAGGTGCAGCGAGACCTCTTTCCGCCAGTGCTCTGGTACGCCCACCATCATGTTGGCCTTGCGCAGCTTCTCATCCCAGAGCTGCAAGGGGAGCCGCCGCGAGCGGCGCCCGAGGATTTGCTTCATCTTCTCACTGGCGAGCAGTTCGTCGCAGGCGTACTCGGACAAACGCCAAACGGTCACCTCGGCGACGCTGATGTTCATCGCCTTTCGCTTGGCAGCATGCCTCCTGATGTCACGAGGGAGCGTCGATGCCGGCTTCACGACTGGAAGAAGGTAGAACTGGATGTCTCCCAAGGGGGCGAGCTGGAGGAGGTCGACAAGGCCCATGAAAGTCTTGCCGGTGGCGGAGTAATCCACGAAGCCGACCTGGAGCCCTCTTGCATCCGGTACGCCGTCCTGCGCGATCTTGCCTCGGAGGTACGCGAACCACGCAGCCAGCTCATCCTGGGAGAACGCTTCGATGGCGACGCCACTGAAGCTCCCGGAGACTTTCTTGATGACAGTGGTCCCTTTGCCATCCCTCATCTGCGCGGCCACGAAGTGCTTGATAGGCGCCAGGCTTTCTCCCAGGAAGAGGAGGGTGTCGAGCTCGCATTCGTTGCAAACACCGATGATCTCCTTGGCGATCTCCTTGGCCGCCGTCCGGTCCTTGTCCGTCCATTCGATGGTCGACTCGTGCGAGTCGGGATCCAGCCAGGGGATGGCGTGAGCCGATTCCTCTGCGGCTCTCCCCAGGAGTCTCATTCGTGCGGCCAGCTTCCTCTGGCGTCTGCCCTCCTCGTTGGCGAGCTGTTGCTGTGCCTCGAACTGGCGAACGCAGTCATCGTTACCACAGGTATCGCGCTCGACGAGGCCGAAGAGGATGTCGTCCTCCTCGGGGCGATCCTTGACCTTGCAGATGGGGCATAGGGCGGGCACGGCGCACCTCTCTTTCGCGACGCGTCGTCGCTGGGACAGGGGCCACGGCTTCCGTCAGGCGGGGGCGTGATTCGGTGCGCCATGGACCCTTTGGGGATCTGCCGCCACTGCACCCGCCATGCCTTATCCGCTTTTAAGTAGAATTCAGGAGATGCATTTTTTGCAGGCACCACTGGGCGTCAAAAAAGAACGCCTGTGCGTCACAGCGAGACGCAGTCGCAGACACTGAACGAACTCTCAGGCATTTTCGCGAGAGATTTGGACGACCATCGGCCGCATCTTCGGCGCACAATGCCTACATGAACTAATTATCAGGGGTTTTTCGCGGGCAGTCGCCCATCGCGAGGCGATCCCTGGCCCCCAATACCTACATGAACAGCTCTTCAGCCATTTTCCAGGGCCCGTGTCTCGGGCCGCGCACAGCCCTGCCTACATGCACGCAACAGCAGGTAGGGCAGGGGCGCAGGGAATCAGAGGGCATTCGCCCACAAATAAAGACAGACATCTCGTAAATCAAAGCAAGACATGTCTGTCTTTATTTTGATGTGTCGTGAAACTACTCGCCCGCGCGCTGGCGGTTGAGCCGGTCGTAGTGGCGGTAACCCAGCTTGTCGAGAGCGCTCGGCGGCGCCAGGCCGATGTCCACGAGCGTCTTGATGTCATACGTCCCCGCGAGCACCGGCGGCGCGTAGCTGCGAATCGCCGAGGGCGTGCGGAACTTCTCCAACGGGAACAGCACCGCACTGGTGTGCACGTGCACGAAGTGCGCGGCGGACTGCCGCTGCCATCCAGCAACTCCGGGCGCCGTAATCACGTGGGGCGTCGCCAGGAACGTGCCGCCCGTGAGGATCTCCAGCTGCTGCCCCACCTGCGCCACGATGCAGCCCGCCGGCGCGGTGCCACGGACCTTGCGACCCTGCGGATCCTCATCCGTCGCGCGCGTGCGCAGATACAGCCCACTCTTGTCATCCGGGCTCGGCGCCGCCTTGCCCTCGGGGTTCAGGAACCGTCCACCGGGCAGCAGCGTGAGCAGGTTGAAGTCCGTGTGCTCCTCGCCCCAGACGATGTCCGTGTTCACCTGCTCCGGCCGCAGCGGCAGGTACTGGAGCGCGCGGGTGATGTGCGGCGCCCGCTCGCACAGCGCCGTGAAGGTGTCCTCGGGCAGCCCCAGCGCCACCGCCGAGCCTCGCAGCAGCTTGAGGCCCGCCTCGTGGAGCGAGCGCCCCAAAGTCACGATGCCTTCCTGGAAGTACTCCGGCGCGTCGGGGGGCCAGACGTTCTCCGGATACAGCTCCGGGAACTCCATCGCCGCCACCTCGTCGTTGGGGTAGGGCGCGACGAAGTAGCACTCCTTGAAGTCCGGCTGACCATTGCCGGCCACCGCCACCTCGGTGTTCGGCGGCGTCCAACCGCGCTGGTACCAGAGCTCCGCGCGACCGTAGGGCTTCTTCGCCTCGGCCGAGCGCGCGATGAAGGCCGCGAAGGCGTCGTAGTAGCGGTGGAGCGCCTGCGTGTCGACCCCGTGGTTCTTGATGTAGACCAGACCGAAGACGCCGAACGCCTCACGCAGCGCCGCCGCGGCGCGCTCGATGCGGCTCGCATCGCCCGAGGCAAGGTCTGCAAGGTCGACAGTGGGGATGTTCAGCGAAGAGGTCTCGGCCATGGTGCCCCCAGGTTTATCGCTCCTGGCGACCAAAAGGGAGGGCCTCGTGGGAGCCACTACCCCTGGTATCAGCGCCCCGCTCCAGGCGGGGCCGAACCACCAGGACGCCCCTCACCGCACCACGGGCAGCGGGAAACTCCAGGGCTTCCCATCCGAGGCCACCGCGTGCCCCGTCACCTCCGCCGCCCCATGGCCCTGTCGCTGTGGCCTGAACGTGGCTTGCGGATTCCTCGCGGAGGCCTGCCCGCCATGGAACACGGCGAAGCGCGCCGCCACCGCACCCACCGTCGTCAGCATGTCCGCCGCCACCTGCTTCCAGCGCTGCCTCCCCGGGAGCGCATCCACCACCAGCCCCGCCAATGAGCAGGCCCGGGACGTCTTCCAGAGCGTCCCAGACAGGCCCTCGGACAGCGGCCGGGCGACCTCCGGGGCTCGGCGCGCGTCGAGCTCCACCGCGTGCGCCATGACCACCTCCGCGGCCTTGCCCGCGAGGCGATAGGGCCGCAGCACCTCCGCCTCACGCTCGGTGTGCGGGGCCAGGGACAACAGGCTCCCCGCGCTCGCGCTCGCCGAGGCCATGAAGAACAAGGGCAGGGTGCGACGCGTGGACTGCCACAGCGGTATCGCCGTGTTGTTCAGCAGCACCGCCGTGTACCCGGCCAGCGGCATTCCCAGCATCGCGGCCGAATACCCCGCGACCTTGCCCGTGACCCCCAACACACCTCGCGAGCGCCCCAGCACCAGGCCCACCGAGTTGAGCGCCCCCGACAACGCCAGCACCCACGAGCCCACGCTCATGGGCGACGTGGGCCGGAACACCCGGAGCATGTTCAGGAAGCGCGTGGGGCGACCGAGGTCGGCGATCAACAACCCCGCACTCAGCATGTCCCCCGCGGTCCCCAACAGACGACAGCGTCGCGCGAGCGGCTCCATCGACTTCTCGCCGAGCACATCGATGGCCAGTCCCAGCAGGCTCGCCGCACCCGCGACACCGCCCACGAAGAGATACGCCGGCACCGTGGCGATCCACACCGGCTGCTTGATGGCGGCCAGCCCGTGGTAGCTCGGCGCCTCCGCGGTGTCCGCGACGAAGTGGGACGGAACCTGTGCCTGGAAGCCATGGGCCGGATTGGCGCGGTCCAGGTCCGTCACCCGTTGCTGGGCTCCCTCGCCGAGCAAGGTCCCCAGCGCGGGGTTCACGTTGCGGCCATCCGAGCGCCGCTGGAGCCTGTCCAGGAAGGTGTCGTCGCCGTCACGCGCGCTCATGAGTCCCCTCGGCGGCCGAGCAACACCGCGCCCACGGCCATGGCCGCCATCCCGAGCGCTCCCACGGCCACGGCGCCCCAGGCCTGTCCGGCCTTCATCGTCGGGACCACGGGGTCGGGTGGCAGGTTGTAGGCCTCCGGGCGATCCACGAGCAGGAAGAAGGCGTTGAGCCCGCCCGTCCCCGGCTGGTTCTTCGCGTCCTTGCCGTAGAGATAGGCGCTGATGATGCCCTGTGAGTGCAGCTCACGCAGTCGGTTGTCCGCGCGCTCATGCAGCACATCGAGGTCCCCGTAGACGATGGACTCGGTGGGGCACGCCTTCGCGCACGCGGGCGTCATGCCCTCGCCAATCCGGTCGTAGCAGAGGGTGCACTTCCACGCCCGACCGTCATCCGGTCTCCGGTCGATGACGCCGAAGGGACAGCCCACCACGCAGTAACCGCAGCCGTTGCAGACATCCGGCTGGACGTAGACGGTGTCGAACTCGGTGCGGACGATGGCGCCCGTGGGACACGCCTCCAGACAGCCCGCGCGCTGACAGTGCTTGCAGACGTCCGACACCATCAACCACGAGAAGTCGCCCACACCCGTCGAGTGGCCCGGCATCGGCACCGGACGCTCCACGAAGGCCACGTGCCTCCAGGTCGAACAGCCCAAGTCCCCGGTCTGGTCATAGGACATCCCGGTGAACTGGAAGCCGTCATCGGGGAGCTGGTTCCATTGCTTGCAAGCCACCTCACAGGCCTTGCAACCAATGCACACCGTCGAATCGGTGAAGAAGCCCTTGCGACTCATGCGCTATTGCTCCTCGTCCTTCTTCTCCTGCCAGGGGACATGATCGATTTCGCCGACCGACAGGCGGTCGCGTCGGTGCGGCGCCAGGTCCGCGGGCAGGGCAGGGGGCGTGGCACCCGTCGCCGCCCGAGCCCCGGTGGCGTGTCGGCCCGCGATGACGTCGCAGGTGAGCGCCTTCGACTCCTGGATGTCCACGTTGGGGTCCGCGACGAAGCCCAGCAGCTCGTTGGCGCCATCCGCGCGCGTGCGTCCCGTCACGCCCCAGTGATACGGGATGCCCACCTGGTGAACCGACGTCCCGTTGAGCTTCAGCGGGCGCAGCCGCTCGGTGACGAGCACCCGGCACTCCAGGTCTCCGCGCGCCGTGCGCAGCGTGGCCCAGCCTCCGTTGCGCAGCCCCCGCTCGCGCGCCAGCTCCACGGAGACCTCGCAGAACTGTTCGGGCTGGAGCTCGCTGAGCCAGGACAGCCAGCGACTCATTCCGCCCGCCGTGTGGTGCTCGGTGAGTCGGTATGTGGTGAGGATGAAGGGGAAGCGCGGGTCGCCCCACGCGCGGTGGTAGGGGTTGCCCTTGCGGCGCCACTCCAAGCGCGTCGGATTGCACTGCTGCCCGTAGAGCGCGTTCTTCACCGGCGACTCCATGGGCTCGTAGTGCGTGGGCAACGGGCCATCGAGCATCCCGCTCGGCGCGAAGAGCCAGGCCTTGCCGTCGGCCTGCATGATGAATGGCTCGTCCCCCGCCAGGGACTCGATGCCCTTGGCGCCGGGCGGAGGTCGGTAGTCCGGTGGCCGGTCCGCGATGCAGTCGGGCACGTCCTCGCCGGTCCACTGGCGCTGCGTCTCGTCCCACCAGACGTACTTCTTGCGCTCGCTCCAGGGACGGCCTTGCGGGTCCGCGGAGGCGCGGTTGTAGAGGATGCGGCGGTTGGCGGGCCATGCCCAGCCCCACTCGGGCGCCACCCAGGTCTGCGCGTGTCCCGGCTTGCGGCGCGCGGCCTGGTTCACGCCGTCCGCGTAGGCTCCGGAGTAGATCCAACAGCCGCACGCGGTGGTGCCGTCATCCTTCAGCGCGGTGAAGCCGCTCACGGGCTGGCCGTCCGCCACGGTGTAGCCGTTGATCTCCCGGAGCACCGCCTCGGCGCTCGGCTCCTCGAGTGCGCCGTGGGTCGGATAGTCCCACGTCAGGTGGCGCAGGGCCTGGTCCTTCGGCGCTCCCGAGGCCGCGTACAGACGCTTGAGCCTGCGGCCCAGGTGGAAGGCGAAGTGCAGCTCGCTGCGCACGTCCTCGCGGGGCTCCACCGCCGCGTGGTGCCATTGGAGCATCCGCTGCGTGTTGGTGAAGGAGCCGTCCTTCTCCGTGTGCGCGGCGGCCGGGAAGAAGAAGACCTCCGTGCGGATGTCCTCCGTCTTCACGTCGCCTCGCTGGATTTCGGGGGCCGTGCGCCAGAACTCGGCCGTCTCGATGAGCGTGAAGTCGCGCACCACCAGCCACTCGAGCTGGCGCAGGCCCTTGCGTTGGAGCGCTCCGTTCATCGAGCCCACCGCCGGGTTCTCGCCCATGACGAAGTAGCCCTGGACGCGGCCCTCGGCCATGTCGACCACCGTCTGCATGTGCGAGTGATTGCCGGTGAGCCGGGGCAGGTGGCGGAAGCCGAACTCGTTCTCCTCGGTCGCCGCGTCCCCGAACCAGGCCTTCAGGAGCGAGACGACGTATTTGGGATAATTGCTCCACCAGCCCGTGCTGGACGTGTGTGACTCCAGGTAGTCGGCCAGCGCGGGCGACTGCGCGGAGCTCGGCATGGGGAGGTAGCCGGGCAGCAGGTTGAACAGGGTGGGGATGTCCGTGGAGCCCTGGATGGACGAGTGCCCGCGCAGCGCGAGGATTCCGCCGCCGGGCCGGCCGATGTTTCCCAACAGGAGCTGGAGGATGGTCGCGGTGCGGATGTACTGCACGCCCACCGAGTGCTGCGTCCAGCCCACCGCGTAACAGAAGGCCGTGGTGCGCTCGCGGCCGGAGTTGTCGCAGAGCGTCTGGGCGACCTTCAGGAACTGCTCCTCGGGGACGCCGCAGACCTTGGCGACGATGGCCGGGGTGTAGCGCTGGAAGTGGCGCCGGAGGACCTGGAACACGCAGCGCGGGTGCTGGAGCGTGGGGTCCTTGGTGGCCTCGGTGATGAGGGTGGCGTGCGTCTCGCCTTCGCCCGCGCCGGGCTCCGAGTAGAGCTCCTTGTGGCCGGAGGCAGGGGTGGGGCCCTCGACGCCCTCGTAGCTCCAAGAGCGGACGTCGTACTTGTTCTCCTTCGGCAGGAAGCCGCTGAAGAGCCCGTCCAGGTCCTCCGTGTCTTGAAAGTCCTCGCGCACCAGGTTGGCGGCGTTGGTGTAGTGGACGACGTACTCCTTGAAGTAGCGCTCGTACTCGAGCACGTAGCGCACGAGCCCTCCGAGGAACGCGATGTCCGAACCGACGCGAATGGGCACGTGTTGATTCGCCACGGCGCTGGTGCGCGTGTAGCGAGGGTCCACGTGGATGACCGTCGCACCCCGGGCCTTGGCCTCCATCACCCACTGGAAGCCCACCGGGTGACACTCGGCCATGTTGGAGCCCTGGATGAGGATGCAGTCAGAGTTGCGCAGGTCTTGTTGGAAGGTCGTGGCCCCGCCACGCCCGAGCGTGATGCCCAGACCGGGCACCGTGGACGAGTGTCATATTCGAGCCTGGTTCTCCACCTGGACGATGCCGAGGGAGGTGAAGAGCTTCTTGAGGAGGTAGTTCTCCTCGTTGTCGAGCGTGGCGCCGCCCAGGTGCGCGATGCCCAGCGTGCGCTGGACGCTGAAGCCGTTGACGTCGGCGGCCTCCCAGGTCGCGTCGCGGGTGCGCTTCACGCGCGCGGCGACCATGTCCATGGCCTGCTCGAGGGGGAGGCGTTCCCACGCGGTGCCGCCGGGACGGCGGTAGAGGACGTGTTGGACGCGGTGGGTGCCGGTGACGAGTTGGAAGGTGGCGGAGCCCTTGGGGCACAGGCGGCCTCGGGAGATGGGCGAGTCCGGGTCGCCTTCGATGTCGATGATGCGCTCGTCCTTGACGTAGATGTCCTGCCCGCAGCCCACGGCGCAGTACGGGCAGACGGATTTGACGACACGGTCCGCGAGGGAGGTGCGGGGCGTGAGCGTCCGACTGCGCTCCGTCATGGCCGTCTCGCCGAGCGCCTTGACGTCGCCACGTGCGATTTGACGCAGGACGGGCCAGCGGAACAGCAGGTCGAGGATTCCCACGGTGGACCTCCTGGTCGGCGTCACGCCGGCTTCTGCGCCGTGATGATGGAGGTCGAGCGCGCATGAAGCCTTGCACAAGAGGGCGCGCGCCCCCGCACACGTCAGCGGCCGGACGGTTCCGCGGATGAGTTGTCTTCAGGTGGATGGGTGTCTCACGTCGCCCCCGCACCCGGCTGTCGTCATTCCCCGCACCGCTCGGAGATGTGAGTCATTCCGCCGGACACACTTCGGGTTGTTGCTGAACATTGAGCTGATTATCGTGCGTGGACGCGACCAGCGATTCCGCGGACAGGCATTCCCTATCCGTCTGCCATCAGCCTGGTGCTGATTCTCCCCTGGACAGCCAGAATGACACCCTCGAAGACAGGTCTGCCTCGTGTAGAAATTCCGTATCCAGCTGGGTTCAGCCCGGACCTGGAGCGCACCCATACGATTCATCTGCACTGGATGGAGGCACAGGGGCTGGTCGTCGGCCCCGACGCCCTGAGGGCTTACGACTCGATAGGCGCCGAGGTGCTTGGTGCAAGGGCGTACCGAGATGCCCGCGGGGCCGGACTCGAACTCGCGACTGACTTGATGGGCTGGTTCTTCATCTTTGATGACCAGTTCGATGGGCCACTGGGGCGAGACATCGAGGCGACCCGCTCCACGCTGGAGGAGTTCCTGGCGATGGCGCGAGTCGGCGGGAGGGTGCGCCATCCCTCGTCTGTCCTGTGCACATCCTGGCTCGACCTGTGGTGTCGAGCGACTCGAGGAATGAGTGACGCCTGGATCGAGCGCTATGCCGGAGACTTCTTCCGGTTCTTCCAATCGTTCGAGCAGGAGGCACTGGACCGATCTCGAGGCCTGCCCGTCGAGATGGAAGGCTACCTGGCGAATCGACGGGTTTCGATTGGCGTGGTACCCGCGCTGGACCTCTGTGAGCCAGTGGGAGGTTACGAACTCCCGCAGGAGATTCACGCCTGCGAGCCGATGGTCACCATGCGGCAGGCGTGTACGGACGTCATCCTGCTGGAAAACGACATCTACTCGGCGTCGAAGGAAGCAGCGATGGGGCAGGTGCACAACGTCGTGCTGCTACGGATGCGCGATGTGGGGTGCGGTCAGGAGGAGGCTTCGCAGTGGGCAATGGCTCTCCTCCAGGAACGACTCCTCCTCTTCGCGAAGGCCGAGCAGCAGCTGCGAGAAGGTGTCCGGTCCCTCAAGACCTGGGGCGCGATCAATCGTGGCATCTCCGCGATGAAGAACTGGATGCAAGGCCACCACGACTGGACCCTTGCGTCGGGTCGATACAACGACACCCGCCTTCAATTCCCCGAAGGACCGGAGCGATGGGCGTCGCTGCTCAACCCAGCGCAGGAACAAACCAAGGCGTCATGAAGGCAAATGGGAGGTTCCATGCATGCCGCTGCTCCTCAAATCGACCTTCGCCATGTCGCGGGCATCAGTCCTGATGTCGAGGCCACTCGGGCGCATACCCTTCATTGGCTGGCCGTCCATGGACTCATCGTCCAGCCAGCGGCCCTTCAGACCTACGACGCGAGTCGGTTCGATCGGCTGTCCGCGAGAATGTGTCCGAATGGTCGAGGAGCTGGCCTCGACCTGGTGAGCGACTGGATGGGGTGGTTCTTCGTCTTCGACGATCAGTTCGATGGACCGATTGGGCTCGACCTCGATGCGACCCGCGCCTTGCTGGACGAGTTGTTGTTGGTGACCCAGAGCACGGCCGCCCAGCGGTATCCTTCATCGCTCCTGGGAGCCGCCCTGGTGGAGTTGTGGGGGCGGTCGACGTCTGGAGCGAGTGCGTCCTGGAGGGCGCGGTTCACCCAAGACCTCGCGGAGTACCTCGAGTCCTACTACCAGGAAGCTCGGGAGCGCACGCAGGGATGGCCCGTGGACATCGAGACCTATCTGCGCACGCGACGTCTATCGATCGGCGTCCTACCGAGCCTCGACATCTGCGAACGGGCCGAGGGGCTCGACGTTCCGCCCGCCGTGCATGGCACCGACGACATGACGACGCTGCGCTCGCTGTGCACGGACGTCGTGGTGATGGTCAACGACATCTACTCGGCGCCCAAGGAGGCCGCGAGCGGGCAGTTGCACAACATGGTGCTCCTCCAGGTGCGTGATGCGGGCTGCGGGCAAACCGCCGCCATGGACTGGGTCGCGGGTGAAATCGCGAAGCGGGTGGAGTCCTTCGCGGCCGTGGAGCGGCGGATACGACAAGGTGTCCAGAGCGTCGAGACCTGGAGCGCCGTCGACCGGGAGATCGCCGCGATCAAGAACCTGATGCAGGGCACCACGGATTGGACACTCGAGTCTGCTCGCTACGCCCATCCCGCTCAGGGCGCCCGCGTGAGGGTGACAGGATAGGTCCTCGTGTCGCGCCGGATGAGCAGGATGGCGGGGCTGCCCGGCGCTCCCAGCTCGCGCTCGCGGGCCTCGCCCGCCGTGAGCACCGTCGCTCCATCGATGGACTGGACGATGTCTCCCACGCGGAGCGCGTCGCCGTGCATGCTCTCGAGCACACCGCGCACCAGGACGGCATCTCCGGCCATTCCGAAGAAGATGCCCAACCGCCCGGGCTCGATGCGCGGTGGACCGAGCTTCCAATCGCCCACGTCCTGCGGCTTCCCCACCACCAGCGTGAGCTTCTTCTCCGCGCGCTCCGTCTTCTCACTCCAGGCAATGAGCCGGTGCTGGCCGGGCGCGGCGTCCTCCACGCGGAAGCGCCCATCCGCGCCCGTCGGCGCCGAGGTCAGTCCATCCACATCCACGAAGGCCTGCGCAATGGGCTTGCCCGCATTGTCGACCAGCCGGCCCGTGATGGCGCCTCCCGCCTCCACCATGACGTCGACCTGGGTCGTCTGTCCCGCGACGCTCGTCGTGTCCACCTTGCCCGCGCGGCCGTCGGGCAGTGTCACGGACACCGTCACGGCCCCTGGGTTGACGTCCTCGACCACGAAGCGATCTCCCGCGAGCTCCAGCTCCTGTCGCGAGAGGAAGTCGTCCTCGCTCTTCGTCGCGGAGACCACCAGGCGGAAGCCCTCGATGCTCCGGCCTCCCGCCGAGCGGACTGTTCCCGTGAGTCGTCCCGCCGGCTGGAGCTGGAGGACCAGTGTCTTCTGCGTGGCAGGCACGGAGGGCAGGTCACCTCGGCGCCCGCCATTCGTGGCCCAGAGGTGCAGCGGCTGCGTACCCAGGGAGTCCGCCACGAGCGTGACGTGCCCAGAGGCATCCGTGGAGTCCTCGAGGAAGATCTCGTTCTTGCCCGCCTCGGCCCCCATGACCGTGGCCGAGACGCTCGGCGCGCCATTGGGCTCCAGCACCGTGACGGAGAGGGGACGCGCCGCCTCGCGGACCTGCAGGTCCACGCGCTCGGTCACGCCCACCTTCAGGTCGACCACCTTCTCCTGATCGCCGTTCTGATTGCCCACGTCGACGAGCCACGCGGCGACGCGATAACGCCCGGCGCGCACGCGCATGCTCCACGTTCCGTCCGCCGCGGTGGGGACTTGATGCGCCTCCGTGCGCGCCGTGTCCTTGAGCTGCGCGAAGACCGTGACGGCCGCCGTGGGGACGCGCCCGTCCGCGAGCTTCACGGTGCCCTCGAGCGTGCCTTCGCCTCCCAGTTTGAGCTTCACCTGGTGCGTCTGGCCGGGGCTCACCGCCACGCGCTCGCGGACGTGGATCTGACTGCCTGGCCTTCGCGCGGCGACGAAGACGTCACCCGGGGAGACGTCCTCGAGGACGAAGGCTCCTTGTGCATCGGTCACCACCGTGATCACGCCCTCCATCGGCATCATCCGCCAACGACGTTCGGGGGTGACCTGGACTCCCGAGAGGGGCTGGTCGCTCTCGTCGACGATTGTGCCCTCGATGCGTCCATTGGCGTCCATTTCGGCCAACAACTCGAAGCGCTGGCCCGCGAGCACCGTAATGCCTTCTCGTCGCAGAGCGCGAAAGCCCTTCGCTCGGACCGTCACTGAGTAGGAACCCGGCGCGAGGCTCCCTGCCTCGAAGCGTCCGTCCACACCACTCGTGGCGCTCGCGACCTCGGCGGGAGCGGAGTCGAAGGTCGCCACCATGGCGCCTGGGGCGATGGACACGGTGGCTCCCGCGATGGGTTCGGCGGTGCCCTTGCCGCGGACGACTCCCGTGAGAGCCGCGGCGGCGCCCAGTCGGATGCGGACATCGCGCAGGGTCATCCCCGCGCCTACGACCGCTCGGTCCTGCGCGGTGCCCGTCAGGGCGTCCAACCGCGCTGACACCTGATAGACGCCCGGGGGCACATCGATCGAGAAACCACCGCCTGCGCTGGTTTCCGTCTCGAACGTCTCGCCCATGCCCGTCGCGGTGACGCGGGCTCCCGGGGCGGGCTTGCCCTCCGGTCGCTCGACGTAACCTTCGATGAAGGCGGAGCCATCCAACTCGACGACGAGTCCGGAGGCTGGCACCTGGACCCGCGCGATGCGTCGGGCCGAATGGGCGGGCGCTGAGATCTCGAGCTGATACTCGCCAGGCGCGAGGCCCTCGCACCGGAAGCGGCCGCGCTCGTCGGCGGCGGCTTCGTGACGTTCTTCTTCGGGGACGGAGGTCGTCGCGACAGAGGCAGAGGCCAGCACCGTGCGCGGCGTGAGCGTGAGCCTCGCGAGCGGGACGGGGGCCTTCGAGGCTCGCTCGACGACCGAGCCCGTCAAGGTCGCACCTTCGCCGAGGGTGAGGCGTACAGGGGTGAGCGCTTCGCCACGAGGACGGGTGAGCGAGAGTCTCGCGGTGGCGAACCCCTGCGCCTTCGCGGTGACGAGATACGCCCCGGGCCTCGCGGGAAATCTCAGTGTGCCCGCGGCATCCGTGGTTCCTCGCCCCGCGACGAACCACATGGGACGGCCCGTGGCGGGCGAGCGCGGCCCCTGGAAATAGAGCGCCACCTGCGCTCCCGCGACGGGACGAGAAGCTCCGTGGACCTCGACCTGGACCGCCCCTTCCTCGTCGCGCATGGCTTCGGCGACCGGCGGCGTGCCTGTCATGAGGGCCTGGGTCCCCACCCATCGCGTGGAAGAGGACGCACGCTTCGCTTCGGTCGACTCGCCGCGCGAGGCGGAATCGGACACGGCGGGGAGTGGAGTGTCTCCACCCTCGGTCGACGACGCACGCCAGACGAAGAGCGCACCCACGAGCGCAAGGCCAAGCGACACCGCGAAGACAGTCTTTCGACTCATTGTCCCTCCCGAAGTCATTCTCTCGCCAGACGGTCGGAGGTTGCCAGTCCCTCGCCTGTTCCCCGTGACGCGACAGGCGCTCGATGCACTTCTTCTTTTCGCTTCTCCCGCGCGCAGCCTGAGTCGCCGTGTCAGCGCAGGCCTGCTCGAAGCAAGGACGGAGCAACCCCATGCAACCGGTGCGACATGGCCGGGTGGCGGTGGAGTGGGGTGCCGATGCGACCGAGGGGCGCCTCGACGTCGACAGGCACCAGCGCTGCATGCACACGGTGCGGGCCGCCGAGGGCTGAACCAGCGCTGAAGGGCCCAGGGGAGGACAGCGGGCCCGCGCCCTCGGGCGATACCGGGCCTCGGGCACCGTGCCTATCTCCGGCTTCCCGCCGTCCCCAGCGAGGTAGCTCCGCATGTCGAACCGTCCCGCGACGCTCGTGCTGTCAGGTGGTGGAGGCAAGGGCGCCTTCCAGGTCGGCGCCGAGCGGGTGCTGCGTGAGGTGCACGGCTTCCGCTGGGAGCGTGTCTTCGGTGTCTCCGTGGGCGCGTTCAACGGCGCCGTCATCGCCCAGCGCGAGTACGAGCGCCTGACGGACCTCTGGATGAACCTCCGTGAATCCGACGTGTACCGGCGAGTCCCGTGGCTCGTCGTCGCCCTGCGCATCGGCCTGCTCAACAAGCTGGGCCTCTACGACAACACCCCCTTGAGAGACCTCGTCGAGCGCAACCTCGCCGGACGTCCCTTCGCCATCCCCGCTCACGTGGGCCGCGTGTCGCTCACCTCCGGGCAGTACGAGCTGGTGTCGAGCGACGCGAGCGACTTCCTCTCCGCCGTCTGGCAGAGCGCGACCATGCCCGTCATCTGGGAGCCCATCGGCCCCCAGGCCATCGTCGACGGAGGACTGCGCAACGTGACGCCGCTGGGCGACGCGCTCGGGTACTCGCCCACGGAGATCGTCGTCATCGCCTGTTCATCCTCGCGCATGGAGCCCATCCGCTATCCCGCCAACATCCTGGATGTGGCCCGCCGCAGCCTCACGGACATCACCTTCAACGAAATCCTGATGAACGACGTGGATGTCTTCGTGCGCATCAATGACATGGTGAGACAGGCCCACGAGCAGGGCACGGAGCTCCGCGCCCCCGACGGTCAGCCGTATGTCTATTGCCGCATCACCGTCATCGAGCCCACCGCGCCCATGGGCGATACGCTCGACTTCTCGCCAGAGATGATTCGCATGCGCCTGCGCCACGGCGAGGACCGGGCCCGCGCGGTGATGCGGCCGACGGGCGTGGGCCCCGGGGAGCGCATGCCTCCGCGCATCGCCGCCCAACTCGAGCCCATCCTCCATTCCTGAGCCTCCATTTTCGCGACGTGGGGGGCTCGCTACGATGCTTCCCGCCCTGGCTCAACCAGCGCGCGGGAGGAGCACCGTGGGTGAGGTTCAGCGAGGGGCGGTATCAGGACCTGGCGAGGAGGACTCCACGACCGAGCGGCTCGAAGCCCTGGTCCGCCGGGCGCAAGAAGCCTCGGAGGAGGAGCGAGGGCTGCTGGGCGAGGACATCAACACCCTGCTCCTCCAGTTGCCCTCCGCGCCCGAGCCCCAGCGCGGCGCGACGCTGGTGCGCTCCTTCCTGGATTCCCATGCCCTGGCGGGACTCGGCACGCCGGCGATGCCGTCGAACATCGCCGCCACCCAGGCGCTCCTGGGTCTGGGCTACCCCGACGCGCTCACCCTGACGCCCGAGGAGCTCGACTCCCTGCGCCAATGGCAGCGCCAGCGCTTCGCCGTCCCCTGGCTGGCCCTCCTCGTGACGTTGTTCGGGGTCATCCTCATCCAGGTCTTCATCCTGACCCTGGGGACGGACAACGCGCTCGTCATCCGCTTCAACGCGACGCTCCGGGCCCTGTCCGGCGAGCCTCCGGCGCCGCCCACCCTCATGGAGCTCCATGAGGAGTTCGTGCGGAACTCCGCCTACCGGTTCCTGTTCGCCCAGTTCGTCGCGGGAGCGGCGGCCTTCTTCTACACGGTGACCGCCGGTCGTCGAGGCGGGGGCCGGGTGCGCGCGCGCCGCGTCTTCCTGACGATGGCTGGGGTCGGGGCGGCCATGGCGCTGTTCCAACTCCCCGCGAATGGGTGGATCGCCGCCACCACCTTCACCGCCGCCGCCGGTGCCTTCATCTGCGCCGCAAACCTGAAGCCCACCTGAAGGCGCGCGTGACCGTCGAGTCGTGACGTCTCTGTTGAAGTCTCCGTCGGACACCTGATGTACACGGTTTCCATGACCATCAACTTGATGCGGTATCTGCCGCTTTCCCTTCTTCCCTTGATGTTGGGCTGTGGTACCCCCGCCGACGAGAAGCCCGCCGCGGTGCTGATGACGCGCGCCCAGGCCCTGATGACGGGGACTCCGGCGTCCACGGGCGTGCTGGCGTTCCTCAACAGCCGCTCGACGACGGTGGCCGT
The DNA here is from genome assembly GCF_024198255.1 of Myxococcus guangdongensis. Classification (NCBI taxonomy): domain Bacteria; kingdom Pseudomonadati; phylum Myxococcota; class Myxococcia; order Myxococcales; family Myxococcaceae; genus Myxococcus; species Myxococcus guangdongensis. The sequence continues at coordinate 234,368 of NZ_JAJVKW010000007.1, forward strand.
GTTGGACAACGAGGTGCCGCTCAACCTGCTCACCGCGCAGAACCTCGTCGCGTACCGCAACGGCCCCGACGGCATCGAGTACACGGCGGATGATCGCCACTTCGTCTCCATCGCGCAGGTGGACGCGGTTGCCCAGGTGGGCCCGGCCGCGCTGGAGGCGCTCGAGGCCTATGTCCGGGGCACCGGCCGCGTGGAGATGCCGCTGGACGAGCAGGTCGGCATCTTCCACGGCGTCGCCTTCAACCTCGCCGAGGCCCGCCGGGTCATCGCCGCCTCCAACACGGCGCCGCTCAACGTCCTGCAGGGCACCGTGGGCCTGAGCGCGGCCCAGGCGCAGGCCATCATCGACGCGCGCCGCATCGACCACCTGGTGGAGCTGTCCCGTCTGCCGTTCATGGACGGCGCGGGGCTCCAGGCGCTCAAGAACCACGTCGCGCTCGCGCCGGAAGGTGACCCTTGCACCGGGCCGAACACGTGTCAGGCGGGCCTGTCGTGCACGGGCCGGGCCTTCGGCGGTCCCATCGCCTACGGCCGCTGCCGCAACACGGCGTACGTGCCGGGCGACGGCGACAGCTGCTCCGTGCTGCGTCCGTGCTCCGCGGGCCTGACGTGCTCGGGGCCCCAGTCCGGCGCGGACGACGGGCTCTGCCGTCCGTCGTGGATGGCGGGCACGTTCACGAACCACGCGGACCTGTCGCTGCCGGCCTCGACGACGACGCCCTGGGTGTCCTCCGTGGGCGTGGTGGGGCTCGCGTCCGTGCCCGAGGACATCACCGTGGAGCTGGACCTGGTGCACGCCCAGCCGTCCAAGCTGGTCCTGACGCTGGTGGACCCGGGGGGTGAGACGGCCCTGCTGTGGGACGGCCCCAACGAGGGCGTGCCCCCGGCGCGCATCCCGGTGACGCGTGGCATCCCGCGCGACGGCATCATCAACGGCCAGTGGCTGCTGCGCATCTCCAACCCCACGGGGCAGGGCAGCGGCACGCTGCGCTCCTGGTCCGTGAAGCTCACCAGTCGCTGGGACTGAAGTCGGCGGGAACCTTCGGGGCCGCGCGGGTGTCCACGCCCGCGCGCGCCTCAATACGTGGCAGGGACGCCGCCGCTCTTGGCCTGAGTGGCTGGCACCGCCGCGGCCGTCACGTTCCGCACGCCGGGAACCGTCGAATCCCCTCGCGCATCTGAAGGCGGTGAAGGGACTTCCGGAGCCTCATTGAGCTCCTTGTAGAAGCGACGGCCGATGAACACGCCCAGCACCAACGACAGGACGAGGCCCGCGGCGGACACCGCGGTCATCACCGTGCGGCCCTGGGCCAACCCGCTGCCGAACTGCGCGGTGAGGAAGGTGCCGGGGATGGTGCCGAGCATCACGCCGGCCACCGAGGGCCAGAAGCGCGCGCCACTGGCGGCCGCCGCGGCCAGCATCACGTCGGTGGGGCACAGCGGGTTGATGCACATGGTGAAGGAGAAGAGGAAGTCATTGCGCTTCGCCGCGCGCGCGAGCGCCGGGTACTTGCCTCCCGCCAGGCGCTTCATCGGCCGGGTCCCCAGCTTGCGTGCCAGCACGAAGAGCAACATGGCGGCCAGGAAGCTGCCCGTTAGTGAATAGAGGGTCGCTGCGAGCGTCCCGAACATCATTCCGCCCACGGCGGTCATGAGCTGCCCGGGCAGCAACGTCAGGGGACGTACGGCGAGGAAGGCGATGTATGCCAAAGGCGCTGCATCACCCAGTGGGGCCAGCAGATCCGAGAAGTGTCGCTGGTCGATGAAGTCCGGCCCCAAGAGCCGGAGCGTCAACAGTCCGCCCACGGACACGAGCATCGGGGCCAGGACCCGAAGCCATGTCTTCGCACCCTGCGCCACGCAACGCCTCCCCGCGGCACGAGAGCGCGCGCCGCGGGCATGAAAGTGAGAATCGGTTCGGGAATCGGCAATGCGGAGGGAATTGTTTTCAACAAGAGAGCGTCCTGCCGGGCATGCCTCCGCCGGGAAAGTAAGCAGGGCGAGCTTGACGAACCCTCCGGAATCATTGGGGTTTTGGTGTGGTGGGTCAGGCGAGAACGGCTGGCGGTGTACGGAGCTTGCTTGCATCGGGGCGCTTCCGTCCCAAGGTTTCAGGCAAGGGGCAATCGCGGTGAGGGATGGGGGCAGGCAGCCAAGAGAGGAGAGGGCGCAATGTCGGACAAGGACAACAAGGGCAGCATGACGGTGGCCGAGGCGGGCCGTAAGGGTGGCGAGACGGTCCGGAACGAGCGAGGTCGCGAGTTCTACGAGACCATCGGCCGCAAGGGCGGAGCGACCGTGAAGGCGGAGCGAGGTCGCTCGTTCTACGAGGAGATTGGCCGCAAGGGCGGCGAGACGGTGAAGGCCGAGCGCGGCGCCAAGTTCTACGAGGAGATCGGCAAGAAGGGTGGCGACCGGGTCAAGGCCACCCGCGGGCCGAACTTCTACGAGGAGATTGGCCGCAAGGGTGGGCAGAAGGTGAAGAAGCTCATCGAAGAGGGCAAGCGCGCGGCCCGCGCGGCGATGGCGGCACAGGAGGGCGGCGCCGCGGCGCCACAGCAGGAGGGCTCCACCACGCCTCCGGCGGCTCCTTCCGGTGAGACGGCGGGCCCCGGCCAGAACGAGTAGCGTGGCGAACAGCGCGCGGACCCGGTAAGACGGCCCGCGTGTACCTGGTCATCACGTTCCTCGAGCAGGTGGAAGGCACCGAGCGAGCCATCCGTCGGCTCCGGGAGTTTGGAATCCCGGAGCCGCTGGTGGTCCGAGCTCGCAGCGCGGCCGCGGCGCTGTCCGCCGAGGTCCCCGTGTTCGCGGGGCTTCGCAGTCTGGCCCTCGGCGCGGACGAGGACCGGGTGTTGTTGGTGAGCACGCTCCCCGGCGTCTCCGCCGAGGAGATGGAGCGGATGATCCAACGTGTCCAGCTGGAGATGGACGCGGATGATCCCCCGATGGGCCGGCTGGTGGCCCTGCCGGTGATCGCCGCACCCACCCACCGGCGCTCGTGACGAGCGGGGCGCGGCCGGTGTAAGCAAGCCCCGTGCAAGCGCTGCTCGTCTTCCTCGCCATCGCGGCGCTCTCCCTGCTGGCGTCGAGTCCGGCGCTGGACCCGGGGCGCTTCCCCGCGTTGGCGCGGCTGGCGGCGGGCGGCTTCCTCTTCTTGTTGTTCGGCGTGGTGTTGGGCCCCTCCATGGTGGGGGTGCTCTCCCCGGAGGACCTCCAGCTGATGCGCCCGGTGATGGCGCTCGGGCTGGGCACCGCGGGGGTCATCCTGGGGTTGAACCTGGAGCCGCGGCTGCTGCGGCTGTTGCCACGGCCCGTGTACGCGGCGGCGCTGGCGCACTCGGGCACGGCGTTCCTGTTCGTGGCGGTGCCGTTGGTGGTGCCGCTGGTGCTGACGTCGCGGCCCTCGGTGGTGGCGGCGGTGGGCGCGGCGTCGTTGCTGGGCGCGGCGGCGAGCCTGTCCTCCGGACACTTCGCGGTGCTGGCGTACCGGGGCGGGCGGATGGACCGGGCGCGGGGGCTGGGCGTGGCGCTCCTGACGATGCTCGACGATGCGCTGGGGCTGGCGGTGCTGGCGGTGGCGCTGGTGTTGGGCGCGGGCTCCAACCCGGGAGAGGGGCTGGGGTTGGTGTGCCTGGCCATGCTGCTGGGCGTCCTGTGCGGCGCGCTGCTGGCGTTCCTGACCCACGCGATGAACGACCTGGCGGAGCTAACCACGGTGACGTTGGGCATGGTGGCGCTCGTGGGCGGCGCGGCGGCGTACCTGCGGGTGTCCGCGCTGCTGGCGGGCGTGGCGTGTGGGGCGACGCTCGCGCTGGTGGGCGGGCGCACGGTGGAGCGGGTGGCGCGCGCGCTGGGGCGGGTGGAGCGGCCGGTGTTCCTGGTGGTGGTGTTCCTGGTGGGCAGCGGGCTGTACACGCGCGACTGGGCGGCCTGGGCGCTGGTGCCGGGCTTCGTGGGGCTGCGCTTCCTGGGGAAGGTGGTGGGGGGACGGCTGACGCAGCGGCTGGCGAGGGGCGTGTTGGAGCTGCCGCCCCGGGTGGGCTACGCGCTCATCGCGCAGGGCGGGCTCGCGCTGTGTCTGGTGGCCGAGTACGAGTTCCTGGTGCCGGGCACGCTGGCGCGTCGGGTGCTGGACGTGGTGGTGGTGGGCGCGGTGGTGAACGAGCTGCTCGCGGGGCCAGCCTTCCGACAGGTCCTCCCGCCACCGCCTCCGCGTGAGCCTCCGGCGTCCGCGGGCGTGGGGGTGGCGACATGAAGGGCGCGGTGGTGCGGCTGCTGCTGTTGGTGGGTCTGCTGGCCATCATCAGCCGCGCCCAGGTGCTGCGCGAGGACGCGGGCACGCCGGTGACGCTGGCGGCCGGAGCGCTGCTGCTGTGCGGTCTGTTCGCGGGCAAGGTGGCCAAGGGGTTGGGACTGCCCCGGCTCACGGGCTACCTGCTGGTGGGCGTGGCGGTGGGGCCGTATGCGCTGGGCTTCATCCCGGGCGAGGGCGTCAAGGGGTTGGACCTGGTGAAGGGGCTGGCGGTGAGCCTCATCGCGCTGGTGGCGGGCACGGAGCTGCGGCTGGGGCTCATCCGCCGCGTGGGCGCGAGGGTGGCGCTCCTGTGCGCCGCGGTGTGCGGCGTGACCTTCACCGTCTGCCTCGCGGCGACGTTCGCGCTCAAGCCGGTGTTGCCGTTCCTGGCGCCCATGACGTGGCAGCAGGCGTTGGCGGTGAGCGCGCTGGTGTCCACGGTGGTGGTGTCGTTCTCGCCCACGGTGACCATCGCCATCGTCCAGGAGACGAGCGCGAAGGGCTCGTTCACCGAGTTCCTGATGGCGCTGGTCATCATCGGCGACTTGTTCGTCATGGTGGCCTTCGCGCTGGCGGCCGGCCTGACGCGGGCGAGCTTCGGCGGCGGGCTGGACGTGACGGGCCTGCTGAGCGGGGTGGGGTGGGAGCTGTTCGGCTCGGTGGTGGTGGGTGGGGTGCTCGCGCTGGTGATGCTCCTCTACATGCGGGGAGTGAAGCAGGAGCTGCCGCTGTTCCTGGTGGGGCTGTCCTTCGCGGCGGCGGAGGGTGGCACGCGGCTGCACCTGTCCCCGCTGCTGGTGTCGCTGGCGGCGGGCGCGCTCATCGCCAACCTGGATGAGCGCGAGGGCGAGCGCATCCACCACGCCATCCAACGCGCGGGCCTGCCGGTGTTCGCGCTCTTCTTCGCGGCGGCCGGCGCGGGGTTGAAGCTGGACGCGTTGATGACGGTGGGGCCGGCGGCGCTGTTGTTGGTGGTGCTGCGGGGGCTGGCCATCTGGTTCGCCTGTCGACGTTTCGCGCCCGCCGATGACCCGCGACTGAAGCAGTACCTGTGGATGGGGCTCATCTCGCAGGCGGGCGTGACGTTCGGCCTGGCGGCGCTGGTGTCGCGCACGTTCCCGACGTTCGGTCCCCAGGTGGAGGTGCTCATCGTCGCGATGATCACCGCGCACGAACTGGTGGGGCCGGTGTTGACGCGACGTGCACTGACGGCCAGTGGAGAAGTCAGGACGGACGAGGCACAGGCAACCGCGTAGGCTCCAGGGCCGCACGCAGGAGGGATACACGAATCATGGCCGCACCCATCCTCGAGGTGGACATGGAGCACCCGTCACCGCGCCACATCCAGCGCGCGGTGGAGGTGCTCGAGCGCGGCGGGCTCATCGCCTATCCGACGGACACGTACTACGGCATGGGCTGTGATCTGGGCTCGAAGAAGGCCATCGAGCGGCTCTACCAGCTCAAGGGACGCGACAAGAAGAAGCCGCTGTCCTTCCTGTGCCCGGACCTGTCGGACGTGGCCCGTTATGCTCACGTCAGCAATTTCGCGTATCGGACGATGAAGGGGCTCACTCCAGGTGCGTTCACCTTCATCCTCGAGGCGACGCGGCTGGTGCCCGATTTGATGATGTCGAAACAGAAACAGGTGGGTATCCGGGTCCCGGATGCCCCCCTGGCGCGCGAGCTGGCGCGTGCGCTCGGGCGCCCTCTGGTGACGACGTCGGTGAGCAATACGGACGGTGAGCCGCTCACGGACGCTCGGGAGATCAAGGACGCGTTCGGCCACGGGCTGGAGCTCATCCTCGACGGGGGCGTGACATTGAACGAACCGTCGACGGTGGTTTCACTCATCGGCGATACGCTTGAAATCCTCAGGCAGGGCAAGGGTAGGCTGGAGGACTGAAACTCGAACAAGAGGGGGGCCGCCGTGGAATCAGGGGCCGCGGAGCCAACGCGCACGGACATGCCGCAGCACGTTCCGTCGCTGATGAGGTTGCTATTGCTACTGTTGTTCCGCCCGGTGGACCTGCACTACAGGCTCCGGGCGGCAGGAATCCTCGCGCCGGGTGGGCGCATCGGCCAGCTGTGGCGTGAGCAGGCCAACGGCGGCAGGGCCGCGGGGCTCTACGTGCGGCGGATGCTGGTGATGCTGGTGGTCGGCTCACCGCTGGTGACGGGGCTCCTGGGGCTGGGGCTGTACTGCGCCGGCATTCCACTTCGCGGCGGCTGGGCGGTGTCCGCGTTGTGTTGTTCGGCCGTGGGTCTGGCGCTCGCGCAAGTGTCGGGGCTCGCGGCCGGGGTGATGCTGGGCTCACTCGCGAGCCTGTCCATGCTGGTGGGGTTGCACGCGACGGCGGCGGGGGCCTTCGGGCCGGTGCTCGGGGGCGCGGCGGGGGTGGCGGTGGGCATCTGCCTGGGCATGGTGTCCGGACTGTCGGTGGGCAGCATCGCGAGCATCAGCGGTGGGCGGGGCCCGTCCGTGTGGCGGGTGCAGGTGGCGGCCATCGTCACCAGCGTGGTGCCCATGGTGGTGTGGAGCCGGCAGGCCAACATGTCGTTCGCGGGCGCGGTGGCGGCGTCGGCGCTGGTGGCCTTCCTGGTGAGCGCGTTCCGGTTGCCGCTGTACGCGCTGGAGGTGCTCGCGTCGGCGGTGGCGTACGCGGTGGAGAAGTGGACGGGGCGCCCGACGCTGCACTGGGTGCCGGTGCGCCATCACAACCTGAGCTACCTGCCGCACCCGTTCCTGAGCCGACACCTGGCGCTGGCGGTGCGCTCGCGGCCCGCGGAGGTGCTGGCGGTGGCGGATGCCTGCCTGCGCTCGCCGGGGAACATCCTGGTCGGCTGGCCGTGGGTGGTGCAGGCGCTGGAGCGCGCCTCGACGACGGAGGGTGCCACGGGCGGTCCGCATGGCTGACGGACGCGAAGGGAAGTGGGGGGCATTGGATTGCCTCGGCGCGAGGGTCCGCTAGCCTCGCGCCCATGGAAGGTTTGCTCGACGCGTTCATCGCGTTCATCCGCGCCGAGCGCGGGCTGTCCGGCAAGACGGTGGATGCCTACGCCGCGGACCTCACCGTGTACTTCGAGGACCTGCGCGGGCGCGGCGTCGACGACGTCACCCGCGCGCGCCAGGAGGATGTGACCGCGCACCTGTCCGCGTTGACGAAGGGCGGCCTGGGCAAGCGCAGCCAGGCGCGACATCTGGCCGCGCTGCGTGGCTTCCACCGGTTCCTCGTCGCCGAGCGGCTGGCGGACAAGGACCCGACGGAGGACGTGGACACGCCGCGCTCGGCGCGCAAGCTGCCCTCGTTCCTGACGCTCGAGGAGGTGGAGCAGCTGCTCGCCGCGCCCGACGAGGGCTCACCCGCGGGCCTGCGGGACAAGGCGATGCTGGAGGTGCTCTACGCCACGGGGCTGCGCGTCAGCGAGCTGTGCGGCCTGGGCGTCAACGACGTGCAGCTGAGCGCGGGCTACCTGGTCGCGAAGGGCAAGGGCGCCAAGGAGCGCGTCGTCCCGCTGGGGCGCGTGGCGGTGGAGAAGGTCCGCGAGTACCTGGCCAGCTCGCGTCCGGCGATGCTCGGGCGGCGCGAGGCGCGGGCGTTGTTCGTGACGCCTCGGGGCGCGGGCTTCACCCGGCAGGGATTCTGGAAGCTCATCAAGCGCTACGCGCTGAAGGCGGGCATCCTCAAGCCGCTGTCTCCACACAAGCTGCGGCACTCGTTCGCCACGCACCTGGTGGAGCGCGGCGCGGACCTGAGGGCCGTGCAGCAGATGCTCGGTCACGCGGACCTGGCCACGACGCAAATCTATACGCACGTGAACAGCGCCCGGCTGCGCTCGGTCTACGACGAGTTCCATCCGCGCAGTGATGCGTTCACCCCCAAGAAGAAGCGCAAGGCGGGGACGTAGCCGCGAGGGCGGGGCCGGTGGACCCGACATGTCAGACCGGGCGTTAGACTGCCTACGTATCAGGTCGACATCCCGTGAGGTGGGGTGTCGCGCGAGGGACGCTGGGAGTCCCATCGACGGAGGCAGGCGTGGGAGACATCCGAGGAAAGAAGCCCAGGACGTACGAGGACATCGAGGCGCCACCCCTGCCGTGGGTGGCGGAGACCCTCGAGGGATTGTGGCCGGAGCCCTCGCCTCGCGCGGCGGTGGAGCTGCTCCCGCTGGTGCATCGGGTGGGCGCGCTGCTCGTGCGGCCCTTCGACTGGGCCCGGGGGGGTCCTGGGGGCTGGTGGTTCCTGGAGACGCCAAAGCTGCATCTGGAGTCGGGAGTCGTCGTCCCCGCGTTGGCGGCCTGGCGACGGGCCGAGGTGCCGGAGCCTCCCGAGCCACGGACACCCTGGCTCACGCCCGCGCCAGACTGGGTCTGCGAAGTGCTCTCGACCCGGAGTCGGGACCTCGCGTCGCGGATGCAGGCGTACCACCAGGCCCGCGTGGGCCATGTCTGGCTCATCGACCCGGACGGGTGTCGGGTCGAGGTGTACCGGCGTGGGACCCGCGGCTGGGCGCGGGTGGGGCTGCATGAAGGCTCCGCCCGGATGCGCGCGGAGCCCTTCGACGCGGTGGTCCTGGACCTGGGGGCCCTCTGGCTTCAGGAGCCCACGTTGACCGCGGGGGCGACGAAGGCGTCCGCGCTGGTGCGCCGTGCCTCGGAGGTGGCGTCGGAGCCGGGCAGGGGCGCGACATGAATGAGCCCGGAGGCCATCAGCCGGTGCACCGAACGCGACGCGGCCAGCTCTCCCATGGCCGCCGTGCGCAGGGCCTGGCGGATGCTCCGGCTGCCTCGCAGCTTCGAGTACAGGTAGAGGTCATCCGCCGTGAGCTGCGATGGGGTGGGGCGAGGGATGGGCTCGAAGACGAGCCGCCCGTCCAGGGCGAACAGCTCGTCGCTCAGGGCCAGCGTCAGGCGGACCTCGGCCTCGCGGTAGAGGGCGTGGGCCTCGGGAACGGGGCCTCGCTCGAGGATCTGCGCCGCCAGCGCCACGGCGTGGTCGAACTTGCCCGACTCCAGGAAGCGCTTCACCAGGTTCAAGAGCTCGGCCAGCTCCGCGGCCTCTCCCAGCCTGGGGCCCTTGGGCAGGCGCGGCGCCAGGGCGCCCCGGCGATAGAGGTGGAGGATCCACCGGGCGGCGAACAGCGGGGCCTCCTTCGCCGTGGCCAGCATCTCCCCCAGCGTGGCGCCGCCCGCGGCCAGCTCCAGCAGCTTGTCCTCCTCCTCGGAGAATGTCTCCACGGCGAACTCACGGAACACCCTGAAGGTGGCGTCCAGGTGCGGGAAGACCTCCCGGAACACGGACCACTCGCGCAGCCGCGTCACCGCGTCGCGGTGCAGGCCGTTCAACGAGAGCTTCAACCCCACGGCGCGGGCGGACGACGGGAGCTTCGGGGTGAACTCCACCTCGCCCGACTCCCAGCCGTAGCAGTCGAAGAGGGCCTCGCGGGCCTTGTGCTCCATCGCCTCGATGAGGCGGGGCAGCTCCACGAAGCAGCGCTGCACCAGGAAGGTGCCGTAGGGCGAGCCCGCACCCTCCGCCGCCTCGAAGGCCGCCGCGGCCCGGGGCGCATCCAGGATGCGCAGGTTCACCAACACCTGGGACAGGTGCTCGCGCGGGTCATTCGAGCTCTCGCCGACCAGGAAGCCGTCCTTCACCTGGAAACAGCGCCGGATGGCGCCGCGCTCCACGCGCAGGGTGCCTTCCACCCCCGCGGTCGAGAACAACGGCGGCATCACCATCTGCAGGCGATAGCTGGCGAGACTTCCCTTGAATGACTCCATGCCGGTCCGTCCTCCCGAGGTGAGGTTGCTCGCAGGTGCGACGGCCAGGGTACCGCTCCACCCACCGCTGCTTCAACCGCAAGGGCCTGGAATCACTCAGGATTTCCGTGCGCGCCGCAATTTTCCATGAAGGCTCGCGGCGGGCGGGCGTCAGGGACGGGGAGTGCCCGCGACTGAACGGAAGATTGCAGGGGCGCGGCGGGTGTGCGAACCACCGCGACACCACAGAACACACGACGCGCGAAAACGACTCTGCGCGCTGACTCCCGACTCGGAAACCGACATGCGGACCCTCTCAGGCGTGCAGTCCTCCGGCAAGCTGCACATCGGCAACTACTTCGGCGCCATTCGCCAGTTCGTGCAGCTCCAGGAGGAGGGCGAGGCGTACTACTTCATCGCCAACCTGCACGCGCTCACCACGGTGCGCGACGCGAAGCTCGCGCTGGAGCTCACCCGCGAGGCGGCGCTGGCGTACCTGGCGCTCGGGGTGGACCCGAAGAAGGCGGTGCTCTTCCGCCAGAGCGACGTGCGCGAGGTGCTCGAGCTCAACTGGATTCTTGGCACCGTGGTTCCGCACGCGCACCTGGAGCGGGCCCACAGCTACAAGGACAAGGTGGCCAAGGGCATCAGCCCCGACTTCGGCCTCTTCGCCTACCCGGTGCTGATGGCGGCGGACATCCTGCTGTACAGCACGGACTTCGTCCCCGTGGGCAAGGACCAGATCCAGCACGTGGAGTTCGCGCGCGACTGGGCGGTGAAGTTCAACACCGAGTACGTGAAGGGCTACGACCCGGCGGACCCGGACGGCAAGGAGCGGGGCCACGCGCCCGGCATCCTCAAGCTGCCCCAGGCTCGCATCCAGGAGGCCACCCAGACGGTGCCCGGCGTGGACGGCAAGAAGATGTCCAAGTCCTACGGGAACACCATCGAGATGTTCGGGGACGAGAAGGAGATCAAGAAGCGCATCATGTCCATCAAGACGGACTCCACGCCGGTGGAGGCGCCCAAGCCGGTGCCCGAGGGGAAGCCGGCGGACCCGTCCCTGGTCAGCGAGGTGCCGCTCTACGACTTGCTCAAGCTGATGCTGCCGGAGTCGGAGTTCGCGGAGGTGGACGCGTCGTGGAGGGCGGGAGGGAAGGGCTACGGGGACTACAAGAAGAAGCTCCTGGAGGCCTTCCACACGACCTTCGGACCGGCCCGTCAGCGGTACGCCGAGCTGGCGGGCGACCCCGCGGAGCTGGAGCGCATCCTCCAGGACGGAGCCCAGCGGGCCCGCCAGGAGGCCTCCGTCCTGATGGACAAGGTCCGGCGCGCGGTGGGCATCCCCTGAGGTTCAGGGCCTGAACGGGTGTTTACCGCCGTTTGTTTGACCCACCTGGGACCCACTGTTAAGGAGGTGTGTCCCCCGGTTCGCGCTCGAAGAATCACGCGAATCCGGGCCCTTGCGTGATGACCAGCAGCCACCGACAGCCAGAAGGGCCGCCAGGACACGCCGGTGAGTGACGGCCGCCCGCCATCGGCCGATGAAGGCCTCGGCGAAGGCGCTCCGCCCCGGACCCCGGCGGACGCCTTCCGCGTCGCGCTGCCCAACTTCGAGGGTCCGCTCGACCTGCTGCTCCATCTCATCAAGGAGCACCGGGTCGACATCTTCGACATCCCCCTGGCGCTCATCACCGAGAAGTACCTGGAGCACCTGGAGCGGATGCGGGAGATCAACCTGGACATCGCCGGGGAGTTCCTGGTGATGGCGTCCACGTTGGCCCACTTGAAGAGCCGCATGCTGCTGCCCCGCCAGGACGCGGTGGCGGTGCCCGAGGGCGGCGAGGCCCTGGCGGCGGTGGAGGAGCCCGAGGACCCCCGCGCGGAGCTGGTCCGCCGGCTGCTCGAGTACCAGAAGTACAAGGACGCCGCCGAACACATGGCCCGCCAGGACATCCTGGGCCGGGACGTGTTCTCGCGCAGCGTCCCGGTGGAGGCGGTGCCCATCCCGGAGGAGGAAGTGGGCCTGCAGGAGTTCAGCGTCCTCAAGCTCATCGAGGCGCTGGACCGGGTGCTGGAGCGGCTGACGCCCAAGGTCCAGCACGAGGTGGTCCGGGAGAAGATCACCCTCTCCGAGGCCATCCTGCGCATCGTCGGGCGGCTGCGTCCCCAGGGACAGGTCCTCTTCGAGAGCCTGTTCACCGAGGAGGACACGCCCACCCGCCAGGAGATTGTCGTCACCTTCCTGGCGATTCTGGAAATGGTGAAACGCCGGCTCATCCGTGTGGTACAGGACGAGCCGCTCGGGCCCATCCTGTTGTTGCCCAACGGGGATGCCCTGGAGCGGCTGGCCCCCACGGAGGTCGACGAGAGTGACTACCGGTAGGAAAGGCTCCCGAGGCGGAGACGGCGAGGAGTCCGCCGCGTCCGGGGGGCCGAGCCCCTTTTCCGAGGAGGAGCTGGCGGCCGTCACGGGCCCCGGCCCGGCGGACGAGCTGGACGAGCTGGAGGCGGCGGCCATCGAGGAGGACTCGGAGGCCACCCCCGACCTGGAGACCTCCTTCGAGAAGCTGGTCTCCAAGAGCCGCAAGCTGTCTGGGGATCGCGTCCGGACGGTCATCGAGAGCGTGCTCTTCGTGTCGGAGCGGCCCCTGTCCGTGGACGAGCTGTACCAGGCGACCGGCATCGAGCAGACGCTCATCGCCGAGGCGCTCAACCAGCTGTCCGGCATCCACCGGGACGGCATCAGCGGCATCGTCCTGTACGAGGTGGCCGGCGGCTGGCAGTTCCGCACGGACCCCCACTCGGGCGAGTACGTCCGGCGCTACCTGCGCGTGAAGCCCCAGCGGCTCACCCGGGCGGCGGTGGAGACCCTGGCCATCATCGCCTACCGGCAGCCGGTGACGCGGCCGGAGCTGGAAGACATCCGCGGCGTGGATTGCGGCGCCGTGCTCAAGGCGTTGATCGACCGCAAGCTGGTGAAGATCCTCGGCAAGCGCGAGGAGGTGGGGCGACCCATCCTCTATGGCACTACGCGTGAATTCCTGGAGTTCTTCGCCCTGAAGGACCTGTCGGCGTTGCCCACGCTGCGGGAATTCCACGAGCTCACGCAGGAGCATCGCGAAATCGTGGAGAAAGAAGTACGACCCGCACCGGCAGCGGCGGGGACGGTGGAAGCACTCTCCGACCCGGGATTCACGAAGCGGATGGAGAAGAGCGCGGCGGCGAGCGAGGCCGCGCTGGAGGACCTGGAGGAAGCCATGGCGGCGGCTGACCAGATACAGAAGGCCAGCTCCAGTGTCCTGGACACAGCCCCCAAGCCCGAGACGGGCACCGAGGGGCAGAAGCCCGAGTGACGGGCAGCAAGTGAAGGGGAAGTAATGGCGGCCGAACGACTACAGAAGTACCTGGCCCGCGCGGGAGTTGCTTCGCGCCGGCACGCAGAAGAACTGATTACCGCGGGCCGCGTGGCGGTGAACAACACGACGGTGACGGAGCTGGGGAGCCGGGTGGAGCCGGGGACGGACCTGGTCTCCGTGGACGGCAAGCTCGTCACGCCGCCGGACGAATCGTCCTACTTCCTGCTCTACAAGCCCGTGGGCGTGGTGACCACGCTGTCGGACCCCCAGGGGCGGCCGACGGTGGCGAACTACGTGGAGGAGACGGGCAAGCGCCTGTTCCCCGTGGGCCGGCTGGACTACGACGCCGAGGGAGCGCTGCTCTTCACGGATGATGGCGCGCTGGCGCACAAGCTGACGCACCCGAGCTTCCAGGTGCCTCGCACGTATCTGGCGAAGGTGAAGGGTCAGCCCGACGTGCCGACGCTGGAGAAGCTGCGCGGCGGCGTGCGGTTGGAGGACGGCATGGCCACGCCGGTGTCGGTGGGCGTGTTCGAGGCCGCCGAGAAGAACACGTGGCTCAAGATTGTCGTGGCGGAGGGCCGTCCGCACCTCATCAAGCGCCTGTGCGCCGCCGTGGGTCACCCGGTGGTGCGCCTGTTCCGTCCGGCCTACGCGGGTGTCGGCGTGGAGGGCTTGCGTCCGGGTGAGCTGCGGCCGCTGAAGAAGACCGAGGTCGAGCTGCTGAACGAGGTGGCTGACGGGAAGACGTCGCCTCCGTCGGCGGACCTGCGGCTGCCGCCTCGGCGTCATGGTCGCGCGGCGCCGGGCTTCGATGAGTCGGATGAGGACGAGTTGGCCGTGGATGATGAGGCGCCTGTGCGCCGCAAGCCGGCGGCTCGTGCGGAGCGGAAGCCGGCGGGTGAGGGTGGCTCGGGGCTCGCGCGCTTCGGTCGGGACCGCGCGGGTGCGGGTCGTCCTGCGCGCAAGGAGTTCGGGAGCGGGGATGCTCCGCGCTCGCGTGGACCGCGTGCCGAGGGTGGCGCGTCGCGCTTCGGTCGTCCTGCTCGGAAGGAGTGGGGCGAGGGTGCTCGCGGTGAGGGGCGTCCGGCTCGCAAGTCCTTCGGTGGTGACGAGGGGCCTCGTGGCGCTCGGAGCGCCGGAGGCGAGGGGCGTCCTGCGCGCAAGACGTGGGGCGCGGGTGGCGAGGATCGTCCGGCTCGCAAGTCCTTCGGGGCCGGTGGCGAGGATCGTCCGGCGCGTAGGTCCTTCGGGGCGGGCAGCGAGGATCGCCCGGCTCGCAAGTCCTTCGGTGCCGGTGGCGAGGATCGTCCGGCGCGTAGGTCCTTCGGCGCTGGTGGCGCTGACCGTCCGGCTCGTAAGTCCTTCGGCGGTGACGAGGGTCGCCCCGCTCGTAAGTCCTTCGGTGGTGACGAGGGTCGCCCGGCTCGTAAGTCCTTCGGCGGTGACGAGGGTCGTCCGGCCCGTAAGTCCTTCGGCGCGGGCGGTGCGGATCGCCCGGCTCGCAAGTCCTTCGGTGCCGGTAGCGAGGATCGTCCGGCCCGTAGGTCCTTCGGAGCGGGCAGCGAGGATCGTCCGGCTCGCAAGTCCTTCGGTGCCGGCGGCGAGGATCGTCCGGCCCGTAGGTCCTTCGGAGCGGGCAGCGAGGATCGTCCGGCTCGCAAGTCCTTCGGTGCCGGCGGCGAGGATCGTCCGGCCCGTAGGTCCTTCGGAGCGGGCAGCGAGGATCGTCCGGCTCGCAAGTCCTTCGGTGCCGGTAGCGAGGATCGTCCGGCCCGGAAGTCCTTCGGCGCCGGCGGCACGGATCGCCCGGCTCGCAAGTCCTTTGGCAGTGACGAGGGTCGTCCGGCCCGTAGGTCCTTCGGTGCCGGTAGCGAGGACCGTCCGGCCCGGAAGTCCTTCGGTGCCGGTGGCGAGGATCGCCCGGCTCGCAAGTCCTTCGGCGCGGGCAGCGAGGATCGTCCTCGGGGTCCCCGTGGTGCGGGTGGCACGGGCCAGGCCCGGTTCGGTCGTGGCGGGAGCTCCGATCGCGCGGCCAGCGGCGAAGGCCGTCCTCGCTTCGGCGGGCCTCGGAGCGCGGGTGGCCCGGCGCGTCGTTCGTTCGGCGACAAGGGCGCTCCGCGCGGCCGCGCCGAGGGACGTCCGTCTCGGGGTCCTCGTGACGCGGAGGGCTCCGGCCCTCGGGGTCGCGGAGGCTTCGGCGCGAAGCCCGGCGGCAGGGGCCCCAAGGGAGCGGGCGGCGAGGGCAAGGCCTGGACCCCCTACGACGACCGTGGCGCTCCCCGTGAGCGAGTCGTCCGAGGGGGCTCCCGAGGGAGCGCTCCCGAGGGCGGCCGCAAGTCCGAGGGGTTCCAGGACTGGGGCAAGAAGAAGGAATCCGGCTCCAAGCCCCGCTGGAGCGCTCAGGCTCCCCGCGGCGGCCGGTCCGGCGCCCCCTCCAAGGGACCTCGCCGACCTCGCTGAGGACCACACGGCGGATTGGGCGACAAGGGGGGTGTTGATATAACCCCCCGCGACTTTTCCACTGTTTCCCTCAGCGGAGACCGATGCGAACCGGCGCACGCCCCTACATCCTCATGCTGGCCCTGGTCCTCGGTTGCAACGGGAGCCGGGACCAGCTCCTCGCAGACCTCCAGAGTCCTCGACCGGAGGTCCGCGCCCTGGCGGTGAAGAAGCTCGCCGGACAGGGCAATCCCGATGACCTGATTCTCTTCACCCGCGCGGCCAAGGACCTGGCGTCCATCGTCCGCGCGGAGGCGGCCGTCGCGCTCGGAGAGAGTCAGGATCCTCGCGTCGTCGACCTGCTGGGCGAGCTGCTCGAGGACTCCGACGAGGAGGTCCAGGGCCGCGCGGCCATGGCGCTCTCCAAGGTGCGCAACGACAAGGCCAAGGCCTACCTCACGCTCCAGTACGGGCGCCGGGGCCGCACCACCCGCCAGGTCATCGTCCAGGCCCTCAAGAACGCCAACGTGCCGGGCGCCATGGCGGAAGTCGTGGCCGCCGAGGCCAAGGGCCAGTGGGACCGCAACCTCCTCACGCTCACCGAGGGCGAGCTCCCCGAGCGCGTCGGCGCCGCCGAGGAGCTGGGCAAGAGCGGTCGCCCCGAGGCCGTGAACCGGCTCCTGCCCCTGGTCCGCGACAGCCAGGTCATCCTCGCCGCCGCCGCCGTGCGTGGCCTGGGCGACGCGGGCGACAAGCGGGCCGTGGGCGACATCGCGCTGCTGCTCGACGAGAGTTTCCCGGAGCTGCGCGAGTCCGCCATCATCGCGCTGAGCAAGCTGCAGGATCCCGCCGCCGCGCTCCGCCTCCAGGCCGTGGCCGTGGAGAAGAGCGCGGTGAGCCCGCTGGCCATCGACGCCATCCTGTCCTTCCCGCGCACGCCGGAGACCGACACCGCGCTGTGCGCCGTCGCGCTCGATGGGGCCCCGTCGGACGCGCTCGCGGCGGCCCTGGCGATGCGCACCCGGGGCGGCTGTCCGTTGGATCCCATCGGCGAGCGACTGGCGCGTCCCGCCACCGCCGCGAGCGGGCTCCAGGCCGTGGCTGGGCTCGGCCCCGCGGCCCAGCCGCTGCTCGCGAAGGTGACGCCGTGGCTCAACCAGAACGACGCCACGCTGCGCATGCTCGCGGTGGACGCCGTGGCCGGAGTGGGGGACGCGTCTGTCATTCCCCAGCTCCAGAAGCTCTACGAGCAGGAGGCGAAGGGGCTCGAGGCGCTGCGCGCGGACTGGGTCCCCCAGAAGCTCCCCGAGACGTACGGCGCGGGGTTCGACCCTTCGGCCACGACGTCGCCCCATGTCACGGGCGCGCCGCATGACGAGCGCGCCTCCCGCCATGCCTCGCTCTTCGAGCGCGTGAAGGCGCTCAACGCGCAGCGGGCCAAGGACGCGGGGCGCACCGTGGTCAAGCCGCGCGTGCCCAGCGAGCTGTTCGACGACGTGGAGGCCGAGCGGCTCGTTCCGCTGGCGACGCTGATTCGCGCGCTGGGGACCCTGCGCGCGCCGGGGGCGCTGGAGCTGCTCAAGGGCTACAGCCAGGACCCCAGCATCCCCCTGCGCACCGCGGCGCTCGTGGGCTTGACGCGCCTGGGCGCAGAGGGCGTGGCCGTGGCTCGCGAGGGAATCTTCGAGCCCGAGCGGGACCTCCAGAAGACGCTCGCGCAGGCGCTGGCCGAGTCGGGCGAGGCGGGGCAGGTGGCCTTGTTGGAGGCGCTGCCGAAGATGGGCGGCGAGAAGCTGCTGGTGCTGGACGCGCTGTCGAAGGGACCCGGGGTGCCGGCGTCGGCGTCGCCGGTGCTCCAGGGCGTGGTGAAGGAGGGTGGGCCGGAGGCGGCGCTCGCGGCGGTGGTGCTCGCGCGCATCCAGGCGAAGGACGCGGTGCCCACGCTCGTCAAGGCGCTCGACGAGACGAACAGCGTGGCGCGGCGCGACGTGCTGCTGGCGCTCGGGACGCTCGGGGATGTGCAGGCGGCCGACGTGGTGGCGCGGGACTTGTTCCACGACCTGCCGGAGATTCGCGCGGCGGCGGCCACGTCGCTCAAGCGCATGGGCGCGACGACACACTCCGAGTTCCTCGATGCGCTCAAGAGCGACTACTTCCGGACCGTGCGTGACGCGGCGGGCGCGGCGCTGGCGAAGGGGGGCACGGCTTCGGAGGGGGCTCGGTAATGGAAGCACGCAAGCTCAAGGACAGCGCCGCCGCGGCCTTCACCAAGGGGCGCTTCTCCAAGGCCGCCGAGCTGTACGAGGACTTCTGCAAGCTCGACCCGAAGGACCACCAGTCGCGCCTGCGAATGGGGGATGCCTGGGCCAAGGCGGGTGAGCGCGAGCGCGCCGTCGCCGCGTACCAGTCCGCCGCGGAGGGCTTCGCGAAGGAGGGCTTCCTCCCGCGCGCCATCGCCGCGAGCAAGCTCATCCTCGAGCTGGACCCGAGCCACCAGGGCGTCCAGCAGATGCTGGCGAACCTCTACGCGCGACGCGGCACGCCCGTGGGCGCCCGGGCTCGCGGGCCCATGGGCAGCGCGCTCTCCGCGCCGCCTCCGCCCGAGCGTCCCGTGCCTGCGCCCCAACCCGTGTCGGGCGACGCATCGGACGAGCTCGAGCTCTCCGTCGAGACGGCCTCCAGCTCCGAGGAGGTCGTCGTCCATTCCGTGAGCGTGGGGCAGGAAGCCGAGCCCACCCCTCACGAGGATGAGGCACCGTCCTCCCAGGCGGTGGTCGAGCCGTCGAGCACCGGCCTGTCCGAAGCGGGTCTCGCCCCCACGAGCACCGTCGCCGTGGCACAGCCTTCGAGCGGGCCACACTTCGAGGTCACCGCCGCGAGCGAAGCACCGTCGTCCTCCGCGAGCGCCGCCTCCGACGATGAGGGCTTCGACGTCGTGGTGGGCGAGTTCGAGCCGGGCGCGCCTCCCTCCGCGGGAGCGACGAGCCGATTGCCTCCAGGTCTCGCGCCGCGCGCCACGCAGCGAATCACTCCACCCACGTCCCCCGTGCCCGCGCCGAAGTCCCCCGTGAGCGGGAAGTGGAAGGCGCTGTCCTCGCCCATCGGGGATGCACAGGCGCTGGAGCCGGGCCTCCCGCCGACGCCCACGGTCATCGACCCGCCCTCGGCGCCTCCGGGTCTGCGCCCTCGGCGCACGGACGTCACGCCCCCCGCGGGTGCCACGGCCGTTCCGTTCCGAGAGGTGTCTCGCGAGCTGGGCGCATCGCTGCGCGCGGTGATGCCGCGCCCCTCGTCCTTCACCGAGCTGGAGCTCGAAGCGGACTCCCTCCTGCACGCGGTGGAGCTCGCCGCCCAGGCGGGCCTGAATCAGCGCTCCGAGAGCACCTCCATCAGCGAAGAGGAGGAGGTCTTCAGCCTCACCGAGGAGGTCATCACCGACGCGCCCTCACTGGACGCGCTGCCGACCATCCCGCTGTTCTCGGACCTTCCTCGGGACGCCTTCATCGAGCTGTTCGAGCGCTGCCCGCTGCGACGCTTCAGCGCGGGTGAGCGCATCATCGAGCAGGGCAGCCACGGCGACGCCTTCTACGTCATCTGCGAGGGTCAGGCCCGCGTCTTCCGGATGGACGCGGAGCGCCGCGTGGAGCTCGCCGTGCTCGAGGGCGGCGCGTTCTTCGGCGAGATGGCCATCCTCTCCGGTGCTCCGCGCACGGCCTCCGTCGAGGCCGCCTCCGAGGACACTCAGCTGCTGGAGATCTCCGCGCCCGTCCTGGCCTCGCTCTCCCGGAGCCATCCACAGGTGGCCGCGGCCCTGAAGAAGTTCGTGCGTCAGCGCCTGCTCACCAACGTGATGAACACCTCCGCGCTCTTCCGTCCCTTCAACCGGAAGGACCGGCGCACGCTGGTGGAGCGCTTCCGCGCCCGCGACGTCGAGCGCGGTGACGTCATCATCCGCGACGGAGACCAGACGGACGGGCTCTACGTCCTGCTCTCGGGCGAGGTGGAGGTGCACAAGGACGGGCACCTGCTCACGCGACTGAAGGAGGGAGACCTGTTCGGCGAAATCTCCCTGCTCCAGAAGACGCCCGCCACGGCCACCGTGACGGCGGGGCGTCACACCACGCTCCTGCGACTGCCCCGCGCCGACTTCGACGCGCTCATCTCCAGCCACCCTCAAATCCTGGTGCTCATCTCGGAGCTGAGCGACGAGCGCCTTCGCCGCACGGAGCAGGTGCTCGGCATGGAGGCCCTGGACGGCGACGAGGACCTCATCCTCGTCTGAACCGGGCCTCGGGCCTCAGCGCACCTTCGCGAGGTAGTCGTCGCGGGTGACGAGGCCCCGCGTCTCCAGCAGCTCCAGCATGGCGCGCAGCGAGCGCGCCTGCTGCGCCACCATGCGCTCCAGGTCCGTCACCTTCTGGGTGAGGGCCTCCACCTGCTGCGTCAGCTCGCCCTCGCGGACGGACGACGGGCCTGACGGGCGCGGGGCGGACATCATCTCCACGGCCAGCTCGGACGGAGGCGCCAGCTCGAAGGTCTGCTCGTCCATTCCGAACGCCAGCGGCGACGCCGTCGTGGAGGTGATCTCCCCATGGTAGTGGCGGCGGATGGCCCGCTCGATGGACGAGGCCGCGGCCACCACCACCTGGAGCCGCTGGCCCGTGTGGAACGCCAGCTCCTGGAGTGACTCCACGTTCGTCGGGTCCGAGGTGGCCACCGTGAGCAGCTTGCTCGAGGGCTCGAAGGCGGTGGGGAACACCGTGTAGCGCTCGGCGATGTCCACGCGCAGCGCCTGCATCGCGGGGGCGGACGGCGTCACGGCATCCAGGTCCACCGTGGGGATGGAGAGCTGGCGCGACAGGGCATGCACCATGGAGCTCTCGTCCACGAAGCGCATCTGCACCAGCGTGAGGCCCAGGCGGCCTCCCCACTTGCGTTGCTCGGCGAGCGCGGAGCGAAGCTGGGTCTCGGTCAGGAGGCCCGCATCCATGAGGATTTCCCCGAGCCGGCGCTTTCGGCCGGGGGGAGGGGGTGCCACGGAGGAAGGATTCACGCGCGGGAGCATACCAGCGGACGGCTCGGAGGGAGGGCAGGGAGGCGCCAGGGGCCCGGAAGCGGCGGGCCGCCCCGCAATGGGGTAAGTCTCAGGCCATGACGCGAAGCCTTCTTTCGTTTCTCGCGCTGGCGCTCTGCGCCGGCTGTGCGTCGCAGCGGCTCGCCGGCGCCGACCTGGACCGCGTGCGCCGCCCCGCCTTCATCTCCCGCATCGAGGACGGCGCGGGACCTCGCAGCTTCGTATTCCGCGAAGACTCCGCGTACGGCGACAAGCTCAAGAAGTTGGAGCCCGTGGAGGCGGACCGGCGGCTCACCGTGAAGCTCCAGCAGGCGGTGACGCGCTTCGAGATTTCGGAGCGGCTGCGCGTCAACACGCTCACGCAGCTGCCACGCGAGGCCCCGTGGACGTACACGGTGGACCCGGCGCGCGTGGCCTCCGTGCTGGAGAGCTTCCTGGTGGAGGAGGTCCCCGCGAACGCGCCCGACTACGACCTGGTGACGCCGCTGGGCGCGGACACCATCGTCGAGTTCGTCGTGCAGGAGTACGGCATGCGCAGCAAGAAGGGCCACGCGGGCGCCTTCCTGCGCGGCTACGGCCGGATGTTCACCCTGGATGGGCGCTCGGAGGTGTGGCGCCACCCGTTCGAGGTGGACCAGGTGGAGTCCGGCGCGGAGCACCTGGACCCGTTCAAGGTGGGGAAGAACCCGGACCTGTTCCGCCAGGCGCTCACCACGCTGCTGGACCAGGTGGCGCTCGAGTTCGTGAAGGACCTCACGCCCAAGGACCGTCGTGGCGGCCCCACGGTGGCGGCGCCTCCCGGCCCCTCCGCTCCCGACGCCGTCACGCCCACCTTCGCCGAGCCGCCCAGGCAGCCCGAGCAGGAGCTGCCGCCGGGCGAGCTGCCGGACCCGGACCCCTGATTCAGAACAGGGCGTGCTCCGCGAGGAGCACCGCGATTCCCACGACGAAGCTGACGAGCGTCACGGGCAGGCCCACGCGCAGGTAGCGCATGAAGGACATGTCCACCTTGCCGCGCGCCGCCTCGAAGACGATGAGGTTGGCGACGCTGCCGACGAGGGTGAGGTTGCCGGCGAGCGTGGAGCCCAGGGCGAGCACGTGCCAGCCCAGCTCCACGTTCTGCAGCGAGGGCACCCACGAGCGCGCGAGCATGACGAAGGGCACGTTGCTGAAGAGGTTGGACGCCACCAGCGTCAGCCCCGCGAAGCCCAGCGTCTCCCGCCACGGCGGCCCCGCCATCAGCGGCGCGAAGATGAGGCGGATCTCCTCTGCCCAGCCGTGCTTGTTCACGCCGTAGACGACGACGAACAGGCTGGCGAAGAACAACAGCAGCACCCAGTCCACGCGCTCGAGCGCCTCGCGTGGCTCACGACGGGACAGCGCCATCACGAGCGCGGCGCCGGCCAGCGCGCTCCAGCTCATGGGCAGCCCCGCGAAGAAGGCCACGATGACCCCCGCCGTCACCGTGAGCGTCAGCACCAGCAGCCAGCGGTCCACCGGAGGCGGTGGCGGCTGGGGCTCGAAGCGCTTCGTGCTCAGCTCGTTGCGGAAGAGATACACCAGCGCCACGGCGACGATGACGGTGGACAAGAGCGCGGGCACGGCCATGTACGCCGCGAAGCTGGCGTACGAGATTCCCGACGCGCCCTGGATGAGCATGTTCTGCGGGTTGCCGGT
Source organism: Myxococcus guangdongensis (assembly GCF_024198255.1). Classification (NCBI taxonomy): domain Bacteria; kingdom Pseudomonadati; phylum Myxococcota; class Myxococcia; order Myxococcales; family Myxococcaceae; genus Myxococcus; species Myxococcus guangdongensis. The sequence continues at coordinate 256,975 of NZ_JAJVKW010000007.1, forward strand.
GAAGGTCGCCACCGAGCCGCTGTTGCTGCCCATGCACACCGCGAGCAGGTACGGCACGGGCGGCAGCTTCGCGTCCTCCACCGTCGCGAGCACCAGCGGCGTGAGCATCAAACACACCGTGTCGTTGACGAGGAACGCGGACAGCACCGCGGAGATGAACGTCACCGCGATCAACAACAAGCGCGGCGTGCGGGCTCGACGCACCGCCCAGGCGCCGGCCGTGCGGAACACGGCGGCCTGGGACATGTACGCGGCCAGCAGCATCATCCCGAGCAGCAGGACGATGGTGTCCGCGTCGATGGCGTGCTTCGCGGTGTCCTCGCTGTGGTTGAAGACCTCCGCGGGCGAGACCACGCCGAACACCACCATGAGGACCGCGCCGAGCAGCGCGCCTCCGGGGCGGTCCAGCTTGAGGAAGGGGAGCCGGGCGCCGGCGATGAAGACGTAGGTGAACAGGAAGATGGCGAGGGCCACGGGCGCGGGAACCTAGCCGAGCCCCGTCCGGCGTGCTCGACCGCGTTCGCGTTGTCCGCCCCGGTACACACCTGTACAGTGCCCCACCCATGAAGTTCGAGAAGGAAGAAGGGGCCTTCGGTGGCCCGCGTCGCACCCCGTGGAACGCCCCCCGGGGGTTGGACTCCGTGCTCCAGCAATGGAAGGCGGACCGGGGCCTTTCGCCCTGCTTCTCGCTCGACGAGGCCACGCCCGCCCGGGTCGGCTCGTTCGCGCCCATCCCCGAGGACGTGGCCCCCCAGGTGCGCGAGGCGCTCCGCCAGCGAGGCGTCGAGCAGCTCTTCTCCCACCAGGCCGAGGCCTTCCGGCTGGCCCGCGCGGGCAGGAGCCTGGTCATCGCCACGCCCACCGCCTCGGGCAAGAGCCTCTGCTACAACCTGCCGCTGTTGGACCGCTTCGCCCGCGAGCCCCAGGCGCGCGCCCTCTACCTGTTCCCCACCAAGGCGCTGTCGAGAGACCAGGAGGAGTCCCTCCGGGCCTTCATGCGCGAGGCCGGGCTGACCCACGGCGCCATTACCTTCGACGGTGACACCCCGGCGGACGCACGCCGCGCCGCCCGGGAGCGGGGGGGCGTGCTGCTCACCAACCCCGACATGCTCCACACCGGCATCCTCCCGCACCACGCGAGCTGGGCTCGTTTGTTCTCAAACCTGCGCTACGTGGTCATCGACGAGCTGCACACGTACCGGGGCGTCTTCGGCTCGCACCTGGCCAACGTGCTGCGCCGGCTGCGTCGGGTGGCGCGCTTCCATGGTTCGGACCCGGTGTTCATCGCAGCGTCGGCGACCATCGGCAATCCGCAGGCGCACGCGCGGCGGATGCTCGGTTGTGACGTGGAGCTGGTCGCGGAGAGCGGGGCGCCAGCGGGGGAGCGGCGGGTCATGGTGTTCAACCCGCCCGTGGTCAACGCGGAGCTGGGCATCCGCGCCAGCTACCTCAAGACGGCGGTGCGGCTGACGTCGGACCTGGTGCGCGCGGGCGTGTCCACGCTGCTCTTCGGACAGTCGCGCAACAACATCGAGGTGATGCTCAAGTACCTGCGCGACCGGTTCGTCGAGGAGAAGCTGGACCCGTCGCTCATCCAGGGCTACCGGGGCGGCTATCTGCCGGGGACGCGGCGGGCGACGGAGGCGGCGCTGCGCGCTGGAGACGTGCGGTGTGTCGTCGCGACGAACGCGCTCGAGCTGGGCATCGACATCGGCTCGTTGGACGCGGTGGTGTGCGCGGGCTACCCGGGCTCGGTGGCGGCGCTGATGCAGCGCTTCGGCCGCGCGGGTCGTCGTGGCGCGGGGAGTCTGGCGTTGTTGGTGACGTCGAGCGCGCCGTTGGACCAGTACCTGGCCGGGGACCCGCGCTTCCTCATCGGGGCGCCGGTGGAGCACGCGCGCATCGACCCGGACAACGTGGAGATCCTCGTCCAGCACCTCAAGTGCGCGTCGTTCGAGCTGCCGTTCGAGGAGGGCGAGTCCTTCGGCGACGTGCCGGCGGAGTCGACGGCGGAGGCGCTGGGGTTCCTCGCGCAGCACCAGGTGGTGCATCCCACGGCGGGGGAGGGGGGCCGCCGCGTGTTCCACTGGTCCTCGGATGCGTATCCGGCGAACCACGTGTCCCTGCGCAGCGTGGGCTGGGACAACGTGGTCATCATCGAGCGCGGCACGGACCGCACGCTGGCGGAGATGGACTTCCGCTCGGCGCACACGATGTTGCACGAGCAGGCCATCTACCAGCACGAGGCCGAGCAGTATCAGGTCGAGCAGTTCGACTACGAGAACCACAAGGCCTACGTGCGCAAGGTGGCGCCGGACTACTTCACGGACGCGATGACGTACGTGCGCGTGAATGTCATCCAGGAGGACCAGGGCGCGCCCGTGGGCCCGTCGCTCCAGGCCGGCATGGGCGAGGTGAGCGTCATCGAGAAGGTCGTGGGGTACAAGAAGATCAAGTACCACACGCACGAGAACGTGGGTTACGGCGAGGTGGCGCTGCCGGAGATGCAGATGCACACCACGGCGCTCTGGTTGACGGTGCCGGAGTCGGTGGTGCGCTCGATGAAGGCGCCGAGGCCCGCGGTCATCGACGCGCTGCGCGGCATCGCCACGGCGCTGCGCACGGTGGCGTGTGTGGGGTTGATGATCGACCCCCGGGACATCGGCAAGACGCTGGGCAGTCGCGATGACGCGGACGGGCCGCCGCGCAAGGATGGCGGGGTGGGGTTCGATCCAACCATCTTCCTCTACGACAACATCCCCGGCGGCGTGGGGCTGGCGGCGCGGCTGTTTGACCAGCGCGACGAGATGCTCGTGCGCGCGCGGAGGCTGCTGGAGTCCTGTGCGTGTGAGGAGGGCTGCCCGGCGTGCATCGGTCCGGCGTCGGGTGTCATGCCGGGACAGGCGCCCGTGGACCCTCATCCGCGCAAGCGCTTGGGGCTCGAGGTGCTGAGCCTGCTCGGCATCGCGGGCGTGCAGTAGACGGCGGAGGGCTCGGCGCGTGGACCTCAAGCGAAAGCTGGCGCGACTGACGGGCGTGGGCCCCGGCGGCAAGCCCGCGAGCCACGTGGCCACGCATCCGGAGCCCTCGGGCGAGGGGAGGGCACCACCACCGGGGACCGTGGCGGAGGGGTCGACCGAAGCGAGCACCTCCACACCTGCGGCCGCATCGGCCCAGGTCTCCGCTCCTCCCGCGCGCCCGGGCGACCCACGCATCGAGTCCCTCCGGCGGATGCTCGCGGACTGGTCCGAGCGTCAGGGGCAGACGGCCGCGCGCCGAGGCCCCGTCCAGCCCCGTCCTCCTCCCAGCCCGCTGCCCGTCGTGGCCCAGGAGACGCCCCACGGCACGGTCCATGTCTCCGAGCGCCTCCTCGCCCCGGACCACCATCACGGCAGCGCCCCCGTGGCCGGCGCCCTCGACGTGGAGGGCACACTCGTCGCCCGGCTCGCGCTCCACGAGGACCTGGCTGGCGTGGACTACCAGCGCATGCTCTTCCTCGACACGGAGACCACGGGCCTCGCGGGCGGCACCGGCACCGTGCCGTTCCTCGTGGGCCTCGCCTGGTTCGAGGGGCGCTCGCTGCGCGTCCACCAGCTCTTCCTGCGCAAGCTCGGCGAAGAGGCCCCCATGCTGCGCGTGCTCGCCGAGCGCATGGCCCAGTCCTCCTGCATCGTCACCTTCAACGGCAAGAGCTTCGACTGGCCGCTGCTGCGCACGCGCTTCATCCTCAACCGCGTGAAGGCCCCCGCCGAGCTGCCCCACCTGGACCTGCTCCACTGCGCCCGCCGCGTCTTCAAGCACCGGGGCGCCGGCACGCGCCTGGTCCACATGGAGGAGCAGGTGCTCGGCCTGCGCCGCGTCGACGACGTGGACGGCTCGCTCATCCCGGACCTGTACTTCCGCTACCTGCGCGGCGGCGACGGCGCCTCGCTGACGCCCGTGCTCGAGCACAACGCGAACGACCTGCTCCTGCTCGCCGCGCTCCTGGGCGAGATGGTCCGCCGCTTCCGCGCCGGCGACGGCACCGCCGTGCCCCGGGACGAGGACCCCCGCGACCTGCTCGGCTTCGCGAGCGTGGCGCTCCGGGCGGGAGACCACGCCCGCGCCCGGGCCTTCGCGCGGGCGGCGACCCGGGGCTCCGGCGCCGTGGGCATGGAGGCCCATGCCCTGGCCTCGCGCCTGGCCCGCATGGCGGGCGAACCCCAGGCCGCCGCGGACCACCTGCACCAGGCCCTCCAGTCCGCCCGGGGCTTCCAGGCGGCGAGCCTGCACCTGGAGCTGACCAAGCTCTACGAGCACGCCCTCAAGGACCTCGCGGCCGCGCTGCGCCACGCCCGGCTCGCGGCGACGGCGGAGTTGCCGGAGGACCACCGGCGCCGCATCGTTCGCCTGGAGGGCCGAATCGACCGGAGCACGCGTGTCCGGGGGCTGGACCTGGGCGCCCGCCCGCCACGCTCCGGCCCCTGAAAGCCCTTGCGTCCGGTTTCGGGCGGGGGGCCCCGCTCCCATGCCCTCCCGCAGACCGGCCGAGCACATGATGGGAGCGTTGGACAACGGCCTGCGCTAAGAGAGGCGCCATGAAAATCGCGAAGGACAGTGTCGTCTCCATCGACTTCAAGCTTCACCTCGGCGATGGAAAGCTCATTGACGAGAGCGAGCCGGGAGATCCGCTCGTCTACCTGCAGGGCCACGAGGAGGTCGTCCCCGGCCTGGAGAAGGCCCTGGAGGGCAAGGCGAAGGGAGACAGCCTGTCGGTCGTCATCCCCCCCGAGGACGGCTACGGGCCGCATGACCCGGAGGGCCTCGAGGAGGTCCCCCGTGACGAGTTCCCCGAAGGTCTGGCGCTGGAGGAGGGTGGCATCCTCACCGCCACGGACCCCGAGGGCGACGAGGTCGACCTGCTCGTGAAGGAGATCAAGGGCGACACCGTGGTGGTGGACTACAACCACCCGCTCGCCGGCAAGACGCTGCACTTCCAGCTGACGGTGGCCGACGTCCGCGCCGCCACGGCCGAGGAGCTGGAGCACGGCCACGCGCACGGCCCGGACAGCCACCACTGATTCAACCCCAGGGCCTTCGGAGGGCCCGGGTCCCAACACCGCTCCCGCGAGAGGACTTCGCGGGAGCGGCCCTTCCTGCCTGACGCGACGTGGGACGCTGACTAGCGCCCGCCCATCAGGTCCGAGTTGAAGGAGAAGCCCAGCAGCAGGTACGGCATCGCCTCCTGGCGGCTGGGGTGCTTCAGGTACCAGGCCACCATGCCCAGCACCGTGGGGCGGTTGAACAGGGTGCCCTCGTCCGTGTTGAAGGCATACGAGGCCACGGGGCCCGCGCGCATGTGGCTGTTGTCCGCCTTCAGGTTGCCGGAGACGCCCTGGTCCTCGTTGTACTGGGGCCACACGCCGCTGAAGCGCGCGCCCAGCATCCACCGGCCGGACAGGTAGACGAGGTCCGAGTCGTTGGTGAAGACCCAGCCCTTGCCCGCGAGCAGCGAGTCGAGCATCGGGTCATAGAACGTCGTCTCGCCGTCGCGCAGCGACAGGTTCCAGTACTCGATGCTGAACTTGGTGCGCACCGCGATGGGGCCCACCTTCGCCTGCAGCGTCGGCTCCACCAGGAAGTGGTGGCCGCTGGTGCTGTAGGCCGCGTCCTGGCGCGCATCGAGCGCGTCATCCGAGAAGTCGTTCAGCGGGTTCGCGTACCCCTGCAGGAAGCCCATGGTCCCCAGGAAGTTCGTGTACTCGTAGCTCACGCGCAGGTTGAACAGGGCAATCGGCTGGATCTCGAACATCGGACCCACCTTCAACGAGGCGGGGTTCGCCTTGATGAGGGCCGCGGCGTTGACGAACGTGTCGCGCATCAGCACGGACTCGCTGTTGAACAGCCGCTTCTGGATGACCAGCCGGTTCTGCGTCTCCAACCCGATGGGGTTGACGCGGAACAGGTTGAAGCTGGTCATGTACAGCCGGACGTTGGGGATGGGGCGGGGTGGGGGGACCGGGGAGGGCTCGCTGGAGGGGGCGACCTCCGGGGTGTTCGTGGGCCCGGCCGTGGGAGCATCCGGCGGAGGCGTTGGCGTGGCCGCGGACTGCTGCGCGGCCGCGGGGGACACCAGACCCAGGCTCAAACAGAGCGTGCAGATGGACAGCGATAGACGCTTGAGCATCATCTCGACACTTCCTCGGGTGGGGGAGACCGCGGCGGGGAGGAACCGCGGCGGGTGCTTCAGGAACGACTGGGGGTTGCGGCGGGAGAGTCCTGCTCGTCCGCGTGGCGCCGCGTCACCGCGTAGCCGAACGCCGCGGCCGTGAAGTACATGATGATGCTGTAGATGGCCGGGGGGATGGCCATGGTGGCATTGCCCAACAAGAGCGGGCTCATCGCAATCGTCATCGCGAGGATGCCGTTGTGGATGCCGATCTCCATGCCGATGGCCACCGCCTGACGCCGGGGGAGGCGGAACACCAGCGGCGTCACGAAGCCCACGCCCATGCTCAACAGGTTGAAGCTCAGCGCCGCCAGGCCCACCTGCTGGAAGTACGCGCCGATGTTCTGACGCTCCTGGTACACCGCCGCGGCGATGACCACCGCCAGGAACGCGGCGGACAGGATGCGGATGGGCTTGTCCAGCTTGAGCGCCACCTGCGGCTTTTTCGAGCGCACCAGCATGCCGATGCTCACCGGCCCCAACACGATGATGAAGACCTGCAGCACCTTGGCGAACTGCATGGGCACCGCGCGGTCCTCGCCCATGAAGTGGTTGAGCGAGAAGTTCACGATGAGCGGCAGCGTGACGAGCGTCAGCGCGCTGTTCACCGCCGTGAGCGTGATGTTGAGGGCCACGTCACCGCGGGCCAGGTGGCTGAAGAGGTTCGCCGTGGCGCCGCCGGGGGAAGCCGCCAACAACATCAGCCCCACCGCCAGCTCCGGCCCCAGTCCGAAGGCATGGGCGATGAGCAGACCACCGGCGGGAAGCACCAGCATCTGGCACACGAGCCCCACAATCACCGCTCGCGGGTAGACGATGACGCGCTTGAAGTCCGCGAGCGTCAGCGACAGGCCCAGGCCGAGCATGATGACGGCCAACGACAGTGGAATCAGAACCGCGGTGAACACGTTTGACTGCATTCGCCCCCCGTCGATGTGCGGGCGCTCGTCGCCCGTCTCGCGGCAGATGTCTCAATGCAAACAAGCGTGGCGCAACTGGGTGTCTCGCTTCAAGCCACCCCTGGCGATTTGCCTCCCGCACGTGAGCAGCGATGACGCCGGGCGTCATTGTTTGTCACGTTGATGGAAAGCTACACCTGTACGCGTGTTACCGGGCCCGCATGGGCGGTGTCGCGGTTTGCTCAGGGAGGGGGTCGCGTTTGCCTTCACCCTGCGCGAAGCGGCGGAAGAAGCTGTCGTCGTTCCAGCGCGGGCGCGCCGGGGCGTTGGCCACCGCGAGCGTCAGGTCCGCGAGCATCCCGACGAACTTCACCGCGCCCTCCTTGTGGATGGGCTGCGACAGGTCATCCGACGGCGCGTGGTAGTGGCGCGTGTACCAGGCCTTGAACGTGCGCTCCTCGGCGGAGCCCGGCGCGTAGCCGAACTTGAAGGACAACGCCGGCACGCCCTGGCGGATGAAGGAGTACTGGTCGCTGCGGATGAACAGCAGACGGTTGGGCTCCGGGTCCGGCATCAACGTCACGCCGTGCCGCGACGCCACCTGCGCCAGCGGCGTCGCGAGGTCGGACTCCTCCTGGCCGTACGCCACCACGCGCTCGAAGGCGAACAGCGGCAGGAACATGTCCAGGTTGAAGTTGGCGACCAGCGCGTTGGCGGGCACCGTGGGGCGCAGCGCGAAGTAGCGCGAGCCGAGCAGGCCCTTCTCCTCGCCCGTCACCAGCACGAAGAGCACGGAGCGCGCGGGCTTCCGGGCCTGGAGCGAGCGCGCCACCTCCAGCACCGCGGCCACGCCCGTCGCGTTGTCCATGGCGCCGTTGTAGATGCCGTCTGCGTCCACGGGCTGGCCCACGCCGACGTGGTCCAGGTGCGCGGTGAGCACCACGTACTCACCGGCCAGGGCCGGGTCGCTCCCCGGCAGCAGGCCCACGACGTTGGGCGACGTCGTCCGCGAGGACACGCGCTCGGAGCTCGCCTTCAGGCGCGCGGGCAGCTCGAAGCGCGGCATCGGCTGGTTCGCGTTCGCCCGCTTCAGGACGTCCTGGAACGAGTGCGGCGCGCCGGCGAACAGCTTCTGCGCGTGGGCCGCGTTGACGGCGACGCTGATTTGGAGCCCCGCGCTCTCGTCCAGCGCCGGGTCCGCGAAGGTCATCGCCTGCTGGTGGCGCGACGCGGCGGTGCGCGACCACGGCGTCTCCTCCAGCTTCGGGTTGAGCAGCACCACCGTGCCGATGGCGCCCGCCTTCTTCAGCGCCTTCGTGCGCTCGGCCTGGGAGCTGTGATGCGCGCGCAGCGGGCCGGAGACGTGGGCCGGGCCGCCCTGGAGATAGACGGCGATCTTCCCCTTCAAATCCACGCCGGCCAGGTCATCGTACCCGGCCTCCGGGATGGACAGCCCGTGGCCCACGAAGACCATGGCGGCCTCCACCGCGCCCGCCTCGCCCGCGCGCGGAGAGATGATGGCGTCCTGGCCGATGACCAGCGGCGTGGCGCGTCCATCGCGCACCAGCGCCAGGCTCGACTTCGCGTCCACGAGCTGCCGGGAGACGAGCGGCACCTCCTGGAGATAGCTGTCACCGGCCCCGGGCTTCACGCCGAGCGCCGCCAGCTGCTCGGCCACGTAGGCCGCGGCCTTGCGGTGTCCCTCGGTGCCCGTGTCCCGCCCCTGCATCGCGTCGTCCGCGAGGTGGCGGACATGGCCCCACCAGCGCTCCGCGTCGGACGGAGGCGCGGCGGGCGCGGCGCCGAGGGCCAGCGAGGGCAACAAGCACAACGTCGTCAGCAGGTGGGGTGTGCGCAAGGGCGGGCTCGTGGAAGGAGGGCGACCCTGGCATCAACGCCCGGCCCCGCCCGTCATTTCCTTTCCTTCCACGAGCGGCCGTCCTCTCCGGGACGCGCCACGCACGCCAGGCGCGACAGCCGTGGCCAGGGTCGGCTAGGACGACGCCTCATGAGCCGCGTCCTGGACGAGCTGCTGGAGCTCCTCAAGCTGGAAGTCATCGAGGAAAACCTTTTTCGCGGAAAGAGCCAGGATTTGGGCTTCCGTCAGCTCTTCGGCGGACAGGTGCTGGGGCAGGCCCTGTCGGCGGCGAGCCAGACGGTGGAGACCGCGCGGCACGTGCACTCGCTGCACGGTTACTTCCTGCGGCCGGGCGACGCGGGCCAGCCCGTCGTCTACACGGTGGACCGGGTGCGCGACGGCGGCAGCATCAGCACGCGGCGCATCGTCGCCATCCAGAAGGGGCAGCCCATCTTCACGATGATGGCCTCCTTCCACGGCGACGAGCCCGGCTACGCGCACCAGTCGCCCATGCCGGTGGTGCCGCCTCCCGAGGGGTTGCCCACGGACCTGGAGTTGCTCAAGCGCCAGGTGGCGCGCATCCCCGCGCGGCTGCGCGAGAAGATCCTCTGCGACAAGCCCATCGAGATGCGGCCGGTGGACTACATGGACCCGTTCCACCCGGTGCCGGGGGAGCCTCGCAAGGCGGTGTGGATCCGCGCGGATGGCGACCTCCCGGAGGACCCGCAGGTGCACAAGTACGTGCTCGCGTACGCGTCCGACTTCAACCTCATCAGCACGGCGTTGCTGCCGCACGCGGCCAGCTTCTTCCAGCCCAACGTCGTCGGCGCGAGCCTGGACCACGCCCTCTGGTTCCACGGAGACCTGAAGGTGAACGACTGGCTCCTGTACGTGATGGACAGCCCGTGGTCCGGCAACGCGCGGGGCCTGTCGCGGGGCTCCGTCTACACGCGCGACGGCAGGCTCGTCGCGTCCGTGGCGCAGGAGGGGCTCTTGCGCATCCTGAAGGGCGACAAGCCCGCGTCGTGAGCGATGGACGTCGATGGCCGAGCGGCCCCCATGCGGGGCGGAAGGGGACGTGACGATGCGCGCGGTGGTGTATCAGCACGAGGAGCACGAGGGCGTCGGCCTCTTGGGACCCGCGTTGACGGAGGTGGGCTTCACGCTGGTCCACCGCTTCCGCGCCGTGCGGCACGAGGACGTGGACGCGGAGCTGGTGGTGGTGCTCGGCGGCCCCATGGGCGTCTACGAAGCCGACCAGCATCCGTTCCTGCGCGACGAGGGCGCCGTCCTGATGGAGCGGCTCGCCGGTGAGCGCCCGTGCCTGGGCATCTGCCTGGGCGCGCAGCTGCTCGCGGACGCGGCGGGCGCGGAGGTCTTCGCGGGGAAGAACGGCTTCGAGGTCGGCGTGGGCCCGGTGCGCTGGACGCCAGAGGCCCAACAGGACCCGGTCATCGCCGCTGGCGCGCGCCCGCGCGGCACCGTGGCGCACTGGCACGGTGACACCTACAAGCCCGTGCCCGGCGCGACGCTGCTCGCGTCCACGGACCGCTACACGCAGCAGGCCTTCCGGCTGGGCAACTCCTACGGCTTCCAGTTCCACCTGGAGCTGACCGCGCGCGAGCTGGGTCGCTGGTTCGACCTGGGCGCCGAGGACCTGGCGCGGCGTCACAAGAACGTGACAGAGCTCAAGAGCCAGCTCCCCAAGCTCGAGGCCGCGGAGCCGGAGAACCGCGAGCTGCTGCGGCGTCTCGCGCGTCACTTCGCCCAGGCTGTTCGCTGAAGACACCGCTGACACGAATTGCACCCGGTCACGAATCACCCAGCGCTGCTTCGTCGTCAGCTCTGGGTTTCAGTGTTTCACGAGTGAGCGGAGCTGAGCCTGGGTCAGCATGACTCCGGGCGGGCAGGGGAGCGGAGGGAAGGTGAGGACCCGTTCATGTGGGGGACTCACTCGCGACGTCTCATTCATGTATCGTCGACACCTCCGCCGGCGGAGAGGGGGAAGTCTGTCTCGCCGATGCAGCGTGCGGACGCGTTGAGGTCGGGATGTGGCAATTCGGCATGGCGCTCCTGCTGCTCGGAGGACTTCCTCCGGACGGCGCCGCGCAGCTCGCGAAGGTGAGCCGGCTCAAGGCGGCGATGCAGCGCGTGGCTTCGGACCCGGAGCTGATTCAGGAGGTGCGGGCCCAGAACGCGCGCGGCATGACGCTCACCACCATCCGCGCGGAGGACGACGTGTGGTTGTCCACGCCGGCGCTCACGCCCTTCAAGCAGCGTGTGCTCGATGCGCGCTGCTCGCGCGTGCTGGCCAGACACCGGGAGGCGATGGGCAACCTGGTGGTCGCCGAGGCCTTCGCGATGGACCGCTTGGGCGCGCTGGTGGGCGCCACGCGCCGCACGTCCGATTACTGGCAGGGTGACGAGGAGAAGTTCCAGGTGCCGTTTCGCGAGGGACGCCTGCTCGAGGAGAAGCCCTTCTTCGACGAGTCCTCCCAGTCCTACGTGGTCCAGGTGTCCCTGCCGGTCCGCGACGCGGGCCGCATCATCGGCGCCGTCACCCTCTCGATTTCCCTGCTCGACCTCTGACGTCTCGCCGCCGCCCCATGCGCCTCCTCGACGGACTCTCCCTTCGTACCCGACTGACGGTGGCCGTCGCCCTGCTCACGCTCGGGGCCCTGTTGCCCTTCAACCTGCTGGGCCGCCTCTTCGTCTTCAACAACCTCCAGGAGCAGATCCACGCCACCCTGCGCGTGGAGGCCCAGGGCCTGAGGGATTTGGTGGAGAGCGCCCTGGTGGAGCGCGAGGCGAACGCGCGCTCCTGGTCCGAGGACGCCATCATCCGCGGCGCGCTGCTCTTCGACACCTTCGAGAAGAGCGACGCGGTGCTCGTCGCGCTGGAGAAGCGCCACCCCTCGTTCGCGGGCCTGGTGCTCTTCACCGAGGACGGCCGCGCGGTGTCCGCCAGCGAGGAGAAGCTGCGCCGCGCCTACGAGGGCCGCGAGCGCGAGGTGGTCGCCACGCCCTGGTTCAAGGCCGCGCTCAACGGCACCCAGGACATCACCGGCTTCACCCAGGTGGACCCGTTCTTCGAGCGGACCGTGCTCCCGCTGGCGGTGCCCGTGCTCAGCCCCATCAGCGGCGCGCGCATCGGCGTGCTGCTGGCCGCCTACGAGTGGAGCCAGGTGGCCGAGGTGGTGGCGCCCGCGCTGGAGCGCTCGCGGGCGCGGGGACAGAAGAGCTTCGCGCTGGAGGTGCTGGATGCGCAGGGCACCACGCTCTTCGACACGCACGAGAAGGACATCGCCCGGCCCGACGACGTCGTCAGCGTGGAGGCCACCAACGCCAACGCCGTGCGCGACGTGGGCGACGGCTGGCGCTTCGTGGCCACCGTGGACCCGGAGGACGCGTACGCGCCGCTGGCGGAGGCGGGGAGGGTGGCCGTGGGGCTGACGGCGCTGGCGCTCGTCGTGGCGGGCGTGGGCGGCTTCCTGCTCGCGCGCGGCGCCACCGGGCCCATCTCCCGGTTGAGCCAGGTGGTCACCCGCGTGGTGCGCGAGGGCGACCTCACCCAGCGCGTGGAGGTCTCCACCCGGCGCGACGAGGTGGGCGAGCTCGCCTCCGCCTTCTCCCTGATGATGGAGCACCTGCGCGAGTCCACCCGCGGCCTGCAGGCGGGCACCAAGGTGCTCGGGCAGACGGTCGCCGAGCTCACCGCCGCCGCCGCCCAGCAGGAGCGCACGCTGACGAAGCAGGCCGCCGCCCTCCAGGAGACGCAAGTGACGGCGCAGGAGATCAAGCAGACGTCGCTGATGGCCGCCGAGCGCTCCCAGGCCGTGCTCGGCGTCACCGCCCGCGCCCGCGAGGTGGGCCAGTCCGGCGAGGCCACGGTGTCCGCCAGCCTCCAGGGCTTCGAGGAGCTGCGCGAGCAGGTGGGCGTCGTGGCCCGCAGCATCGCCGCGCTCAACGAGCGCACCCGTCAGATTGGCGGCATCACCCAGACGGTGAAGGACCTGGCCGACCAGTCCAACATGCTCGCCCTCAACGCGGCGATCGAAGCCGTGCGCTCGGGCGAGCACGGCAAGGGCTTCGGCGTGGTGGCCCGCGAGATCCGCAGCCTCGCCGACCAGTCCATCTCGTCCACCGGCCGCGTGCGGGAGATCCTCGAGGACATCCGCCAGTCCATCGAGTCCACCGTCACCCAGGCCGAGCAGAGCCAGGGCAGCGCGGAGACCGGCCTCACCCAGGTGCGCGCCAGCGGCAACAGCCTCCGCGAGCTCACCGGCATCATCCAGGACAACGCCTCCGCCGCTCAGCAGATCGCCGCCGCCGTCACCCAGCAGAACGCCGGCGTGGCGCAGATCTTCATCGCCGTCACCGACCTGTCCCGCATGATGGAGGAGTCCATGCAGGGCCTTCAGGCCGCCCAGCGGATCACCGCGTCCCTGCGGGAAGTCGCCGCTCAAATGGACACCGTGGCGGCCACATACCGCGTCTAGTCAATGTCTTGCGGGTAACACTTTGAGTGCCAACATCGAGCACTCTCCGTGTAAATCAGGATTATGCGCAACCCGGGGATTCCTCGGGCCAATCCCGGCCCTTGGGAGCCCCGTTTCGTTGGTCCTTCACTTGAAGGAGCACCGCAATGCGCAGCGTCGTGAAAGCCGCCGTATGCATGGCAGTGATGGCGACGTCCCAAGCGTGGGGCTTCAATCCCACGGAGAACTCCCCCAAGGGCACCCTGGCTTCCCAGGCGTTCTTCAAGCCCGAGCTGTCGTTGGCCAGCGGGCAGGTGCCGCTGGCCGAGGCTCTGCGGAAGATGGGGCCTGACAGCGGGAAGGTCTGGGACGACTTCTTCGCCCGCAACGGGAACAACTTCGAGATCTACATCGACGTCGTGACGGGGACGGCCGCCAACATCCAGGGCGCCGTTCCGCTCATCCCCGGCAACGGGGTGGGCAACAAGCTGACCCTGGGCAGCCTGGGCCGGCAGCTGGGTCGTTCGGTCGACAAGGTGGACGGGGCCGTCGTGGCCGACCTCGTCTTCAAGTTCGTGGAGGCCAACCGCGCCGCGGTGGGCGTGGACATGCTCCAGCTGGGCGAGGCCCGGGCGGATCAGATCACCCCCGACCTGTGGCAGGTCTCCATCCCGCAGCAGTACCAGGGCATCCCCGTGCGGTACGGACGGCTGGCGGCCACCATCAGCCACGGCAACCTCATCCTCCTGGGCACCGAGTCCTGGGCGAACATCGGCGTGTCGCCGATGCCGCTGGTGGACGCGGATCGGGCCACGGTGCTCTCGCACGAGCGCTTCGGCCTGTACGAGAGCCCGGAGAGCATCTGGAAGGAGCCCACGCTGGAGGTGACGCCGGTGTCCGTGCCCAACGCGGGCTTCGGCCGGGGCATGACGCACCAGCTGGTGTGGACGTACGGCTTCACCACCACGGAGGGCCACGAGCACTGGAAGGTCACGGTCGACGCGGCCTCCGGTGACGTGCTCGCGCTCGAGGACGACAACCACTACATCGACCAGTCCGTGCGGGGCGGCGCGTACGTGTTCACCAACACGGACGTCCCGGTGACGTGCACGCCCGGCTCGTTCTGCGGCTCCATGCAGGCCAACTACCCCATGCCGTGGGCCAACGTGGGCAGCGGCGTCTTCACGGACGGCTACGGCGTCTACAACTACACCTCCGGCACCACCACCACCACGCTGGCCGGCAAGTACATCCGCATCACGGACACCTGCGGCGCCATCAGCGCGAGCGGCGCGGGCAACATCAACATGGGCGGCACCAACGGCCAGCACAACTGCATCAGCGGCCAGGCCGGCAACAGCCCCGCGTCCCGCAGCGCGTTCTACGAGCTCAACCGCATCGCGGAGCTGGCGCGCGGCTGGCTGCCCACCAACGCGTGGCTGCAAGGCACCATGACGGCCAACGTCAACATCAACAGCACCTGCAACGCCTTCTGGAACGGGTCCACGGTGAACTTCTACCGCAGCGGCGGTGGGTGCCGGAACACGGGTGAGATTGGCGCCGTGTTCGACCACGAGTGGGGCCACGGCATGGACGACAACGACACGGCCGGCACGCTGAGCAACTCCAGCGAGGCCTACGCCGACGTCGCGTCGATGTACCGCCTGCCGTTCAACCCCGCCGCCACGCCGACGTCCGGCCAGTCCCCCGCGTCCTGCGTGGGCTACGGCTTCTTCCAGACCACGAACAACGGCTGCGGCATGACGGCGGACGGCACCGGCTACAACGTCAACGAGGCCCAGACGGGCGCGGCCTGGTGCGCCACCAACTGCTCGGGCGTGCGTGACGCCGACTACGCGGCCCACAACCCCGCGACGCCCGCCACGCCGCAGAACTTCGTCTGCACCCGGTGCTCCAGCGGCACCGGCCCGTGCAGCCGTCAGGTCCACTGCGCCGCGTCCCCCGTGCGTCAGGCCGCGTGGGACTTCATCGCGCGGGACCTCCGCTCGGCGCCGTTCAACTACGACTGGAACACGGCGCAGACCATCGGCAACAAGGTGTTCTACCAGGGCAGCGGCAACATCGGCTCGTGGCACGCCTGCAACTGCACGGCGGGCACGTCCGATGGCTGCGCGGCCACCAACGGCTACAAGCAGTGGCTGGCGGCGGACGACGACAACGGCAACATCAACGATGGCACGCCGCACATGACGGCCATCTACAACGCGTTCAACCGCCACAACATCGCCTGTGCCACCCCGGCGCCGGTGAACAGCGGTTGTTCGGGCGGCCCCACGGCGGCGCCCACCGTCACGGTGACGCCGGCCACGGGCCAGGTCTCCCTGAGCTGGAGCGCCGTCAGCGGCGCGACCCAGTACTGGGTGATGAAGTCGGACGGTGTCAACGGCTGCAACTACGGCAAGGCGCGCGTCGCCACCACGACGGCGACCAACTACGTGGACGGCGAGGTCCTCTCCGGCCACAACACCTGCTACTCCGTCGTCGCCGCGGGCAGCAGCGCCGCGTGCTACGGCGCGTCCAGCACCTGCACCTGCGTGAGCCCGCTGTAGTCCGGCGCTCACCCTGACTTCCGACACGGTGGGGCGCGCTCGCTCGGGGGCGCTCCACCGGCGTCGAGGTCTCCCGGGGCGGCCTCGCGCTCGCGCGTGGGGCCGCCCTTCCTCGTCAGAGCTTCAGCTCCCACGTCTCGCTCATCAGGCCCTCGCCGAACAGGGCGTGCGGCTCCTTGCTCACGAGCGCGAAGCCCGCGCGCTCGTACATGCGGCGCGCGGCGTGGAGCTGCTGCTCCGTCCACAGCCGCACCTTCCGATAGCCGGCCTCGCGCGCGAACTGGAGACAGGCGTCCATCAGCTTCGTGCCGACGCCGTGTCCTCGGGCCGAGGGCTCCACGAGCATCAGCCGCAGCTTGGCCACCGTCTTCGTGTCGCGCACCAGGAACACCGAGCCGACGGGGCGGCCGTTCAGCTCGGCGATCCAGCAGCGCTCCCGCGCGGGGTCTCGCTCCTGGATGAAGCGCGAGGTGATGCCGGCCACCAGCGCCTCGAAGCGCATGTCCCAGCCGTACTCCTGGCTGTACAGGATGCCGTGGCGCTGGACGACCCAGCCCATGTCCCCGGGGCGGTGCTCGCGCAGGACGACGTGGGGCTGGGCGTCCTGGGTGGAGCGCTCGCCCATCAGCTCCTCGATGGTCAGCATCGCCTCCAGCAGGCGCGGGCGCTCGTCGGCGCGCAGCGGGGAGAGCAGGGCGCGGATGGAGTCGTTGGAGCGGCTGTTCAGCCGGTTGTAGGTCTGCTCTCCCTTGGCGGTGAGCCGCACCAGGTGCTGGCGGGCATCGAGCGCGGAGGGGACCTTCTCGATGAGGCCCTGGTTGCCGAAGTTGCGCAAGAGCCGGCTCAGGTAGCCCGCGTCGAGCGCCAGCTCGCGGCTGATCTCCGTCGCGGTGGGGGACTCGCGGTGGTACAGCTCGTAGATGACGCGGGCCTCGGTGAGCGAGAACTCGCTGTGGAGCAGGCCCTCGTCGAGCACGCCGATCTTCTGGGTGTAGAAGCGGTTGAAGTGCCGAACCGCCGCCACGGTGGGGTCACGTCGCATCTGTGCCATTCTCGTAGCATCGCCGATTCAGGGCGACGGTGGGCGGGCCGCGTAGCGCTCCGCGAGCACCGAGCACACCAGCAACTGGAGCTGGTGGTAGAACATGAGGGGCAGGACGATGAGCCCCAGGGCCGGGTGCGCGCCGAACAGGAGCCGCGCCATGGGCACGCCCGAGGCGAGCGTCTTCTTCGAGCCGCAGAACACCGCGGCGATCTCATCCTCCTTCGTGAACCCCAGCCACCGCGCGGCCTGGGTGGTCGCCGTCAGGACGATGGCCAGGATGAGCGCCGCGCCGCCGAGCACGAGCGCGAGGGTGGTGCCCCCGTGCAGGCCGAAGATGCCCGACGCCACCGAGTCGCAGAAGGACGCGTACACGAGCACGAGGATGAACAGCCGGTCGATGCCGTTGGTGTGCTTGCGATGGCGGGCGAACATGGCGCCCAGGAGCGGCCGGGCCACCTGTCCCAGGGCCAGGGGCAACAGCAGCAGCACGGACAGCTTGAGGATGGCCTCGCCCATGGAGAGGCGCGCCCCGGTGGTCTGCGCGAGCAGGCCGACGATGAGCGGGGTGAGGACGATGCCCAGGAGGCTGGAGAGGCTCGCGTCGAAGATGGCGCCCGCCACGTTGCCCCGGGCGACGCCCGTCATCGCCACGGACGAGGAGATGGTGGACGGCACCGCGCAGAGGAACAGGAAGCCCAGCGAGACCTCGGCCGAGACCCACCGGCCCACCGTGAGGTTGAGCACCGCCCACAGCGCGGGGAAGACGAGGAAGGTGAACGACTGCACCAGCACGTGCAGCCGCCACTGGAGGGCGCCGGCCTTGAGCTGGGCGGTGGGCATGCCCAGGCCGTGCAGGAAGAAGACGAGGAAGATGCCGACGTTGGTGACGACATCCGCGTGCATCGCGCCGCCGGACTTCCCGAAGTCGGGGAAGAGGAGCGCGAGCCCCACGGCACCGAGCATCCCCAGGAGGAACCAGTCCCGCGACAGGCGCTTGATGAGGTGAAGAGACATGTGGGGGCTGAATACTCCCGGACCCGGGAGACCTCCAGCCCCCCTGCGTGTCATCCCTCAGCGCGAGACGAAGAACTCCACCACGAGGCCCGCGTGGTCGGACGGCCAGAGGCCCGAGGCGCTGCGGTTCTCCAGGTCGCCGCCGACGACGACGGCGGAGCGCACGTCGATGGCCTTGGCCTCGCCGGCGAACAACACCAGGTCGATGCGCTCATCGAGGGCGGCGGTGGAGGTGTCGTTCACCGTCTCGCTGAAGCAGCAGGTGAAGCCGTTGCCGGTGCCCACGCGGGTCCAGGCGTCGACCAGCCCGGTGTTCGCGCTGACGAGGGTGTCGTAGCCGGTGGTCACCGCGCCCGGGCCGCTGTTCATGTCGCCGACGACGATGAGCGGCCGCTTGAAGCCATTGACGAGGGTGGCCAGCTCCGCGGCCTGGTTCTCGTTGCCGGGGCGCAGCGTCTCCAGGTGCGTGTTGACGAAGGTGAAGGAGACGCGGTCGAGCGTGGCGTCGAGCTTGGCGTAGCCGCGCGTGAAGCGGATGGACGCGCCGCCCACGGGGACGTCCTGCGCGTAGTCGTAGTTCGCGGTCTCCACGTTGGCGATCTGCACGTCGCCGCGAGCGAGGATGACGTCGCGGTCCGTCAGGCGGACATCCGTGAGGTCGGTGGCGTTGCCGGCGAGCGCGGCGGGCACCTCCGCGTCCGCGTTCTGGATGGTGGCGGCGACGCGGTAGTTCAACCCTCGGGACTGGAGCTCGGCCTGGAGGATGGCCAGGAAGTCGTACGTCACCGTCGTCGCGTTGGGCAGCGGGTTGCTGCTGAAGTCGCTCGGGCTCTGGGTGCGGAAGAGGGAGACCTCCTGCAGACCGATGAGCGCGGGGTCGGTGGACTGGATTTCATCGGCGATCAGCTTGGCGCGCTCGGCGAATTGGGTGGCCTGGACCGTGGTGTAGATGCGCGCGGCGAGGGCGGGGATGTCCTGCGGTGCCTGGGCGGTGGCGAGCAGCTCGATGTTGCCGCCCAGGTAGATGTTGCGGGTCATCACCTTGAACTGGGCGGTGTCGGGCTGCAGCGAGTCATCGTCGTTGTCGTCACCGCAGGCGGAGAGGAACAACGGGGCGCACGCGAGCAGCGGCGCGAGGTGGAGCATTCGGAGTGGAGACATGAGAGCCTGGGGCAGGGGTGGAGTGGCGCGATTTGCGCGCCGGGGCCCTGGGCCGGCAATCGACCTGCCGGGCCCGCGTCGGCTCATGCACAGCCCCTCGCGGGGGAGTGTTCACATCCCTGCGGGACCTCGGCTGTAAGGCAGAGCGAGATGTTCGCCAGGAGCGGGCAGGTCGATGCGACGCAGGCCCGTGTCGCTCCAGGTGACGAAGCAGAGCGCGTCGGATTCGAGGGGTTGGCCGAAGTCGAAGCTCGCGCGGGTGAAGCCCGTGTCGGTGGACTCCTTCACGGTGACGAGGAGGTCGCCGAGCGTCAGGCGTGAGCCTGGAGGCGGTGGCACATCGCGGTTGACCTGCTCCCAGAACCCCAGGTTCCGGGGCGAGCCGCGCACGACGAGGTCGAAGGCGTGGGCGGAGGTCCGCTCGAGCACGTGGTCATGGGGTGCGGCGCTGAGCAGGCGGTAGTGCAGGGGGGCGCGGCCCTGGAGCGCCATGGCGGCGGGGACGTAGAGCGAGATGCTCGGGTCCGCGGCGGCGACCAGCACGAGGGTTCCCTTGCAGGGAGGCGCCTCGCGGGCGATGCGCCACTGCGCGTCCGCGAGCCGGCCCAGGGAGACGCCGAGCCCCACGCGGAAGGCGGGGCCCAGGAAGCCGTGGCCGAGGACGAGGGCGCAGACGGCGGTCCAGAGCAGCAGGCGGTGGCGACGGGGACGTTGGGCTTCACGCGCGGCGGTCCAGCCTCGGAGGATGAGCGTCGCCACCAGGGCGGTGGCGGCGACGAGCGGGACCATGAGGACGCGGCCACCGATGATGCCGGCGGCGCCGGGGAGGGTGGCCGCGATGCCGCCGGGGATGAGCCAGCGCAGGGAGTGCTGCTCCTGTTCGGAGAGGAGCGGAAGGATGGCGCGGGCCATCAGCAGGACCAGGGCCGAGGTGAGGGCGCCCCAGGCCGCGAAGCCCGCGTGGAAGGCGGGGGTGCCGGCGGCGGCGTCGGAGGGGGTGGCGACGACGAGCTCCCCCATGAGGATGAAGACGCGCTGGAAGAGGGTGGCGAGGAAGTCGCCGGGCGCGGCGATGGGATTGAGATAGCCGCCGCTGCCGCGCGCGCCGTAGCCCTGGCTTGCGTAGAAGAGGAGATAGGTGACGACGAGGGCGGCGTAGGGCGCGAGCCAGTGGATCCGCGTGCGGAGGGAGTCGCGGCGGCCGAACAGTTCGTAGGCGCCGAGGAGCGCGACGGAGCCCAGCGCGGCTTCGCCCGAGAGCAGCGCGCCCGCGAGTGCGAGGGGCGCGAGGAGACGACCGGGAGTCCAGCCATCCTCACGGGCGCGCAGGTGTGCGGCGAGCGAGAGGAGTCCCAGGAGCGCGGAGACCAGGGGATGGCGCGCCGCCAGCCACGCGACAGGGAACAGATGCGCGGCGGCGATGGCGTGGAGGACGGTGGCGAGCGTGGCGACGGGGGCGGGGAGGAGTCGTTGGTGCAGCCATCCCACGACGGCCACGAGCCCGAGGAACCAGACGAGGCTGTGCAGGTGGGCGGGGAAGGGCGCGTCGCCGAAGAGCCACTCATCGGCGGTGAGCAGGGCGCTGGGGATGGGACGGAAGAAGCGAATCGACAACGAGTCCGAGGTCCACCAGGGGAGGAGCCCGGCTTCACGGAGCCGCTGAGGGTCGGTGCGAGGGCCGCCCACGAACTCGTAGAGCGTCAAGGGGCCCCAGTCGCCCAGGGCGGAGGCTTGTCCGGAGAGGGCGAGACGGTGGACCAGGTCATCGAGCAACAGCCCGACGCGAAGGGAGGGCAAGGAGACGAGGGTGCCCAGCGCGAGCGCCAGCAGGAGCGAACGAGGCCAGGTCCACCAGGAGTTCGCGCGAGGAGGGCTCTCCGCCATGGTGGCCATCACCTTCGCGCGAAAGCCTCGGGCGCATCAAGGCGGGGCAGGGGTGACTCGGGCCACAGCGCCAACGTGAGCCCTAGACCTCCTCGAATCGAGCGCCCGTGATCTTCGCGGCCCCGAGGGCCGCCTTGATGTCCTCGGAGACGATGAGCGCGACCGACCATCCCCAGGTCCGGAACACCTTGGCGTTGCCCACCTGCGCGCGGTCGATCCTCAGGTCGATGACGCCCCTGTAGTGACCGATCTTCTCGGGTCGCTCATCTTCCGGCATCCAGTACTGGACCTCTTTGGATGCCTTGTCGTCGATGCAGCGAACGAACCTTGTGGCCAGCCACCGTCCGCATCCGGGATTGCGTGTACCGGAGGCGGGAATCGCCCAAGTCGCGTGGGCCACGGGATTACGCTCAAGCGCGAGGGTCGTCATCCGTGCCCGAGGAGTGCCCGATGTCCCATCACCGCTTCAGCCGAAGTGAGTTCCTCGCGTTGACCCGCTTGCTCGCGGGGAGCGCGCTGCTCGCCCCCGTCGTCTCACACGCCGCTGCCCCCGCGAAACCCCAGCCCTCGAAGCCCCCGCCCTCCCCACCGTCCCGTGCCGAGGTCGACGCCATCCGCCGCGCCTGTCGCGGCTCCGTCACCGGCACCCTCAACCGCGACCCCGCCGCGGAGCTCATCGCCACCGGCGAATGGATGCGCAAACAGGGCGCCGGCAGCGACTTCTACGGACAGGGCGAGCTGGTCGAGTCCTTCGAGAAGAAGCTCGCGACACTGCTCGGGTTCCCAGCCGGCTGTTACATGCCCACCGGCACCATGGCCCAGCTCATCGCGCTCCGCATCTACGCGGATGCGCGCGGCAACCGGAACGTCGGCCTCCACCCGACCTCGCACCACGTGCTCCACGAGGACAGCAGCCACGTCGTCCTCCACCACCTGCGCGACGTCATCCTCTCTCCCTGGACGCGTCCGCTCCTCGCCCGCGACATCCAGCGCTCACCGGACACCCTCGGGACCGTCAGCGTCGAGCTCCCCGTGCGCTGGCTGGGGGGCCAGCTCCAGACCTGGGAACAACTCGAGGAGCTCAAGAGCACCTGTCGCGAGAAGAACGTGAAGCTGCACATGGACGGCGCCCGCCTGTGGGAGTGCCAGCCCTTCTACGACCGCCCCCTCGCCGACATCTGCCGAGGCTTCGACTCCGTCTACGTCTCGCTCTACAAGCGCCTCGGCGCGCTGGGCGGAGCCATGCTCGTGGGCGGCGAGGACTTCATCCGCGAAGCCCGCGTGTGGCGGCACCGACACGGCGGCAACCTCTACCACCACTACCCCTACGTCGCCTCGGCGGCCATGCGCCTCGATGACGCCATCAAGGGCCTGCCCGCGCTGTTCCGCCGCACGAAGACCTTGAGCGAAGCCCTGGCCGCGGACCCTCGGCTCACCGTCCAGCCCCGTCCCATCCAGACGAACATGTTCCGCGTCTACGTCCGAGGCGACTCCCAGGCCCTCTCACTCCGCGCCCTCGCCCTCGCGAAGGAGTCGCGCATCTGGATGGGAGGCTTCGCCCCCACGCGAGTGCCCGGCATCGCCGAAACCGACTTCGAGGTCACCGAGGGACTCAACGACCTCACCGACGCGGAGATCGTCCACGTCTATCGCCGTCTCCTCGACGAGGCCTCGTGAAGCGGCACGGCACACGGCCCCTCGTGCGCCCGCCTGCTCCCGACACGAGCCGCGCGCTTGCGGAGGTCGACGACTGCGTTACCTCAAATGCATGACCGAAGCACACCCCGCACCGCGCGACTTCAAGATTCCCGAGGGTTGCCCTGTCTGTGCGTCGGACCTGCCCGTGCGTGTCACGGCGTCAGGCCCGAGCGGCGTCTGCAAGCACTGCGGATGGATGGGCCGCCCCGTCATCACCGTGACCCACCGTGGCCTGCGCGTCAGCTACGAGGGCGCCGCCGCCTGACGTCACCCCGCCTGTGAGGCAGGCGCCTCGGCTTCCCGAGGCTCGGGCTGCGCACCCCGCGCCGCAGTCTCCAGGCGGTCCACGCGCCGCAGCTCGGGGAAGCCCCAGGCCCAGAGCACCACGATGGCCAGCGTCCCCACCGCGCCCGTCACCACGGCGGGCACCGCGCCCACGTGCTCCGCGAGCCACCCCGCGCGGAACTCACCCAGCTCGTTCGAGGCGCCGATGCACATCATGTTCACCGCGCCCACCCGACCGCGCATCTCATCCGGCGTGGCCATCAACTCCAGCGTGTGACGCACCACCACGCTCACCATGTCCGCCGCGCCGGCCACCGCCAGCGCGAGCAGCGACAACGGCAGCGAGCGGCTCATCCCGAACACCAGCGTCGCCCCGCCGAAGATGGCCACCGCCACGAACATCTTCACGCCCGCCCGGCCTCCCAGCGGACGCATCGCCAGCACCACCGCCACCAACGCCGCGCCCGCCGCCGGAGCACACCGCAAGAGCCCCAGCCCCCACGGGCCCGTGTGGAGCACGTCTCGCGCATAGATGGGCAACAGCGCCACCGCGCCGCCCAGCAGCACCGCGAACAGGTCCAGCGTGATGCTCCCCAGCAACATCCGCTGCCGACGCACGAACCCCAGCCCCGCCACCAGCGTGGAGAAAGACAGGGGCGCCGACGAGGCCCGCCCCGTCCGCACCTTCAACGAGAGGATCCACACCACCGTCAGCGCGCACAGCGTGGCCGAGCCCAGATAAGCGCCCGTCGGTCCCGCCCACCCATAGAGCACACCGCCGACGGCCGGGCCCGCGATGGTGGCCACCTGCCACGTGGTGGAGTTCACCGCCACCGCGCGCGTCAGCTCCTCCTTCGGAACCAGGTGCGGCGTCAGCGCCGAGCCCGCCGGCGCATAGAACGCGCGCGCCGTGCCGAACAGCACCAGCACGCCGTACACGAAGCGGACATCCCGGATGTGCCCCAGCGAGAACGACAGCAGCGCCAGGCTGCACAGCAGCATCACGCCCTGACAGATGGCCAGGATCTTCCGTCGGTCGAACCGGTCCGCGACCTGTCCACCAATCAGGCAGAAGCACAGGAAGGGCACGAACTGGGAGAGCCCCGTGTACCCGAGCGCCAGCGCGCTCCCCGTCACCTCGTACACCTGCCAGCCGATGGCCACCGACTCGACCTGCATGGCGAGCACCGCGCAGAGCCGGGCGATCTGGTAGAGGCGGAAATCCCGATGACGGAAGACGGAGAGGGCAGGGGCGGCGGTTTCGGACATGCTGGTGCCCGCCTGTAACGCACGCCCCGCGCGCTTTCCAGTCACAGTGCGAGCGCACGGGAGCGGGCCTCCGAAGCGCTCGCTCCCCTGACGACTCCTCCCCACACCCGCTCAGGCGGACGTCTTGCGGAACCGCCGCGCCGCCACGGCCATCATCACGACGCCGAAGACGGCGAGCAGGACCAACTGCAGCCACAAGTCCGTCAGCCTCGCCTCCCGCAGCAGCACACCACGCAGCACCTCCACGTAGTAGCGCACCGGGTTCAGGTACGTCACCCACGCGAGCCAGTCCGGCATCGCCCGGATGGGGCTCATCACCCCCGACAGGAGCACCGCCGGCAGCACGAAGAGGAAGCCTCCGACGAACGCCTGCTGCTGCGTGCGACTCACCGTCGCGATGAGCAACCCCACGCCCAGCGTGGACAGCAGGTAGAAGAGGGTGGCCACCGCGACGAGCGTCAAGCTGCCACGCAGTGGCACCCCGAAGACCCACACGCCCACGCACAGCGCGAGCCCCACATCCACCAGGCCGATGAGCAGGAACGGCGTCACCTTGCCGGCCATCAGGATGCCAGGCCGCAGCGGCGTCACCTGCAACTGCTCCAGCGTCCCCGTCTCGCGCTCGCGCGACAGCCCCATGGCCATGATGACGGTGGTGACGATGAGCAGCAGCATCGCCGCGATGCCCGGCACCACGTACACGGACGTGGTCAGCTCCGGGTTGTAGAGCACGCGCGGCACCAGCTCCACGGGAGCCAGGGGAAGGACTCCGCCCTGTCGCCGGGCCTGCGCCGAGGCGAGCTGGGTCGCGCGCAGCACCGCGAACTGCGCCACGGCGTTCCCCGCGACGGACGAGCGCGTCGGGTCCGAGCCATCCACCAGCGCCTGCACCCGCGCGTCCTGGCCCTTCAACACATCCTTCTGGAAGTCGCGGGGGATGATGAGCGCGACCGAGGCCTCGCCTCGCTCCAGCGCCTCCTCGGCGGCGTGCTCGTCGGAGAGCTCCGCCTTCAGGTCCAGCGTGTCCCCGGCGAGCAGCGAGCGCGTGTAGTCGCGGCTCTCCGCCGTCCTGTCCCGGTCCACCACCACCGTGGGGACATGGCGCACGTCGAAGTTCACCGCGAAGCCCAGCAGGAACAACTGCATCAGGGGCGCCAGCGTCAGCAGGGCCATGACGCGCTTGTCCCGCGCCGTCTGGCGCACCTCCTTCACCACCACGGCGCGGTACTGCACCATCAGCGGATGCATGTCCGTGTCCCTCCGTTCAATCCAGGCGCCGCTGGAAGCGGCGGGTCGCCAGCACCAGCATGAAGAGCGCGAACAGGGCCAGGGCCACCAGCTGGGGCCACAGCACATTCATTCCATTGCCGCGCAGGAGCACCCCGCGCAGCGTCGCCACGAAGTACCGCGCCGGAATCAACGTGCTGATGAGCTTCAGCGGCGTCGGCAGGTTCTCGATGGGGAAGATGAACCCCGACAGCAGCATCGACGGCAGCACCGACGTCATCGTCGCCACCTGCGTCGCCACCACCTGGTTGCGCGTCACCACGGAGATGAGCAGCCCCTGGCCCAGCATCCCCACCAGGAACAGGACCGAGCCCAACCCCAGGACCACGAGGCTCCCGCGCACCGGCACGTCGAACACCCAGGCCCCCACCGTCAGCACCAGCAACACCTGGAGCAGGCCGATGCCCAGGTAGGGCAACAGCTTGCCGACGATGATCTCCAGCCGTCCCACCGGCGTGGCGAAGAGCTGCTCCATGGAGCCTCGCTCCCACTCGCGAGCCACCGTCAGCGCGGTGATGAGCACCGCGACGATGGCCAGCAGGTACGCGGCAAGCCCCGGCACCAGGAACATCGCCGAGCGCGCATCCGGGTTGAACAGCGTCCGCACCCGCGCCTCCAGCGGCGGCGCCGTGAGCAGCACCGTGCCCCCCATCGATTGTCCCGCCATCTGCACCAGCGCCTGCGCCTTCGCGAGCGCCTGGGTCGCCGTGTTGCCGTCCGAGCCATCCATCAACCACTGCACCTGCGCGCCGCCGCGCTTCACGTCCTCCGCGAACCCCTTGTTCAAGAGGAGCACGCCTGTCACGGCGCCACGGCGCAGCTCGCTCAGGGCCTCCTCGGGGGAGGTGCCTTCATGCGAGACGACGAACTCGTTCGAGGCGGTGACGTGGCGCACCAGCTCGCGCGACAGGTCCGTGCGGTCCTGGTCCACCACCGCCAGCTCCAGGTGGTCCACGTCGAAGCTGATGCCGAAGCCGAACAGCACCAACATCAGCACCGGCATCGCCAGGGCCAGGTACAGGGTGCGGAGGTCCCTCCGGATGTGCAGCACCTCCTTCTCCGCCATCGCGAGGATGCGTCCCACCCGATGATTCGCGCGTGTCGAGGCCATGGCGTTCAGTCATCCCCTCGCTGCGCGCGGGCCGTGAGCGCCAGGAACACGTCATCCAGCGTCGGCGCCGAGTCCTCGAGCTCCAACGGGTCCACGCCCCGCGCCCGCAGCCACCCGGCCAGCGTCTCCGGCGGAAGCCGCGCCGGGTCCACCCGCACCGTGGCCCCCGAGCCGAAGCGGCTCACATCCAGCACCCCGTCCATGCCGCGCAGCGAATCGAGCGCCGAGGACAGGTTCGGACCGCGCACCTCCAGCACCCGCCCCGGCGCGTGCGTCGCCTTCAACCCAGAAGGCGTGTCGAGCGCCACCAGCTTCCCGTCCACCATGATGCCGATGCGGGCGCAGTTCTCCGCCTCGTCCATGTAGTGCGTGGTGACGAAGACGGTGGTGCCTCGGGACGCGAGGTCGCGAATCAGCTCCCAGAAGGAGCGGCGCTGCACCGGGTCCACGCCCGCGGTGGGCTCGTCGAGGAAGACGATGCGCGGCTTGTGCAACACCGCGCTCGCCAGCGCCACGCGCTGCTGCATGCCGCCGGGCAGGGCGCCCGTCACCTCGTCCTGGACGGCGTCCAACTGCATCCGCTCCACCATCTCCCCGATGCGCGCGCGCAGCTGCTTCCCATGCGCGCCATACGCGGACGCGAAGAACTCCAGGTTCGCGCGCACGCTCAGGTCCAGGTAGAGGGAGAACCTCTGGGACATGTAGCCGATGCCGGCCTTCACGCGCTCGGGCTCGCGCTCCACGTCGAAGCCCGCGACCCGCGCGTCTCCCGCCGTGGGCTTCAGCAGTCCACACAGCATGCGGATGGTGGTGGACTTGCCCGCGCCGTTCGCGCCCAGGTAGCCGAAGATCTCGCCGGTCCCCACGTCGAAGCTCACGTCATCCACGGCGGTGAAGGCACCGAACCTGCGCGTCAGGTGACGCACCTCGATGGCCGGAGTCATGCGGCCCTCCCGCCCGGGTGCTTCTCGACCAGGGCCAGGAACACGGCCTCGAAGTTGGACGCCGCGGCGCCATGCTCACGCGCCAGCGCCCGGGGATCTCCCTCGGCGATGAGCGTGCCCGAATAGAGCAGCCCCACCCGATGGCAGCGGGCCGCCTCGTCCATGTACGGCGTGGACACCAGCAGCGTCATGCCCTCATGGACCAGCGAGTAGAGCAACTCCCACAGCTCGCGGCGGCTCACCGGGTCCACGCCATTGGTGGGCTCGTCCAGCAGCAGCACGCGGGGGCGGTGGAGCAGGGCGCACGCCAGCGCCAGCTTCTTGTACATGCCTCCGGACAGCGCATCCGCGCGCCGCTCCGTGAACCGGCGCAGGCGGGTGATGTCCAGCAGTCGCTCGCGCCGCTCGGCGAAGTCCTCGCGCGACAGACCGAACAGCCGCGCGAAGAAGCGCAGGTTCTCGTCGACGCTCAGGTCGCCGTAAAGGGTGTTGCGCTGGGGCACCAGGCCCAGGGACTCGCGCACCGACGAGCGGGTGTTCGCCGGGTCCTCGCCGAGCATCCTCACGCGCCCCGCGTCCGGCAGCAGCAGCCCCGCCATCAATCGGATGGCCGTCGTCTTCCCCGCGCCATCCGGGCCCACCAGTCCGTAGACCTCGCCGGGATGCACGGCCAGCGACACGCCCCGCAACGCGGGGGTCTTCCCGAAGCTCCGGCGGACCTCCTCCAGGGACACGTCGACGTCGGGGCACGTGCTCATGGCCGCTGCTCCGCCACCGCCGCGTCGTTCACCGGCCCCAGGGTGATCTCCACCGGCATGCCCGGCAGCAGCACGTCCGCGGGCGCCTCGATGTGCACCTCGATGGGATAGACCAGCCGGTCCCTGTCGCCGCGCGTCTGCACGTTGCGGGGCGTGAAGGCGGCCTCGCGCGCCACCGTCACCACGCGGGCGTTGAAGGTGCGGTCCGGATACGCGTCCGCGCGCACCGTCGCGGACTGGCCCGGACGCGCCGCCGCGAGCTCCGCGTTCGGCAGATAGAAGGTCGCCTTGGGACGGTGCGTGTCGACCAGCCGCGCGACCACCGCGCCGGGCAGGGCGAGCTCACCCACCTCCAGCGCCAGCGTCTCCACCGTCCCGCTCAACGGCGCGCGCAGCTCGCACTCCGACACGGAGACCTGGGCCCGTCGCACCGTGGCCTCCGCGGCCTGGATGGCGCGCAGCGCGGACTCCGCCTGCTGCACGCTCGCGCGCTCCTGCTCGGTGGCCGCGCGCGCCTGACGGGACGCGGCCGTGCTCGCGTGGCGCGCCGCCGCGAGCTGCTGCTCCAACGACTGCGCCTGCGCGCGGGCCTGGTCCAGCGCGGCCTCCGTGGTCGCGTCGCCCATCTTCTGGAGCCGCTCCGCCTGACGCTGGGCCAGCCCCTGCTGGTCCGCCAGCGAGGCGATCTGCGCCTGGCTCCCCTCGGCCTGCGCCGCCACCGCCTCGCTGCTGCGACCCGCGGCCACCGCCGCCGCTCGCGCCCCGTCCGCCTGCGCCTGGGCCATGGACAACCTCGCGCGGGCCTCCTCCAGTCCGGCCTCGGGCTCGGTGCAGTCGAGCGTGACGAGCACCGCGCCTTTCTCCACGCGGGCGCCTTCCTCCACCTGCCGCGACAACACGCGGGCATTGATGCGGGCGCGGATGTCCACCGCGGTGCCCTCCACCACGCCCGAGCCTCCCGCGGGTCCCTCCGCCGCCCGTCGGTCCTTCAGGATGCGCACGCCCAGGAGCGTGGCGAGCGCCACCACCAGGACCACGAACAACACGACGGCACGTCGCATGGAGTCTCCCCTCGATGCCGCGGCCTCTCGCCGCGTGACGACCGCCCTCGATGGCAAACCGCATGCCAGGGTTTCCGTCCCACGGCCGCCCGCCAGGTGTCGGAAGCCCGCGCGGCCACCCCGCCGGATATCCGGCACCCCCGCCGGAAGCCCGACACCCCATGACAGTCCCACATGCCTTCTTCATGCTTCTTCACGTCCGTGGACGCACCGGCGTGGCACCTTGCGCTCGCCGTGGCACCGCCATTGCTCTACGGCCGCGCGCCACGCTCCACGCGCAAGTCCCGAAGGCGAAGAGGCCCCATGCTGCTCGACATGTACCTGTTCTTCAGCCTGCCGCTCCCGCATCCACGCAAGCGCCCGCCGGCCCAGCAACCCAAGGCCCCCGCGCCCTCCAGGAAGAAGGCGGCCAGCAAGCCCAAGGCCTCGGCCCGTCGCCCCTCCAAGGCCGCGCTGCGCGTCATCGACGGTGGCCGCCCCAGCGTCCGCTGAGCACCCCACGGGCCCGGTGGGTTGAGTTGACAATCTGGGTCCATCTTGTCAATTCTGACAAGAATGGGCACGGACACGAAGACTCCCGCCAGGCCCCCGGCGGAGGACGCACGGAGGCACCGCTTGCTGGACGCGGCGCTCGGCGTCTTCCTGCGCTACGGCTTTCGCAAGACGTCCATGGACGAGGTGGCCCGGGCCGCCGACATCTCGCGCCAGGGGCTGTACCTCCACTTCGCGACGAAGGAGGAGCTGTTCCAGGCCACCTTGTGGCACGCGATGGAGAGTTCACTCCAGCGGGCCCGGGAGGGCCTCACGGATGAGTCCCTCTCGTTCGAGGCCCGCCTGGTGCGCGGGTTCGACGCCTGGATGGGACACTTCGTGGGCAGCGTGGGCGCGGGGGCGTCGGACCTGAGCGAGGTGGTGAACGGCACCGCCGCGAAGGAGGTCATCGTCCAGCACGAGGCCCTGTTCGTGGAGGCGGTGACGAAGGCGGTGCGGGCCTCGGGGCTCGTGGCCGCCTACAAGCCGGCGGGACTGTCCGCCCGGCAGCTCGTGGACACGCTGAACGCCACGGCACGAGGACTCAAACACAGCGGCGACACACGCGAGGCCTTCGTCGATGGGTTGACCATCGCGGTGCGCGCGCTGTGCATGCCCTTGGGAGCAGCGCGATGAAGACACGAGGAACGGCTCGACGCGTGCTGCGTCGAGGGGCGATGGGACTGGGCGCGGCGCTGGTGCTGGGCACGCTCTTCCTGGTCGTGGATGGCTACACGGCCTTCGGCAAGCGGGCGACGGGGGAGCGCAGGGCGCGCATGGAGCGCTCGCCCCAGTGGAAGGACGGGCGCTTCGTGAACCCACAGCCCCTGGTGAACCACTATGGGGAGATGTTCGGAGGGCTGCTCGACGCCAGCCCCCACACGAACCCCGAGGGCCCGCTCGCCGTGGAGCCCATCGACCCGAAGCGCTTCCAGACGCCGCCCGCGTCGGGGCTGCGGGTGACGTGGATGGGGCACTCGTCGCAGCTGGTGGAGCTCGACGGCCTGCGCATCCTGACGGACCCGGTGTGGAGCGAGCGCGTGTCGCCCTTCACCTGGGCGGGTCCGAAGCGCTGGTTCCAGCCGCCCATCGCGATGAAGGACCTGCCGCCCATCGACGCCATCGTCGTCTCCCACGACCACTATGACCACCTGGACCAGCCGACGATGGTGGCGCTGAAGGAGCAGACGAAGGCGGTCTTCATCGTCCCGCTCGGCGTGGGTGCGCACCTGGAGTACTGGGGCGTGCCGGTGGACCGCATCGTGGAGCTCGACTGGTGGGAGCGCACGAAGGTGGGGGAGGTGGAGATCGTCGCCACGCCCGCGCGGCATGCGTCCGGCCGGTACCTGTTCGACAACGACGCCAAGCTCTGGGCCAGCTACGCCTTCCTGGGGCCCACGCGCCGCGCCTGGTTCTCCGGCGACACGGGCCTGTTCCCGGCGATGAAGGACATCGGCGAGAAGCTGGGGCCCTTCGACGTGACGATGATTGAGACGGGGCAGTACCACCGGGCGTGGCCGGACTGGCACATCGGTCCGGAGCAGGCGGTGCTGGCACACCAGATGCTACGGGGGCAGGTGATGCTGCCCATCCACTGGGCCCTCTTCGGGCTCGCCTACCACGGTTGGACGGAGCCCGCCGAGCGGGTGCGCGCGGCGGCCACCAGCGCCTCCGTGACGTTGCTGCTGCCCAAGCCCGGGCAGAGCGTGGAGCCGAGCGCGGAGCCCGTCCGCGAGCAGTGGTGGCCCACGCTGACGTGGGAGACGGCGGCGCAGCACCCCGTGCTGTCGACGGGCATGGACGGGCCCGTCACCGTGTCGTCGCCGGGAGGCAAGCCGTGAAGGTGGTGCTCTTCGGCGCGACGGGCATGGTGGGGCAGGGCATCCTGCGGGAGTGCCTGCTCGCGCCGGACGTGGAGCAGGTGCTCGCCGTGGTGCGCTCCCCGACGGGCCAGCGACACGAGAAGCTCCGCGAGGTCCTCCACCAGGACTTCTTGGACTACGGCGCCATCGAGGCCTCGCTCCAGGGCTACGACACCTGCTTCTTCTGTCTGGGGGTGTCCTCCGCGGGGATGGATGAGCAGGCCTATTCGAAGGTGACCTATGACGTGACGCTGGCGGCGGCGGGCGTGCTCTTGCGCCTGAACCCGACGATGACGTTCATCTTCGTCTCCGGAGCGGGCACGGACGGTACGGAGAAGGGCCGCGTCATGTGGGCCCGCGTGAAGGGCCGCGCCGAGAACGCCCTCCTGCGCATGCCGTTCCGCGCGGCCTACATGTTCCGCCCCGCCTTCATCCAGCCCCTGCACGGCATCGTGTCGAGGACGCGGCTCTATCGCGCGCTCTACGCGGTGCTCGGCCCGCTCTATCCGGTGCTCAAGCGACTCGCGCCCCGGTTCGTGACGACCACCGAGGCGGTGGGACTCGCCATGCTGGAGGCGGCGCGGTCCGGCGCGCCCAAGCAGGTGTTGGAGAACGACGACATCAACGCGCTCGCGGCCCGCGTCGCGCGCTGAGGAGCCCGAGAGTCCGTCCGGGATGAAGGCGAACATGGAACCGCGAAGTCGACGCAGCTTCCAGGCCATCCAGCTCAAGCACATCGCCCACATCTTCGGGCGCATGGTGCGCCTGAGGGCCTACGGCGGCGCGGTGCTGATGCTCGCCGTGTCCACCGCGGCGCTCGTGGATGGCGCGCCCTGGCGACGCTCCTGGTTGGTGGGGCAGGTGGTGGTGGCGCTGTCGTTCTTCTTCTACGAGCTGCGCCGCTACGAGCGCGAGGGGCTCACCACCCGGAGCATCTCCGGCAACCTCGCGGTGGGCATCTTCCTGGAGCAGAGCCTGACCTGGGGAACCGGAGGACTGGCCAGTCCGCTGTTGCCCCTGGTGCTGCCGCTCGCCTTCGTGGGCGCCGCCGTGCTGCCCCAGCGCCAGCGGTGGGCCTTGATGGCGGTGGAGCTGGTCCTGGTGTCGCTCTTGTCGGCGGCCCACCTGCTGGAGTGGACACCGCCGCTGCACCTGTCCTTCCTGGGCGAGCCTCCCAAGGCGATGTTGATCGCCATCTCCGGGGGGATGCTGTTCCTGGTCGTCGCGGCCAACATCGTGGGCGCCGCCATCCGTGGCACCTTCGAGGACATGCTCACCGAGTCCTTCCTCCAGCGCGATGAGCTCTTCACGACGCACCGCACCCACGCTCGGACGCTGGAGGCGCTGTCGGGAGAGATTGCCCACGAGCTGAAGAACCCCCTGGCCACGGTGAAGGGACTGACGCAGCTCATGCTCCGCGAGGACGGACGCGCGCAGCCTCGCGAGCGACTGGAGGTGCTCGCGGGCGAGGTGACGCGGATGCAGGGCATCCTGGAGGAGTTCCTCAACTTCTCACGCCCGCTCGTCCCGCTCTCGGTCAACGAGGTGGACCTGGCGTCGCTGTGCGACGAGGCGCTCGTCCTCCACGAGGGGCTGGCCACCGAACATCAGGTTCGACTGTCGCGCGGTGGGGAGGGGCCGGTGCTCGCGGTGTGTGACGCGCGCAAGGTGAAGCAAGTGGTGATGAACCTGCTCCACAACGCCATCGAGGCCAGCCCTCCGGGAGGCCACGTGTCCATGGATGTCGAATCCGGGAGCGCGGGCGACGTGCGCGTCATCGTCCGCGACTCGGGGACGGGGCTGTCGCCCGAGATCATCGACCGCGTCTTCGATGCGGGTGTCACCACGAAGGCCAGGGGCTCGGGGCTGGGGTTGACGGTGGCGCGCGCGCTGGCGAGGCAACACGGGGGCGACGTGACCCTGCGCAACGAGGGGGGCTGCGTCGCGGAGCTTCTGTTGCCGCGCGAGCTGCCCGCGGGCACGCTCGACGGCGTGCGTGAGCGGGAGGTGGCCCGTGCGGGCTGAGACGAACGCGATGACCCGCGTGCTCGTGGTCGATGACGACGCGGGCGTGCGCTTCACCCTCAAGGAGATGCTGCGCAGCCTGCGGGGCGTGGAGGTGGAGCAGGCCGAGGACGGCGCGGCCGCGCTGGAGAAGCTCGCGGCGCGGCCCTTCGAGCTGGTCATCACGGACCTGCGGATGCCCCGGATGGACGGCCTGGAGCTGGTGCGCCGCGTGAGCGCGACGCCGAGGGCTCCTCGCATCATCGTCATCACCGCGCATGGCTCCGAGCGCTTCGCGGTGGAGGCCGTGAAGGCCGGCGCCTACGACTACTTCCGCAAGCCCTTCGACGTGGAGGAGCTGCTCGCCGTCGTCACGCGCGCGCTCGAGTCCGTGCGGCTCCGGGACGAGAACGAGCGACTGACGGGAGAGCTCAACCTGTCGCGCTCGCTGGTCTTCACCTCGGAGTCCATGGGTCGACTGGCGCAGCTGGTCCAGCGCGCGGGCTCGCGAGACGTGACGGTGCTCATCACGGGAGAGAGCGGCACGGGCAAGGAGCGGGTGGCGGAGGCGCTGGTGCGTGCCTCGCCGCGAGCGAACCGCCCCTATCTGCGCTTCAACTGCGCGGCGCTCACCGAGGAGCTCGCGGAGGCGGAGCTGTTCGGCCACTCGAAGGGCGCCTTCACCGGGGCCGTCAAGTCACGCCAGGGTTTGTTCCGCGAGGCCGATGGCGGCACGCTGCTCCTGGACGAGGTCGGCGAGCTGGCCCCTCCGCTCCAGGCCAAGCTGCTGCGGGTGCTCCAGGAGGGCGAGGTCCGCCCGGTGGGTGAGGACCGGCCCGTGAAGGTGGACGTGCGAATCCTGGCCGCGACGCACCGCGACCTCCGCAAGCGCGCGGCGGAGGGACAGTTCCGCGAGGACCTCTACTACCGCCTCAACGTGGTGCAGCTGCGCGTGCCGCCCCTGCGCGAACGCCCCGAGGACATCCCCGTCCTGTCGCGCATGTTCCTGGACCGCTTCAGTGGCCGGTTCCACACCGGACACCTGGACCTCCCGGACGGGTTCTTCGAGAAGCTCTCGGCGCTGCCGTGGCCTGGCAACGTGCGCGAGCTGGAGAACACGCTGGAGAGCCTGGTCGCGCTGTCCAGTG
Source organism: Myxococcus guangdongensis (assembly GCF_024198255.1). Taxonomy (NCBI): domain Bacteria; kingdom Pseudomonadati; phylum Myxococcota; class Myxococcia; order Myxococcales; family Myxococcaceae; genus Myxococcus; species Myxococcus guangdongensis. The sequence goes on from NZ_JAJVKW010000007.1 coordinate 292,050, forward strand.
ATGGCGAGCTGGACCTGTCCCTCCTGCCGACCCCCGTCGCCGGCGGTGCGCCCGCGACGACGGCCCTGGCAGAGGCGCCGTCCCGGGGCGAAGAGGTCGAGTCCGGCCTGGGGCTCAAGGAGCGGGTGGAGGCCTACGAGCGGGGACTCATCCTGGACGCGCTGCGCATCGAGGGGGGCAATCGCAGTGGCGCGGCGCGGCGCCTGGGCATCGGCCGGGCCACGCTCCACGACAAGCTGCGCAAATACGGACTGGACAGCGCCCCCGAGGAAGGCGGAGAGGGGAAGGGCTGAACCCGGGCTGCTCGGGAACAAACATCGTTCCGGGGAGTTCGGGGCCCGCTTGAGTCCCCCACGATGTCGCGTCTCTTCCAGGAGCGTGCATGTCCCCCGTGTCGTCCCGTCGCCTCGTGGCAGTGTTGCTGTGTGTCCTCGCCAGTCCCGCGGTGGCCCAGCGGGCCGCGCCCGCCTCGAAACCTCCCGAGGGCCCACCCGCGGAGCGCACCGAGCGCATCCGCAAGGGCTACACCAAGTTCGAGTACCGCATCCCCATGCGGGACGGCGTGAAGCTCTTCACGTCCGTCTACGCGCCGGTGGATGCGTCGCCGGCGAAGAAGTACCCCATCCTGTTGATTCGCACGCCCTACAGCGTCGCGCCCTACGGGTTGGACCGGTACCGCCCCGTGCTCGGGCCGAGTGAGGAGTTCGAGAAGGACGGCTACATCTTCGTCTTCCAGGACGTGCGCGGGCGGAACATGTCGGAGGGCGAGTTCGTCAACGTGCGGCCGCACAATCCAAACAAGCGCGGGCCCAAGGACATCGACGAGAGCACGGACACGTACGACTCCATCGACTGGATGGTGAAGCGCCTGCCGAACAACAACGGCAAGGTGGGGCAGTGGGGCATCTCGTATCCGGGCTTCTACACGTCGGCGGGCGCCATCGACTCGCACCCGGCGCTCAAGGCCGTGTCGCCGCAGGCGCCCATCGCGGACTGGTTCTGGGACGACATGCATCGGCATGGCGCCTTCAACCTGACGCTGGCGTTCAACTTCTTCTCCACCTTCGGCAAGCCGAGGCCCGCGCCGACGGACTCCGAGGACTGGAACCGCTTCCCGTTCGGCACGCCGGACGGGTACCAGTTCTTCCTGGACCTGGGGCCGCTGAGCAACGCGGACACGAAGCACATGAAGGGCGACGTCGCGTTCTGGAAGGACGTCGTCGCGCACCCCAACTACGACGCCTTCTGGCAGGCGCGGAACCTCCTGCCGCACCTGAAGAACATCAAGGCGGCGGTGCTGACGGTGGGCGGGTGGTACGACACGGAGGACCTGTACGGACCGCTGCGCACGTACGCGGCCATCGAGAAGCAGAACCCGGGCATCTCCAACTCGCTGCTCATCGGGCCGTGGCCGCACGGCGGCTGGGCGCGGGGGGAGATCGACAAGCTGGCGGACACGGAGTTCGGCTTCAACACGGCGGAGGCGTTCCAGACGCTGGCGCAGGGGTTCTTCAAGTACCACCTCAAGGGCGGCGCGAAGCCCGAGGTGCCGGAGGCGATGGTGTTCGAGACGGGCGCCAACCGCTGGCGTCAGTTCGACGCGTGGCCGCCGAAGGGGCTGCGTGAGACGCGGCTGTTCTTCCAGCCCAAGGGAGGGCTCTCGATGAAGGCGCCCGCGGGGACGAACACGGCGGAGTCCTTCGCCGAGTACATCAGCGACCCGGCGAAGCCCGTGCCGTACACGCAGGAGATCCTGACGCGGTGGAGCAGCAGCTTCATGGCGGAGGACCAGCGCTTCGCGTCGACGCGGCCGGACGTGCTGGTGTTCCAGACGGAGCCGCTGGAGCAGGACCTCACGGTGGCGGGGCCGCTGGAGGCGGAGCTGTGGGTGTCCACCACGGGCTCGGACGCGGACTGGGTGGTGAAGCTGGTGGATGTGAACCCGGGCACGATGCGCGGGTGGACGCGCGCCGACGCGGAGAAGGGCCTGGAGAACCGGGGTGCGCAGCAGACGCTGATTCGCGGCGAGCCGTTCCGCGGCCGCTTCCGCGACAGCTACAGCGAGCCCAAGCCCTTCAAGCCGAACGAGGTGACGAAGGTGCGCTTCACCATGAACGACGTGTTCCACACGTTCCAGCGCGGGCACCGGGTGATGATCCAGGTCCAGTCGAGCTGGTTCCCGTTCATCGACCGGAACCCGCAGACGTTCGTGCCCAACATCTTCGAGGCGAAGGAGTCGGACTTCACGCGCGCCTTCCATCGCGTGTACCACTCCGCCACGCACCCGAGCTCGCTCAAGGTGGGCGTGCTGCCGTCGCTGGACGCACAGGGCGGGTGAGGCGCGGGATGGCCGCCCGCTCCGTGGCGGAGGACTCGCCCTGGCTGGATGCATGAGGCGGGGGCGAGCGGAGCGAGTCACATCGAGAGACGCTCGGCTCGCGGCGTCAGCCGTACTCGAGGTGGGCATGGCGCCACCCCGGAGCGCACGGAGTGGCTGGCCCGAGGGCTCATCTGTCATGCATCGCCCGCTCGACGCGGCGTGAGGGTTGACGGACGGGAGATCCCCTCCCGTTCCTGTTAGGTTTCGCCGCATCACGGGACGACGGACGGGAGGGTGGGACAGTGACTGGCACCGAGGGGCCCGACAACGGGCGGGTGCGGCTCGACGGGAGTGAGGGCGAGGGAGGAGGGCAGATCCTCCGCTCGGCGTTGTCGCTGTCGCTCATCACCGGCCGGCCGTTCCACATCACCCACCTGCGCTCACGGCGGGAGCCTCCCGGACTGCGTCCTCAGCATCTGGCGTGTGTACGCGGCGCGGAGGTGCTGGGCGGGACGAGCGAGGGCGCCACCGTGGGCGCCTCGGAGCTGTCCTTCACCCCGGGCACCGTGCGCGCCGGGGACTACCTGGTCGAGGTGGGTACCGCCGGGAGCACACCGCTCCTGTTCCAGTGTCTCGTCTATCCCTTGGCCCTCGCGGGCGGAGGACGACTGACGCTGCGCGGGGGGACGCACCTGCCGCACAGCCCCAGCTTCCACTACGTGGCCACGGTCTGGCAGCCGGTGGCCATGGCGTACGGGTTGCCCGTGCACCTCACGATGCCGCAGGCGGGCTTCTATCCGGAGGGCGCGGGAGAGATGGTCGCGGAGGTGGGCGCGCCGAGGCAGCCGCCGCTGTTGGTGGAGCTGCCCGCGCGCGGCATGCTGCACGAAGTGCATGTCTCGTCCTTCGTGGGCGGACTGCCCTTCAGCATCGCGGAGCGGCAGTCGCGAGCCACGGTGGCCGTGCTGCGCGAGCGAGGCATCGTCGCGGAGGCGGAGAACCGGCCGCTGCCCGTGACGCGTTCGACGGGCACGGTGACCTTCGTGCTCGCGCAGTTCGAGCACACCATCGCGGGCTTCACGGCGCTGGGAGAGAAGGGGCGCCCGGCGGAAGAAGTGGGGCGTGAAGCGGGCGAGGCCCTGGCGCACTTCATGGAGACCGGCGGCGCGCTGGACGAGCACCTCGCGGACCAGATCCTCCTGCCCGCGGCGCTGCTGGCCTCGGGCCGACTGGGGAAGGCGGAGCCGGGGACCACGCGCTTCACGGCGGCGCGGGTGACGGACCACCTGACGACGCACGCTCGCGTCGTGGAGCGGTTCCTCCCGGTGCGCGTCCAGGTGGACGCGAGCGGGGCCGTCGAGGTACGCCCCTCGGGATGAGTTCTCCAGACACCGAAGTCATGGCGTTGCTGGCCCGCATCTACGGCACGAACAACACCTTCTTCGACGACGACGGGAACTACTGCCATCGCGTCCCCACCACCTTCACGAAGGAGGACCACCAGCGACTGAAGGCCGCGGGGTGGGTGCCCAACACCTTCGTGCAGTGGGAGCACGACGAGGTCATCCAGAAGCTGCGCAAGGCCGGCAAGGCGGTGGACCTGCGTCGGGCCGCGGATGCGTTCGTGGCCTCGATGACCTCCGCCGATGTCGCGTGGCTGGCCGTCCTGCCCGCCGCGGTCCTCGGGCGCGCGATGCCGACACACGAGGAAGACCCCATGGGCGGTGGTCACTGCCGGGTCTGCTTCTTCGAGGACGACGCCGTCGACGCCACCTGCACCGCGTACCTGAACCATGTCCAGGGGGCGATGTGGGGTGCGTCACAACCGACGGAGGGCGTGCTCACCCTGACGTGGGCCTTGGACCAGAAAGCCGCGCAGTGGCCCAAGCCCACGCCGCGCGATGTCTGGGTGTTCCATCAGGTCCTCGACCTGCTGCGCCGCCTTCCGCCCGCGTCGCGCTACAGCCATGCGCGCACCGCGCTCCACAAGGCGAAGCTGCTGAGCGCCAGCAGTGCCTATCGTTGCGAGACGGTGCTGGAGGCGCTCGCGTTCATCAGCATCCTCGAGACGCCCGAGCATCCGGGCCTGCTGACCCGCTTCACCACGGCCGTGGAGCGCGACCAGCGCCCGACGATTCGAGTCGAGGTTCCGGCCCCGCTCGCGTGGTGGTCGGCCAAGGACGGCGTCCGGAAGGAGAACGTCGAGAAGCTGTTCGGCCACCTCGAGCGCCCGAAGAAGGAACCCGCCGCCGCACCGACGCCGCCGCCCACGAAGCGACGCAAGCCGGCCAGCGCCGCGGCGCCCGCGAGCCCGAAGCCGAAGTCCCTTCCCGGGCCGCCGACGCCGGGCAGCGTGTATGCCATCCGGTTCCGCGAGGACCTCTGGGGCGCGGCCTATTGCCACCAGGTTCGCAACGACAGTCCCTCTGGCACCCAGCGCGGCCTGATGGAGTTCCTCGACCTGTTGTCCCCCACGCAGCCCACGGCGGAGCAGGTGGTGGGCCTCGAGTTCAGGGACCGCCTGAACGGCGAGCGTTGGCAGACCTGGTGCGCGAGCCTGGACAAGACGACGGGCATCAAGCGCATCGCGGTCGACGTGCCCGCGCCGAAGCATCGCGAGCCCACACCGACGCGCATCCCCGTCGGCGGCGCCAAGGACCTGAAGCACCTGGCGGGCTGGAACTTCAAGGAGGTCTGAGGCTCGGCGACGTTCCCGAGTAACCTTCACGCGGGGTCCGGGTTTTCAGGGGGCCATTCCAGGAGGAAGGTCCCATGAAGCGAAGCGGAACGACGCGGTTCATCTGGGCGTGCGCGCTGTGGTCCCTGAGCAGTGCCGGCTGTGGTCATCCCGACGCCGCGCTCGAAGCGGGCGACGAGGCGACGACACGCGAGGCGCTCACGGTGTACGAGCAGGCCGCGCTCGACACCGCCCACAACGCGGCGGGCTGCAAGTCGCTCGGGAACTTCTACTGGGAGATGGGCACCGGGGCAGGGCCGCTCCACGGCCTGTCGAAGGGGAGCGGCGTCACGGCGACGACGGTGATGCCCATCGCCTCCGCGAGCAAGTGGCTCTACGCGGGCGCCTACGTGGAGTCCAAGGGCTACGCGAACCTGACGGCGGACGAGAAGAAGCGCCTCAACTTCACCAGCGGCTACATCGACGAGAACACCACGCTGTGTGACGTGGCCGGGACGAACGTGTCCGCGTGCTACGGGGCGTCGTTCAAGGACGTCACCTACCGCCCGCTCCAGGACGGCCGCTATTTCTACAACGGCGGGCACATGCAGAAGCTGGCCCTGGATGACATGCCCCTGCGCAGGGGCACGGGCCTCGCGAGCGTGATGGACTGGCTCAACCCCTTGCTGGGCACCAGCTTCCCGGAGTCCGACAGCGACGTGGCCCCGGCGGGGGGCTTCTCCGGGAGCGCGGCGCAGTACCGCGTCTTCCTGATGAAGCTGCTCAACGCCCAGACGGCGTTGTCGTCCAAGCTGACGGTGGACGCCGTCCCCGCGGGGCCCGGTGGCGCGGGCGTGTCCTTCACACCGTGGACCGCGGGCGAGGCGTACTACGGGCTGGGGCACTGGATTGAAGGGGAGCGCGTCGGCGGAGCGTGGACGGTGACGGGACACTCGTCCGCGGGGGCCTTCGGCTTCTACCCGTGGGTGAACGCGGCCGGGACCCGGTACATGGTCATGGCGCGACTGCGTCAAATCGGGAGCGGGGAGGGCGAGAAGTCCCGGGCCTGCGCGCAGAGCATCCGCACGGCCTACGAGACGGGGGTGGCGCAGCCGTAGGTCTGGCCGCGCCGTCGGCTCCAGCTCCGAGGAGAGCTGGAGCGCGAGGGTGCTTCAGGCGGCCTCGTCGTCGGCGCGGTTGGAGTTGTTCCCGAAGGTGTTGATGTTGTCCATGTCCTTCGACGTGTTCCGGAAGGCCCGGATGGCGAAGGGGATGGCGACGAGGAACACGATGCCGGCGAGGCCCGCGGCCTTCCAGGGGAAGGGCTGTGCCTTCACCTGGATGTCCTTGCCGTAGTTGTTGAGGTTGTTGCCCATGGCGCGCTGCTTGGCGGCCTCGCGCTCCTCGGCGGTGAGCTCACGGGGGGCGTTGAAGTCCTGGACCGGTTTGCGCGGCTGGGCCAGCGCGGCTCCGCCCGTCGCGAGCGCGAGGACGAGGAGGAGTCGGGCAAGGGAAGGGGTTCGCATGGCGGGGGAGGCTATCACGACCCAACGGGCCTGCTGAACAGGGCTTGCACCGGGAGAGCGTGTCCAGTACGCGCCTGGGTGCCCACATCGACCTCGGGACGCCATGCTGCGCCTGCCCTTCCTCGCCATCGCCAACCTGTTGCTGCTCCTGCGAACCCTGTTGGGTGCGCCCTTCCGGATGTTCGCGGCCGGGAGCCGTCCGGCCTACGTGCGCTTCCGTCTGACGGGGGATCCGCCGTACCGGGAGCAGCGCAAGCCCCGGTTCTCACTGGGGGGCGGCGCCAAGCCGGAGCCCGCGGACGTGACGTCCCTGGAGAAGTTCGGAGAGGCGCTGCGGCTGTTGGCGGGGGACGCCAAGGTGAAGGGGGTGTTGTTGGAGGTGGAGGGGTTGGGGTTGCCCCCGGCGAAGCGGGACGCGCTCCTGGCGCTGCTGGCGGAGTTCCGGGCTGCGGGCAAGCGGGTGGTGACGTGGGCGGTGATGGTGGACACGGATTCGTATCCGGTGCTCTGCGCGGCGGACGAGGTGTTGCTCGCGCCGATGGGGCGGCTGGAGCTGGTGGGGTACGCGGCGGAGTCGACCGCGTTGGGGGAGGGGCTGTCGCGCATCGGCATCCGGCCGCAGTTCATCCGCCGGGGTGATTACAAGACAGCGCCGGAGTTGTTCACGCATCCGGAGGTCTCCGACATCCAGCGGCGGACGGTGGAGTCGTTCCTGGACGAGCGCTACGCGGCGCTGGTGGAGGCGGTGTCAGCGGCGCGGAAGAAGACGCCGGACGAGGTGCGGGCGCTCATCGACCAGGGTCCCTACAGCGCGCAGCGCGCCAAGGCCGCGGGGCTGGTGGATGGGTTGGTGAGCGAGGTGGACCTGCCCCTGCACCTGGGGATGGTGGAGAAGAAGGACGGCGTGGCTCCGGAGGATGACGACACGGAGCTGGAGCCGATGGAGATGTACCTGGAGACGGTGCCGTTTCCTCCGGTGAAGTGGCGTCGGTGGAAGCGCAAGCCTCGGCTGGCCTTCGTGCCGGTATCCGGGATGATCGTCCCCGGGAGCGGGAACGCGGGCGGCAGGTTCGCGACGTCGGACGCGGTGGTGAAGGGGTTGAGGGCGGCGGCGCGGGACAAGCGCTCCAAGGCCATCCTCTTGTATGTGAACAGCCCCGGCGGTGCGGCCATTGCCTCGGAGCAGATCCTCGAGGTGGTGCAGCGGGTGGCGAAGAAGAAGCCCGTGATTGCGTACATGGACAGGGTCTGCGCCAGTGCGGGCTACATGGTGGCGCTGGGCGCGAAGGAGCTGTGGAGCGCGCCGCACGCGGTGGTGGGCTCGATTGGCGTGTTCGCGGGCAAGTTCGACACGTCCGGGTTGATGCAGCTGCTGGGCATCCACAAGACGGTGATCACACGCGGAGCGAACGCGGGGTTGTTGTCGTT